>NZ_JAFKRK010000032.1:0-52252 GCF_019038535.1 Synechococcus sp. CCAP 1479/9 | reverse complement strand
GGGGAACGGTGCCGTTGTAGTTGGCGGCCGGTGAGAAGGAATAGGAGCCGTTGGCGGCGATGGTGAGGCTGCCGACGCCGGCGATGGTGATGGGGCTGCCGAGGGGGAAAGGACCGCTCTGTCCGGCGATGGAGAAGGACGCGATCGAGACGGGCCCATCGGGACTGGTGGTGCCGCTCAGGAGGCTGCCGGTGGTGGTGCCGCTGTCCTCGGCGATGGAGATCGTCTCGTTGGCGTCGCTGAAATCGTTGTTGACTGGCGTGACGGTGATGGCGAGGGTGGAGGAATCGTTGGGCCCTGAGCCGTCGGTGACGACGTAGGAGATCAGGGGAACGGTGCCGTTGTAGTTGGCGGCCGGCGTGAAGGAAAAGGAGCCGTTGGCGGCGATGCTGAGGCTGCCGACCCCGGCGATGGTGATGGGGCTGCCGAGGGGGAAGGGCCCGCTCTGGCCGGCGATGGAGAAGGACGCGATCGAGACCGGGCCATCGGGACTGGTGGTGCCACTCAGGAGGCTGCCGGTGGTGGTACCGCTGTCCTCGGCGATGGAGAGGGTTTCGTTGGCGTCGCTGAAGTCGTTGTTGACCGGCGTGACGGTGATCGAAAGGGTGGAGGAGTCGTTGAGGCCAGAACCGTCGGTGACGGCGTAGGTGATCAGCGGAACGGTGCCGTTGTAGTTGGCGGCCGGGGAGAAGGAATAGGAGCCGTTGGCGGCGATGGTGAGGCTGCCGACGCCGGCGATGGTGATGGGGCTGCCGAGGGGGAAGGGGCCGCTCTGGCCGGCGATGGAGAAGGACGCGATCGAGACCGGGCCATCGGGACTGGTGGTGCCGCTCAGGAGATTGCCGGTGGTGGTACCGCTGTCCTCGGCGATGGAGAGGGTCTCGTTGGCGTCGCTGAAGTCGTCGTTGGCCGGCGTCACCGAGATCAGGAACGTCTGGATGGCACTGGTGTCGATGCCGCCGTTGGCGGTGCCGCCGCTGTCGCGAACGCGCACGGAAACGGTGGCCGTGCCGGTGGCATTGGCCGCCGGGGTGTAGGTGAGACGCCCGCTGGCGTCGATGCCGGGCTGGACGCTGAACAGGGCGTTGTTGTTGTTGGTGACCAGGAAGCTGAGGGTCTGGCCGGCCTCGTCGGCAGCGCCCCCGCGGCTCAGGCCCGTCGCCCAGCCGGCCACGCTCTGGGCACCGGCGTCCTCCACCAGGGTCTGATCCGGCCCCCTGGTGAAGGCCGGCACGTCGTTGACAGGGGTGACGGTGGTGTTGAGGGAGGTGGGGTCGGAGTAGCGGCCGGTGGGCCCCAGCAGGGGGGTGAGGTCGGTGGCGGCGCTGAAGGCCAGGGGGGTGTCGGCGACGCGGAGGGTGAGGCCGCCCGGGGTGCCGTTGAAGTTGGGGCTGTTGGGGAGGAAGCGGAGCGAGGCGGAGGTGGGCAGCAGCAGGGCGGCGCTGTCGGAGGGGGAGGCGATGGTGACCCAGCCGGCTCCGGCATTGAGGTTGTACTGCCAGACGCCCTGGGCGGCGGTGGCGGCGTTGCCGGTGATGGCGATGCCGCCAAAGGCGGAGGCGGCATTGGCACCGCCGGTGACGCTGCGCTGGTCGTCGGCCGTATCCCTGAAGCCGAAGCCGAGGGCGGCGATGGTGGCGCCGGGCGGGTTGGGGTTGTCCTCGGTGGTGGCGGCGAGGCTGGCGGCGCTGGCGGTGGGCCGGTCGTTGAGGTTGGTGACGCTGGTGGCGATGGTGCGATTGACGGCACTCCACGCACCGGTGCCGCTGGTACCGCCGGCGCTGGCCAGGTTGAAGGTGGCGCTGGCCGAGGTGCTGGTGGCGAGAGGAGCGCTGGCATCGGCGAGACGCACCAGGAGGCTGCCGGGGGTGCCGTGGAAGTTGGCCGCAGGCACAAAGCGCACCCGGCTGGCGGCACCGAAGACGAGGGCGGCGGCGGTGGACAGGCCGGCGGTGGGGAGGTTGATCCAGTCGCCGGCGACGGCGGGGTTGGGCGTGGCGGAGGTGGAGATCTGCCAGACGCCCTGGGCGGCGGTGTAGTTCGTGGCGCCGACGACGGCGAGGAAGGAGAAGGGGGTGGCCGTGTTGCCACCGCCATTGGCGGTCTGGTTGTCGGTGGCGTCGGAATAGCCGAAGGCCAGGGAGCTGAGGGTGGCGCCGGCGATGGCGGCGGCGGCGACGTCTTCCGCGATGGCGGGGAGGACGACGTTGGTGGTGGCGACGGGCTGGTCGTTGAGCGGGGTCACCGTCAGGGCGACGCTCCTGACGGCCTGCCGGGCGCCGCCGCTGCCGGTGCTGCCCAGGTCATTGACGACCACGGTGAGCGTGGCGCTGCCGTGAAAGTTGGCCGTGGGCGTGTAGGTGAGCGAGGCCAGGGCCGCGTTGAGATTGGCCTCGGTGCCGGTCACGGTCAGGCTGGTGGTGCCGTAGTTGCCCCCCGTCACGGTCAGCCCCGTGCGGGTGACCAGGTTGATGGTTCCCCGGTTGACAGCGACGGTGAGCCGTTCGAGGGCCCCGAAGTCGTCGGGGTCGCTGAAGCTGATCAGGTTGGCGCCGGTGAAGGCGTTGGCGCCGCTGTCCTCCACCACGGTGCGGGTGGCCGGCGCCGTCAGCACCGGGGCCTCGTTGGTGGAGGACACGTTGATGGTGAACGCGCCGGTGGCGGTGTTGTTTCCGATCACCCCCACGGTTTCGGCCCCGTTGTCGAAGTCGAAGGCGGTGGCGGTGATCGTCACCACCCGATCCACGTTGGGGTTGGCCGGGGTGTAGCGCAGGGTGTTCAGGGCGGCCTGAACCTGGGCACGCGTCCCCCGCACCTGCACGCTGGCGGTGCCGTTGGTGGTGAGGGTGGCGCCGTTGGCGTTCTGGATCAGCAGGCTGCCGTAGGGGGTGGCGCCGTCGGTGGCACTGAGGGTCACCCGGATGTCATCGGTGGCCCCCTGGCTGGTGTCCCTGGTGTCCTGGATGGCGAAGCCGCTGCTGATGTCGAGGAAGGTGCCGCTGGCGATCACCGTGTTGGCGGGAACCGCCAGCAGTGGCGCATCGTTGACCGGCGTGATGCGCACGCCGTTGTCGACGGACACCCGGTTGCCGGCGGGCACATTAGCGTGACCGAAATCGGTGAGGCTGGTGCGCAGGAAAAGGTTGCCCAGGCCGCTGGCGGCGCCGTTGAAGTCGGGGGCCCCCTGGAAGCGCAACAGATTGAGGGCGGTCTGCACCGCCGCCAGCGGGCCGGTGAGGGTGATCGTGTTGGTGCCGTCGCCTGTGGCGGCGCTCAGGCCGGCGATGGCGCCCAGCAGCAGCCGGCCTTCGGTGGTGGCATCGGCCAGGACCGTTCGCGCGGCATCGCGGAACAGCTGCACCTGCACGCTCACGTTGCGGCCGAAGCTGTCGGCGTCGGCCAGCACGAAGCCGCCCAGGCTGACGCTGGCGTCTTCGTTGACGCTGAAGAGCGTGGGGTTGGTGATCGTGGGCAGATCGTTGAGGTTGGAGGCCGTCAGAGCGATGTCGCGGCTGATCCGGTTGTTGGCGGCATCGATGGGCACCGGATTGCCGGCCCCATCGTTCTGGTTGACCGGGCCACCGTTGGCCCCCACCCCCAGCACGCCCGCGGCGCTGTAGAGGCGGTCGTCGACGCTGACGCGCAGCTTGAGGTCGCTGGCATCCAGGTCGGCGCCGAAGGCCACCGTGAGGCTGGCGAGGACCGCATTGATCTCGCTGCGGGTGCCCTGCACCACCAGGCTGTTGCTGCCCTTGCCGCTCAGGAACGCCCGCGCTGAGGTGGGGTTTGGGGAGGTGAAGGAGATCAGCCCGGAGGGCACCACCGCATTGGCCCCATCGAGCAGCTGGACCTCGATCCGCAGCAGATCGGTTTCTCCGCTCCCGATCGTGTCCAGATCGCTGTCGGTGGCGCGCAGCAGCCCGGCGCTGGCCACGGCCACCGGGGTGGAGCCGCTGCCGAAGACATCAAGGGAAGCCGGGGAACTCAGGCTGAGCAGGTCGTTGGCGGGCGTGACCGCGATGACAAAGGTGCCGGGGATTTCGTTGGTGGCACCGCTGATCGGGTTGTCGCCACCGCCGTCGCTCACCCTGAAGCTGAAGGCATCGCTGCTGGTCTCGGTCCCGTCGTGCAGGTAGGTGATCAGGTTGTTGTCGAGGTCGGCCTGGGTGAACACGCTGTTCACACCCAGGGCACGGCCGTTGAGGAAGAGCCGACCGTTGCTGGTGGGGGACGTGACCCGGTACTGGCGCTGGATCGGACTGTTGTCGGAATCGCCGTACGCCAGCCGGAGTGCCGTGCTGGTGCTGGCGCTTCCTGTGATCACGCCGCGGGAACCTTCCGCCACGGTGAGGGGAGTGTTTTCGATCGCAGCCGGCGGATCGTTCAGGGGCGCGATCGTCAGGGGGACCGACACCGGGGCGCCGGGGGCGTCGAAGCGGTCGAGGGGGGTGAAGACGAAGCTGTCGGCCAGCTCCCCAGGCCCGTCGTTGCCGTTGTGGCGATAGCGCAGGCGGCCCGCCGAAAGCTGGCTCTGGCTGATGCGGAGCGTGGCGCGATTGAGGCTGCCGCCGCTGCCATCGCCGATCACGGTCCAGGCGCCGCTGCCGGTGGTGTCGAACTCGAGCACGCCGTTGGCCGGCAGGGTGTCGATCCGCAGCCGTCGCTGGTCGGCTGTGTCGGCCTGGGAGAAGCTGCCCGGATCCCAGAGGGCATCGGCGCCGGGGTTGGGGTTGCCGGGAGCTCCGGCGAACACCTGCTGTCCCGAACCATCGACGTCGGCGATGGTGATGTCGCGACGCTCCGCCGCCCCCAGCAGCGGTCCGGGGCTGGAGCTGTTGAAGGTCAAGGTGCCCCCTTCCACCAGCAGGCTGGTGCTGCCACTGACGCTGGCGCTGGGGGCATCGTTGATCGGAGTGACCCGGATCGCGAAGCGGAAATCGCTGGCCCCGTTGCTGACGACGCTGCGGCCATCGCTGATGTTGAAGCGGAAGCCGGAATCGAAGACTTCCCCTCCACCGTGTACGAAGGTGAGCCGCCCGTTGTTGATGTCGTCCTGCGTGAAGACGTCCAGGTTGTTGAGGGCCACACCGTTCAGCCGCAGGCTGCCTCCCGCCGGCGCGGCGGTGAGCCGGTAGACCCGCTCGGCCGGGTTGCTGTCGCTGTCGCTGATGGCCAGATCCGTGGCCCGGATCGTCACCGTGGCACCTTCGCTGGTGCGCAGCAGGTTGTTGGTGGCCAGGCTGGGGGCGGCATTGGCTGGCAGGCTGGCGGGCGCGTTGCCGCCGCCGCTGCTGCTGGTGCCCAGGGGATTGAGGTAGGTGAGGCGAAAGCTGATCGGCGTCAGCGGATCCCCCGGCAGGGGCTGGGGCGAGCTGTTGGTGTGGATGCCGCCGTCCCGGGTCTGGGTGAAGCCGCCGGGAAGCAGGCCGATGGCGCCGTCCTCCACCGTGAATGTGAAGTCCGCCGTGGTGCCCGATGGGGTGCCGTCGACGAAGTTGAACCGCAGCCGCCCGGTGTCGATGTCGTCCTGGCTGAAGCTGCCGCCGCTGAGCAGGCCCACCCAGGTGCCGCCACGGAACACCTGCAGCTGCCCCCGGGCCGGATCCGCTGCCGCCGTAAGGGTGTAGGTGAGGTTGGAGGACGGCGAATCCGCATCGCTCACCCTCAGGGCGGCGGCCGTGATCGCCGTGCTGCCGGTGGGGGTGACGATCGGGTTGTTGGCGCTGAGGGTGGGGTCGTCGTTGACCCGCTGCACTGCCAGGTTGATGACGGTGTTGGTGCTGAGCACCCCGCCGGTTCCCTGGCCGCCGCCGTCGTCGCTGACGCGGACGCCGAAGCTCTCGTTCGGGGGGAAGCCGCCGTTGAGGTCGTTGCCGTCGTGGTCGTAGGTGAGCCCCGCCAGCGAAGGAAGAGTGAACGGTGCCGTGATCGGCGTGCCGTTGTAGCGGAGCGTGCCCCGCAGGGGCAGGGAGGTGATCACGACCGTGTGGGCCACGCCCGCGGCCTGGTCGGCATCACTGATGCTGAGGGTGACCGGCACCCCCCGCTGGCCCTCGAAGACGGCAACCGAGCCACTCACGGCCGGTGCCTGGTTGACGGGGGTGATGCTGATCGGAACGGTCGCCGAAGCGATCCGCCCGCCGGCACCATCGTCGACGGAGACGGTGACGGCATCACTGTCGCTGCCGGCGATCACCCCGGGCAGCACCTGGGAGCCGTCATGGGTGTAGGTGAAACTTCCCCTGAAGCTGCTGGAGAAGCTGGAGCCCACCACCAGGGGATTGCCATTGAGCCTGATGGTTCCTTTGCCCGGCAGGGAGGTGATCCGGTAGATCACCTGCTCGGGCAGGTTGTCCACATCCGAGAGGGTGAAGTTCACCAATGTGAAATTGGCTGTGCTCCCTTCCGCCACCACCAGGGGTCTGGTGACCAGGGTGGGGGCATCGTTGACCGGGGTGACCTGGATCGGCCCGGTGGAGAGGCTGATGGGGCCGTCGCCGTTGGTGAGATCGGTGGCCGTCAGGGTGAGGCTGGGGGCCACCGGCGTGTTGACGCTGTTGGCGTCGGCCGCCGGCGTGAACAGGAGGCTGGCGATCGCCGCATTGATGGCGGCCAGGCTGCCTTCCAGGGTGAAGTCGGCGCTGCCGTTGCTGCCGCTGGTGATCAGGGCGGCGCTGGCCAGGGTGGCCGTGCCCCCCGTGGTGGCGATCCGCAGCCGCAGCGTGATCGGCGCCCCACCGTTGTCGCTGTCGGCCACGCTCAGGCCGGTGATGGCCAGGGGGGTGTCCTCGGCGGTGATGCGGGTGCCGACGAAGCTGTCGTTGAGCACCGGTGCGCTGGCGAATTCAGCGGCCAGCGAGCGGCCATCGATCAGGAGCTGGTGCTGGTCGTTGTCGGCCAGGATCGCCGCCCGCTGCGCCTCATCCAGGGGCGCACCAGTGACCAGGGCGGCGAACAGGGCGCCCTCATCCCCCCGGGCATCGAGGGGGCCGTTCAGCCACTGATCGATGGCGTGACCCACTTCCTCCAGGAGGACGCGCTGAATGGCCTCCACGGAGGTGGCCAGGGACAGCCAGTTGGCATTGATGTAGATCCTCTGCCGCCCATCGGGATCACGGGGTGTGTAGGCACCGCTGGCACCTGAGAGTTCCTCTCCGCTGCGCCGTTCGACCGCCAGCTGAAGGCCTGGCCCCCGCATCACCTGCGCGAGCGAAATCACCCGGGACTGGAACTGATCGGGATCGCTGCCGGCGGTGGCGAACGATTCATTCAGCAGATCCTCATAGTCATCCCGGAGGGGTAGTTCTTCGAGGATTCTGTTGACATTCAGCAGGGCGATCGCCCAGCGCTGTTCCATGTCCGCCGTCAGGGCCGGATCGATCGCTTCCTCGGCGAAAACCTGTCGGTGCAGGCCCTCGCCCTTGGGTGCACCGGCAAGGCTGGCTTGGCCCAAAAGTCCTGCCAGGAGGTCAAGCCCGAGGAATTTCATGCCTGGATCTGGTCGATAGTTCGCGTGGCGCGGATCCTATGGCAACGACCTGTCTTGCCGAGTCTGCGAACAAGACAGGGCAGCTTCGATATCGTCGTGCCCATCTAAACGCCACATATTAAGAACATTAAAGTTGCCATAAAGAATCTTTATAGAGTCCCAAGAATGAGCGTTTTCGGCCACGGCTGTCAGTGGGTATTGCTAGGAAACTCAAAACAAGAAAAAGTGACCAAAATCTTGCTTCCGTTTCGACCTGACCCTGAACGGCCTCTTTCGCTGCGCCTCGCTTCCGCCCGCGACGGGAGGGCCATCGCGGCTCGCCTCGCCCTGCTTCCGTCTTTCGTTCTCGGTGCCGTGGTCGCGATCGGCCCGGCCCGGGCGGCGATCTGCCCCGATGGAACCGAGGCGGAGTTCTGCCTGCCCCCCGTCACCCCGCCGACCCCGACGCCTTCACCGTCCACGCCGGGGACGCCTTCGCCGGCACCTGTGGCGACGCCGGCCTCCGTTGTGCCGAATCGCCCCTTGCG
Organism: Synechococcus sp. CCAP 1479/9; assembly: GCF_019038535.1. NCBI lineage: Bacteria > Bacillati > Cyanobacteriota > Cyanophyceae > Synechococcales > Synechococcaceae > Synechococcus > Synechococcus sp. CCAP 1479/9. Next base: position 44,236 of record NZ_JAFKRK010000032.1, on the reverse strand, counting down.
GGTTGATGTCTACCGACTCGACGCCCGGTTGCTTCCCCTTGGCGCCGGGATGGGCTGGCGGAGCTTCAGCCGTGATCTGCTGGAGCCCCTGCCCCAGAAGGTGCGCGAGTCCTCTCCCCTCGCCGATCCAGAGCCGGAGGGGCCGTCCACCTCGGCCTTCCGCTTCAGTGTTCAGCCCGGGGGCTACTTCAGCGACCGAGACGGCTGGCGGCTTCGGGTGTTCGGCAGTGGCTTCGGCGGTCCCCTGATCAGCGGTGTGGCCGGAGGCCCCTCCTCGGTGAGCGGGGCCCAGATGGGTCTGCGGCTCGACTACGCCATCGGCGATCTGGTGATCGGCGCCTTCGGCCGCTTCGGGTCACTCCAGGCACGGGGCGGCTCCGTCAATGATTTCGCGGTCCCCTTCAACGGCCAATCCGCCAACGGCAGCCTGGGTGGTGGCGGGGTGCTGGTGCAGTTCGCCAAGCCCGGTTGGTTCATCGGGGCGGCCCTGGGAGGCGATGCTCTGACGACCGATCAACCGTTCGGCATCAGCAGCTCCAACGCCATCGGTGCCCGCTACAGCAATTCCTCGGTCGGCGGCAGCGCCTTCAATCTCGCCACCAGTTTCGGTGGCAGGATCCGGCTGTCCGATCGTCAGGTTCTCGAACCCAGCGCTCTGCTCACCCTGACCAGCCTCTCGCTGGGCGGTGCAACGGTCTTCGATGGGTTCACCAACCGCTTCTGGAGCGTGCCGGCCTCCAGCAGCACCGTCGGCACCGCCGACATCGGCATCACCTGGAGGGCTCCCCTGCCCCAGGGCAGGAATCTGCTCACGCCCTCCGTTCGACTCAGCTGGCTGGGGGCCGGCTTCCTCGGCCAGGCCCCGGCCAATGCGGTCACCGATGGCATCGCCCTGGCCAGCACCCTGCCGGCGGGCTCCCTGACCCAGGCCAGTGGACTGGGGCTGCAGGGGGGGCTGGCCTACACCCTGAGGGACAACACCACGTTCTTCATCCGTGGCGGGGCGGGCTTCTACGGTGCCGGCACCGCCTGGGATGTCGGAGGCGGGGTGCAGTTCCGCTGGGGGGGAGCCCCACGGGCCACCGCCACCAAGGCCAGTGGCGCCGATCCTTCCACCGCAAACCCCTGAAGGCTGGCCAGGTTCTGGTCGGGAGCCGGCCAGGAAGGACGCTGGAGGGCCTTCAGGCCCCTTCCCCCATCAGTCCGAAGCCGGAAGTCTCTTTCTCACGGACACCGCCGGCATCCCGGGATTCGATGCTGTCCTTCAGCAGCCCATCGACGATGCCGGCATCGAACGAGTAGCGGCCCGGACCGACCAGAAGCAGGGCCAGGCTGCCGCCCAGGTAGAGAACCACCAGCTCCAGCACGTAGATGTTGAAGCCGCTGGTGAGGATGTGGTGGTAGGCGGCCACGGCCATGGTGCCGGTGAGGGCCAGGGCCCCCAGGGGCGAGAGCAGGCCGAGGATCAGCAGCCAGCTGCCCAGGATTTCTGAGTAGCCCGCCACATGGGCCAGGAACAGGGGGAAGGGCAGGTGCAGGGGCACCACATAGTTGGTAGCGAACGCCTGCGGATCGGCCAGCTTGTCCTGGCCGTGGTGGATCATCATCGTCCCGATCGCCAGCCTCAGGATCAGCAATCCGACGTTGGCCAGGCGCCCTTCCCGCAGGAGGTAGGACCTCAGGACCTGGCGGATCGTTGCGGCAATGGCGGTGACGGAGGCGGGAACCGCAGCGCGGTCGTCCGCGCCCGTGGGCACGACAGCGGCGACCGTCGGACGGTTGAGCGCCAGCATCCACAGGGCGATGAAGGCCGTGAAGAAGCCCGCGAAGATCTCAAGCAGGACAGTGGTGGTCATGGCGGCGGGAGAATTATGAAGATTCTGGCGATTCAGGTAACGGAACGTGAAGCGCTCTCCGGACCCAGTCCCAGGTCCAGGCACAGCTGACCCTCGGCCAGCCGCGACGACCGGCGACGGCCCCCGCCGCTCCTCCTGCCGGAGGGCGGAAGGCCCGAGCGGCGCGAGCCGTGCCGTTCCTGGATCGCGTCGGCGGCGGCGCCGAAGCCGCTCTGGCGCCGCAGGCCCCAGAGCCGTTCCCGGGCCTGGCGGGCGGCGGCGGCCACATCCACGATCGGGGCCGGATAGTCGAGGCCGATGCGGCAGCCGCTGGCCACCTGGGTGGCCGGATCCATCCGCCACGGCTCGTGGCGCCAGATCGCCGGCACCCCGGCCAGTTCCGGCAGCCAGCGCCCCAGAAACACCCCCTCCGGGTCGTGGTCGAGGCCCTGCTTGATCGGGTTGTAGATCCGGATCGTGTTGATGCCCGTGGTGCCGCTCTGCATCTGGCACTGGCTCCAGTGGATGCCGGGCTCGTAGTCGACGAACTGGCGGGCCAGGTGCAGGCCGCTGTCGCGCCAGTCGATCCAGAGGTGATGGCTGGCGAACGACAGCAGCATCGCCCGCATGCGGAAGTTGATCCAGCCGCTGGCCAGCAGGGCGCGCATGCAGGCATCCACAAACGGCACCCCGGTGCGCCCCTCGCACCAGGCCGCCAGCCGCTCGGGGTCGGTGACGCGCAGGTGGCGGGTGGCGGGGTGGAGCTCGAGGATCTCGATCGAGGGTTCGCTCTCCAGCTTCTGGATGAAGTGGCAGTGCCAGTGCAGGCGTGACAGGAAGGCGTCGAGGGCCCGGGGCCAGCCCGCGGCCGCCTCGGCAGGCAGGGTCGCCAGGGCCGCCCGCCGGGCCCGGGTGGCCTGGGTCACCTCCCCCATCGACAGGGTGCCCCAGCTCAGGTGGGGCGAGAGCCGCGAGCAGCCCTCGAAGGCGGTCAGGGGACTGGAGAGCCGCCGGTGGTAGCCGCGTCCCCGCTGGTGCAGGAAGCCGTCCAGCAGCTCCAGGCCGGCCTTCCGGCCACCCCACTGCCGCGCCGGGCAGGGGTCCGCCGCCAGGCCCAGGTCGGCGGCGGTGGGCAGGTCCCGGGGGGCGATGCCCTCCAGGGGGGGCAGGGCGACGGGAGCCTCCAGCAACGGTTCGGCCATGCGCCGCTCCCAGGCCCGGGCCCAGCCGCGGCGATCCCTGAGGCCCCGGGTCACCCCGAAGCTGGCCAGCTCCTGCCAGGGGATCCCCCGTTCGCGGGCCCAGGCGGCCACCCGCCGATCCCGGGCGTAGGTCCAGAGGTTGCCGGTTTCCTGGTGGCTCCAGAGACCGGCGATGCCAAGGCGACGGTGGGCGGCCTCCAGCACGGCCACCACCTCGCCGACCCGCACCACCAGGGGCTGTCCCCGTTCGGCCAGCGCCTGCCCCAGCTCCTGGAGCGCCTCCCGGCAGAAGTTCCACTGGCGGCCTGAGCTGTCCGGTTGCCGCCACAGCTCCGGTTCGACCACATAGAGGGGCAGCACCGGTCCGCGCCGGGCCGCTTCCACCAGGGGGCGGTGGTCGGCGAGGCGCAGATCGCGCTTGAACCAGACCACCTGAAGCGCCATCACCACTGCCCAGGAATCGACTTCAGCGCTTCGGCAGGTCGCTGGGCCGCAGCACCACCACCACCACGCCCACCACCACCATCACGATCAGCACCGCCGCCCCGGCCAGGGGCAGCACCGTTTCCGTCTCCATCCGCCCGCCCGCCGACTGTCCCCCCATCCTGGTGGGGCCGCCGGGGCAGCGCGGGCAAAAAAAAGGACGGGTCAGCCAGACCCGCCCCCGAAGAACGTCTTAAGAAATGTAAAGGTGCCGGTGGTGCCACCGCGAGGGCCTCTCCGGATTCGCCCTCTGATGCGCTCCGAGGCCGTCCGCGGTCCCCGGGGATGCGCGCCATAGTCTTCATGTTCCGTTACATCAGCCATGACGGTCGGCGAGCTCTACCTCGAATCCCTGTCCACCGGAGTCATCACCCCCGCCGAACTCTCCTGGCTCACCCACGGCCAGGACCGTTTCTCCCGTCTGGAGGAGGCCACCGCCCTGCGGCTCGGTCGCCTTCTCGACCAGGGGGACATCCAGCTGGGCTGTCGCCTGGTTCCCACCGGAGAACCCTCCCGGTCCCCCGCCTCGCCGGCTCCGGCCTCGGCCCCGGCTCCGGCCCCTGGGGTGCTGGAGGAGTGGATCGAGCCCCTGGGCCGTCGACGGCATCGTTGACGACAGTCCGATCCCTTCACGATCGTTTACACTCCCTTCAAGTTTCGCAACGAACCCACCCATGTCTGACTCCACCACCCGCTTCGGCTTCGTCGCCTTCGCTGAAACCTGGAACGGCCGCCTGGCCATGCTCGGTTTCGTCATCGGCCTCGGCACCGAGATCCTGACCGGCCAGGGCATCCTTGCCCAGATCGGCCTCGGCTGATTTCGGCTCCTGCCTTCGCAGCATCGGCCCGGGTGGTTCTGCCATCCGGGCTTTGATGTCTGCGGCGTTCACCCCGCTCCCCCATGGCGCACGCTCTCGTCTTCGTACTGGCTCCCGAGGGAGGCCTTCCCAGCGATGGCGCGTCCTGGGAGGAGATCCTGGCGGCCCAGCGCCTGGGCGTCCGCAGCGGCATCGCCCTGCGCATGTTCCGCGTTCCCGCCGAGCATCCCCCGAGCCTGGATGACCTGGTCAGCTCAGGCCAGGCCAACGTCAGTGGGGCCGACCCCTTTGAGCCCCTGCGCACCAGCCCCTGCCCGGAGGAGCCTTCCGCCGCTGTCTCCGCGGATCCGGGGCCGGCGCGGCGGCTGATCTGCGATGCGGTGGTGCCCCATCTCGAGCCACGGGCCCTCTGGCTCGGCGCCTACGAACTCAGCGGCCCGGAACGGCAGCCGAGCGCCGGCCACCCGGCCGAGCGCCTGGGGATCGAGACGGTCCGCTGCCTCGACCAGTTCTCCCTGCGGGAGGCCGACAACGAGACCTGCTGGTTCTATCCCACCGAGAACGGCGACTATCTCTGCTGGGAGAACCAGCGCAGCCTCGAGCTGGCCCCCGGCTATCCGGCCGATTCCTGCCTGCAGGAGGGGCCGGTCTCCTACCAGCGAAGCGACCTGCAGCTCCTCTGGTCCCTGATGGCCGACGACCAGGCCCTGACCTGTGTCGGTCTCACCTACCAGAAACGACGCATCGAATGGCCGGTCGCCGCCAGCGACCCGGAACCCTTCGCCACCTGGACCGCGTTCCGGGTCGATGCCATGGCCGATGACACCTACCGGGAAATGGCCAACATCACCGTTTTCCCGACCTGAGCGGCGGCCTCAGCCGGCCTGCTCGTAGAGCTGCTCCAGCCGCTCGCGGCTGAGGTCGACGTAGAGAACTTCCTCACCGTGGGCCGGAGCTTCCGGGTGGCGCTGCCGCGGGGAGGGGGTGGAGGCGACGCTGCGCAGGTTCTGGGTCATCAGGGCGAAGGCGCCGCCGGCGATCACCGCGAAGCTCACCCCGTAAACGATGGGAAACAGGACGTCCAGCATGGGTCGCTCGCTTTTGCCCAGGCTAATGTAACGATCTGTTAATCGTGGCTGCCACGCCCCCGCAGCGGGCTATGGATTCAGCCACTCCTCCATCCAGTCGTTGTCGGCCCGCCAGAGGCGGCGCCGGTGGGGGTGACCGCTCAGCTCCAGCAGCTCCACCCGTTGCAGCCCCACCCGCAGCAGCTCGAAGTGCTCCGGCCGCGGGGCCTCCTCCCCCAGTTCCCGGGGGAACGGCCCTTCGCTCTGGAGGGGTTCCCCCGGCGCCGGCCAGCCCCACAGGGCCCGGCCCCGGGGGGTGAGGGCCTGCCAGTGGAACGTCAGGGCCCGTTGCTCCTCCTCGCCAGCGAGCGGCAGCCGCTGGCCCCGCAGCCGGAACTGGCTGCGGGCTCTGGGCAGCAGCCAGCAGAGTTCCACAGGGGCGGTGCCGACGAGTTCGCCGCTCTTGGCGCTGCGATGGTCGGTGAGCAGATCGAGGCTGGCCGCTCCCGCCCAGCAGCGGAACACCAGGGTGCGCACCCGCGGGGTGCCATCCGCCGCCACGCTGGCCAGCTGCAGCCAGCGGGCCTGGGGGGAGCGGCCCTGCCGTTCCAGGGCGCCGCGCAGCAGCGCCCGCCAGGGGGGCAGGGGCTGCTCAGGGGGCGGCGACGGGTGGGAGTCGGACATCGGCAGGGCCTACGGCGTCGGTTTTTCAGCCACCACGGCGAAGAAGGGATCCCCCTGCCCCCCCAGCCAGCCCATGGGGCCCTCGGCCCGGGTCGGCTCGGCGATCAGCTGGGGTGCCGGCCAGCCCTGGGCCTGCAGCACCCGGCTGACGTAGGCCAGGTGATCCCGGTCGCTGCCGTCGGTCCAGACCTGGGGAGCCTTCTGGAAGAACATCCGGTTCGAGAAGGCCACGATCACCTGGCCGGCGGGGCGCACCACCCGCAGCAGTTCGGCCGCCACCGGCTCGGGCCGCTGCAGGTACTGCCAGCCCGCCACCATCAGCACCGCATCGACGCTGGCGTCCGCCAGGGGCAGGTGCTGGTCCTGGTTGAGGTTCTGCAGCCAGTGCCGATCCAGTCGCGGGTTCGCCGCCAGTTCGGCCCCGTTGAGGCCATGGCCGATCACCTCTTCATAGGTGATGTCCTCCGGCAGGTGACTCACCCAGCTGCTCATCAGATCCAGCACCACCGCGCAGGAAGGGATCCGCTCCCGGTAGAGCGCGGTCAGCCGGCGGCGGAAGGCCCCATCGAGGTGCTGCACGAAGCGGGGTTCGGCATAGAAGAGGGCGTCATCGGAGCTGTCCAGCTTGCGCCGCTCCGCCTCGTTCAGCACCAACACCGCCATGGCCACCGGGGATCCGTTCTGCTGCCATGGTGGCGAGCCCAGGCCGCTTCCGTCATGACGCCCCCCGCCCCGGCGCCCTTCCTGGTGCTCGCCGCCGATGACCCCGAGCGGCTGGCCGCCTTCTACGGCACCCTGCTGGGGACGGACCCGCTGCAGGGATTCAGCCCCAGCCACTGGCGCCTGCTGGGGCCGGGAGATGGCCGTCTGGAGATCTACGCCCCCTCACGGCAGCGTCCCCGCCCCCGGGGCGAGGGCCGGCTGGCCCTCTGTTTCTCGCGCCCGGCGGGGGAGGCGCCCCCCCTGCAGGTGCTCCACGACTGGCTCGCCGTGGTGCTGGCCCTGGGGGCGGTGCCGGTGGAGCCGCCGCGGCAGGAACCCTTCGGGGCCGAGGCCTGGCTGGCCGATCCGGAGGGCAACCGTCTGCTGCTGCTGGTCAGCGGCGGCTGAGCCGCAGCTGGCTGGCGTAGGGCCCGCGGCCATCGAGGCAGGCCGCGCCGCAGTGGGCGCCGAGGCTCACCGCCTGCCGCAGATCCCAGCCAGCGGCCAGGGCCGTGGTGACGCCGGCGGCGAAGCTGTCGCCGGCGCCGTAGGCATCCCGCACCGGCCCCGTGCGGTGAACAGCGGCATAGCGGCCGCCGGGAACCAGCACCCCGCCCCGCTCGGCCTCGGTGCCGATGCGCAGCCGGGGCAGCGGATCGAGATCCTCGGGCCGGTAGGCCTCGCCGGGATCGGCGGCGCTGCCGATCAGGGCGTCGAGGGTCACGCCCGCCTCCCGCAGGGCCGTCAGCCGGACCCTCGGGGTGGCGGCCAGCACCCGGGCCCGCCGCGCCTGCCGCAGGCCGGCGGCATCGGTGGCGGTGACGAACACCCCGTCGGTCTGCTCCAGCCGCTGCCATGGCAGCCCATCGTCGGCGGTAGGCATCAGGCGCTCGCCGATCACCGTGATCGTGCGCTCGCCGCCGGCGTCGATGAAGGTGATCCCCCGCCGGGTCGGGGCTGCCCGCCAGGCGATGTGCAGCTCCAGCCCCAGCCCCTCGAGCTCTTCGGCGGCCCGGCGCCCGAGGGCGTCATCGCCCAGGGCCGTGAAGAAGGGAACCCGCTCTCCCGTCAGACGGGCCATCTGCACCGCCACCACGGCGCCGCCGCCGGCGGGAAGCTCACAGAAGTCCTCGGCATGGAGGATCTCGCCGGCCGCCGGCAGATGGTCCACGCCGACGAAGCTCACCATCTCCACGTGGCCCACCACCGCCAGGGCCAGCGGGGGAAGCTCCGGCAGTTCCTCCAGGGGCAGGGGGACGAGGGGCTCCATTCAGCTGGAGGCGGAGGTGTAGAAGCGCAGGGCGAAGTTCCAGAACCAGCGGCTCGCCACCACCGAGGCAATGGCCACTGCGCCACCGGCCAGCAGCCAGGGGCCGGAGGCCCTCCCCAGGATCGCCTCGGCCGGCACGGTGGTGAGGAAGGCCACCGGCACGATGAAGGTGAAGAAGGCCCGCAGGCCGGCCGGGAAGGCACTCACCGGAAAGCGGCCCGCCACCAGCACGCTGCGCAGCACCTCGGTGGCATTCCAGATCTTCACGAACCAGATGCTGCTGGCCGCCAGCACGAACCAGAGGCTGTACAGGATCATCAGGCTGGCCACCAGCATCAGGGCCGCCCCCAGCAGGGTGAGGGGCGCCGGGGTGGCGCCGGCCTTCCAGGCGGCGTAGCCGATCAGGCCGGCCCCCAGGGCGATGCCGGGCAGGCCCCAGGGGGAGAAGGTGCGGGCCGAGAGCCAGAACTGGCTGTCGATCGGCTTGAGCAGGACGAAATCAAGGCTGCCGGTGCGCACGTGGGCCACGATCGTGCTGAGGTTGGGCTGCAGCAGGGTGCTGGTGATCCCCTCCAGCAGGGTGTAGACCCCCAGCACCACCAGGGCCCCTTCCCAGCTCCAGCCCCCCAGGGACTGGCCGCGCCCGTAGAACAGCGACAGCACGAAGATGCTGCCCACCAGATTGCCGGCCGTGGCCACCAGCTCGATCAGGAAATTCGCCTGGTATTCCAGTTCCGCCGTCAGTGAGGCGATCCAGAAGATGCGCAGGGTGGAGAGGTACCTGTCCATCAGGCCCCCATGGCCGAATAGTGGCGCAGCCCCCGGCGCCACAGCAGCAGATTGATCGGCAGCAGCAGGGCGGCCCAGGCGGCCATAGCCGCGAAGCTCTGGAGCACCGGCACGGTCTCACCGGCCAGGATCCTGGCGGGCACATCGACCATGTAGGGGAAGGGGGTCCAGAAGGCGAAGGCCCGGACTCCCTCGGGATAGAGGGCCAGGGGGGCCACCAGCCCGGACAGATAGAGGTAGGGCAGATAGAGGAGGCGCTCCAGGGCGCTGGCCTTCTCGCTCCAGAAGCACACCATCGTCAGGGTGAACTGCATCAGGAAGCGCAGGGCGAAGGCCGCCAGGGTGGCCAGCACCGCCAGCAGCACCGACGGCAGCGAGGGCCACCAGAAGGCGGCGGGATAGAGAAGGAAGAACAGACCCACCAGCATCGCCACGAAAGGGAGCCGGGTGGCTTGCTCTGACAGGTGGGCGGCCACGTAGCGCCACACCAGCGGCAGGGGCTGGAGCAGATAGGGCGACAGGCGGCCGTTGAGGTTGTCCTCCTCGAAGGTGTACATCACCCAGACGATCGTGAACTGACGCACCACGAAGGCCGAGAGGAAGTAGCGGGCCAGCTGCAGGGAGCTCATCCCCAGCCCGCCGCCGGCATCGACGGCGCTCCACAGGCCCAGCATGATGAAGGGCAACACCCCCGAGAGCGCCCAGAGCACGATCTCGGCCCGGTACTCGAGCATGTAGGCGTACTGGCTGGAGAGCAGCACGGCGGCGATGCGGCGGGCGTGGCCCAGCCGCTGGCCCAGGCCCCCCCTCATGCCAGGGCCCCCTGATGGAACAGCCGGCCGATGATGTCCTCGATCGGCGGGTCGGAGACCGACAGATCGACCACGGCCAGGTCGGCCAGCAGGCGTCCCACCTGCTCGGTGAGCCGCTCCCGCGGGATCAGCAGCCGCACCTCCCGGCCCTCGATGGCCTCCACCTCGCCGTAGCTGGCGAAGGCCTCGGCCCCCATGGGCGCATGCAGCTCCAGGCGCACCTCCCGGCAGGGTGCCAGCCGCTGGGTGAGCGTCTCGAGGCTGCCGTCGTAGAAGAGGCGGCCCTCGTGAATCAGCAGCACCCGCGGGCAGAGGGCGGTGATGTCGGCCATGTAGTGGCTGGTGAGCAGCACGGTGGCCCCGAAGCGGCGGTTGTAGTCGGCCAGGAAACTGCGCACCCGGGCCTGGGCGTTCACATCCAGCCCCAGGGTCGGTTCATCGAGGAACAGCACCGCCGGGCGGTGCAGCAGGGCCGCCAGCAGCTCCGCCTTCATCCGCTGGCCGAGGGAGAGCTTGCGCACCGGCCGGCGCAGTTCGTCCCCCAGTTCGAGCATCTCCGCCAGCTCGGCGATGCGGCGCCGGCTCTCCTCGGGGGGGATGCCGTAGACGGCGGCGTTGACCCGCAGGGAATCCAGTGGCGGCAGATCCCAGATCAGCTGCTGCTTCTGGCCCATCACCAGGGTGATCTGGCCGAGGAAATCCGCCTCCCGGCGCTGGGGCTGGCACCCGGCCACCTCCACCGTGCCGCTGGTGGGGTGGATCAGCCCCGTGAGCATCTTGAGGGTGGTGGTCTTGCCGGCACCGTTGGCCCCCAGGAAGCCGACGAACTCGCCCGGCTCGATCGAGAAGCTCACGTCCTGAACCGCCGCGATCAGGCGCTCGCGGCGGTTCACGAAGTGACGCAGGGTGCCGGCCAGTCCGGGTTGCTTGTCGGCCACCCGGTAGGTCTTGCCGAGGCCCTGCGCGCGGACGATGGCCATGCGGACGGGGGCGGGCAGGGCCCACCCTATCGAGAGCTCTGCCCCATCCGGAGCCAGTGCTCAGGCGGCCTCAGGACACCAGCCGGAGCTTCGCTGCAGCGGCTCCAGCCAGCTCGGACAGCGCTGGGTGAGATGGTCGCCGTGGCAGATCAGGGCCTGATGCCACTGGCAGCTCAGCAGGGGGATGCGGTCGGCATCAGCGTGGTGACGGAACCACTGACAGGTGAGGCAGACGTGCCGGCTGCGGCTGGGGAGCAGCTGTTCCGGCCCCAGATAGGGCCAGACGTCGCAGGGGTCAGTGGAGTCTGGAGTGGGGCCTGGAGCGGAGGGCATGGCTGCGGAAAGCGGTACATCTGTACTAGCAGGGATCGCCCTTGGAGGCCACCGCCGCGACTCCGTTGCGCTGCCGCAGCACCAGTGCAGCACCAGCGCAGCAGATGTTGGGCGCCGACCACACCGTTCCGCTGCCGTCCCTGTCCCGGTCGCGGCGCAGCGGCCCCGACCACCATCCGGGCCAGGGATCCCCATCACCGATGCCCGCCCCGGAACCCCGCCCGGGGGGCGACAATCGACCCTCGGGGCCGCTCCGTTCGCCATGCCTTCTCCATGCTGATCCGGCTCGGTTGCGAACTGACCCTCTCCTGCTGGGCGCCGACCCCGGTGCTGGCCCTGGTCCATCCCCATGGCAGCCGCCTGGAGGACCGCCGCGGCCCCGAGCGGCTGCGGTTGAGCCCGGACCGGATCGCCGAGGTGCTCACGGATGCCGACGGCAACCGTGCCTGCCGCTTCATGGCCTCCACGGGCAGCACCACCCTGGGATTCGAGGTGGTGGTGGCCGACCCCGGCCTTCCCGATCCAGTGGCGCCTGAGGTGGGGGAGTGCCCGGTGGGGGCGCTGCCGATCGTGACCTACCCCTACCTCAACCCCAGCCGCTACTGCGATACCGATCGCCTGGCCCAGGTCGCGTGGGGGCGCTTCGGCGGCGTCCGCCCCGGCTGGTCACGGGTGCAGGCCATCTGCGACTGGGTGCATGAGCAACTTCGCTTCGACTACGGCGCCGCCCGCAGCGACAAGACCGCCCACGACGCCCTGCGGGAAGGGCGCGGCGTCTGCCGCGACTTCGCCCACCTGGCCATCAGCCTCTGCCGCTGCCTCAACATCCCCGCCCGCTACTGCACCGGCTACCTGGGGTACACGGGCACCACGCCCCAGCCGGAACCGATCGACTATTCGGCCTGGTTCGAGGTGTTTCTCGAGGATCGCTGGCATGTCTTCGACCCCCGCCACAACCGGCCCCGCATCGGCCGGGTGCTGATCGCCCGGGGACGGGATGCGGCGGATGTGCCCTTCCTGCGCTCCTTCGGTGACCACCAGCTCACCGGCTTCCGGGTCATCACCGAGGAGCTGGCCACCCCCGGGTCCCCCTGTCCCTGACCACGGCGAAGTGTGGAGAATTCATGCGCTGGGCCAGCCTGCCCGGCCTGGGCGGCAGAATCCTCTGAGTTCAGGCACCATCGAGCCCGTCGAACGGTTCCTGATCACAGCCCCTGACGACCGTTGGCTGGGTCAGCCTCCTGACCCCCTGAGCCCATGGGGTCCCGAGCATGGGACCGTGCTTCCGGGTCCGTCGTCAGCCTGACGTACGCAGCCGGGTTTTTTCTTCCTGACTCACGCGGATCGACCAATGGGTTTACGGATCGATGAAGCCACGTTTCTGGAGCGAGCCCGGTCCAGATTCGGCAGCAGATACGATTATTCGCAGATCAACTACAAGAGCTTCCGCAGCCCGATCAAGATTCGCTGTCTGGAGCATCCTGTCCGGGAGATTGTGATCACGCCGGAGCGTCATCTCCAAACCACTGGCGGTTGCAAGTACTGCCTGAGAACTTATCGCAACCAGACCCTTGAACGGGTCCTGAGGCTCGACTGCGAGCCCAGCGAGCGCCCCGCAACCCTGCCACCGCCACCCGTGGCAGTCCCCGAAAGTAAAGCTGTGTGATGGATCCGGCCGGTTTCCCAAGGCCGGTTTTGGTCACGGTTATCTTTCCGGGTCATTCACCCTGAATCCCTCCATGGCCCTTCCTTTGCTCGCCGCCCGACCCTCGAGCCTCAATGCCAGGGTGCCGAGTTTCGCGATCGCCAGTGAGGAATCCCCCCGCCAGGCCGTCGCCACCCTGGAGACCCGCAAGGCCTCCGGAGACCGCCTCAGCCTCGACGTCCAGATCGAGCAGGCCTATCGCCAGGTCTTCTTCCACGCCTTCAAGGTGGATCGTGAAGCGGTGCTGGAATCCCAGTTGCGCAGCGGACAGATCACCATGAGGGATTTCATCCGTGGCCTGTTGCTTTCCAGGCGATTCCGTGAGGGTTTCTATGATTGCAACAGCAACTATCGCCTGGCAGAACAACTGGTTGGCAGGGTTCTGGGGCGCCCGGTGTATGGGGAACAGGAACGGATCCGCTACTCGATCCTGATCGCCCAGCACGGGCTCGTGGCCCTGGTGGACACCCTGCTCGACTCGGCTGAGTACCTCGAGGCGTTCGGTTACGACACCGTGCCCTACCAGCGTTCGCGGGTGCTGCCGGGTCGGGCCCAGGGCGAGCGCCCCTTCAACCAGCAGGCGCCCCGCTACGACGGCCGCTGGCGCGACGTGATCGCCAGCCGGGCGCCCCGTGGTTCCAGCCCCTGGTCCCCCGGCACGCCTCGTCCCGCCTGGCTCGGGGAGCAGCCCTCGCCCCTGGCCCGCCAGATCTGGCAGGGCCTGGTCACCGCCGGTGGCTTCGCCATCACCGGCCTGGTCCTGTGGACCGCGGCCGCCATGCTCAGCACCGGAGCGCCCTGAGCGTCGCCCGCTGGCAGGGATCTCCGGGGGCCTTGTCCGCAGCACGGTGAGCTGGATCTGCCTCCGGCTTGCTGTGCTGACGGACACGAAATCGTGCTTTCCTTGGTGTCAGGTGGTCGCAACGCCGTCATGTCCACCGCCATGCATTAGGATTTGTAAAGATTTCTTGACCTTCCGGAGGTTCCTGTCATGTTCACGCTCGAAAAAGCGACCCAGATCTTTCCGGACACCCTCTCGGCCGACGTGGTGCCGGCCCTCACCGCCCGCTTCAGCCTCCTGAGCGCCGAGGACCAGCTGGCCCTGATCTGGTTCGCTTACCTCGAGATGGGCAAGACCATCACCATCGCCGCCCCCGGTGCGGCCCGCATGCAGTTCGCCGAGCCGGTGCTCAACCGGATCAAGGCGATGACCTTCGCCGACCAGAGCCAGGTGATGGTGGATCTGGCCAACCGGGCCGACACCGACATCTGCCGCACCTATGCGATCTGGTCGGTCAACATCAAGCTCGGCTTCTGGTATCGCCTGGGTGAGTGGATGGAGGAGGGCATCGTCGCCCCCATCCCCGAGGGCTACCAGCTCTCCGCCAACGCCGCTTCGGTGCTGTCCTCGCTCAAGGGCATCGATGCGGGTCAGCAGATCACCGTGCTGCGCAACTTCGTCGTCGACATGGGCTTCGACCCCAGCAAGGTGGATGGCAGCGAGCGCATCGCCGAGCCGATCGTGCTGCCGACGGCCCCCGAGCAGCGCACCAAGGTCTCGATCGCCGGCGTCGACAACGCCACGATCCTCTCCTACATGGATCTGCTCAATGCCAACGACTTCGATCAGCTGATCCAGCTGTTCCTGCCCGACGGCGCCCTGCAGCCTCCCTTCCAGCGGCCCATCGTCGGCACCGACGCCATCCTGCGCTTCTTCCGCGAGGACTGCCAGAACCTCAAGCTGCTGCCCGAAACCGGCGTGAGCGAGCCCTCCGATGGCGGTTTCACCCAGATCAAGGTGACCGGAAAGGTGCAGACCCCCTGGTTCGGAGCCGGTGTCGGCATGAACGTGGCCTGGCGTTTCCTGCTCGATCCCGACAACAAGATCTACTTCGTGGCGATCGATCTGCTGGCCTCCCCCGCCGAACTGCTCAAGTTCGCCCGCTGAGAAGCCCCTTCACCCTCCCCGCGCCTGCGGGTCCCTTGACCGGGGAGGCCTCGGCCTCTCCGGTCACACTGGCTTGGGGAGGTACGGGACTCCTGCTGGGAGCGGGAATCTTCGGGGCCTGGCTGGCCACCCTGGTGCTGGCCCTGCTGGCGGATCCTGCTGGCTGGACACCGGCGGCACTCGGGCTGGTGATCGCCCTGCGCACGCTCCTGCAGACGGGCCTGTTCATCCTCGGCCACGATGCGATGCACCGCACCCTTGTGCCGGGTCGTCAGCGGCTCAACGACGGCCTGGGTCGGCTGGCCCTGCTCCTTTACGCCGGCCTTCCCTACGCCCGCTGCCGCCGCCATCACCTGCGCCATCACCGTTTCCCGGGCAGCCGCCTGGATCCGGACTTCCGTCGGGCCAGTGGTGACGGGGCCCTGCGCTGGTACGCCCGGTTCATGGGGAATTACCTCTCCCTGGGCCAGCTGGTCCTGCTCCTGGCCAGCTGGCTGGCCGTGGCGGGAGGCCTGATGCTTCTGGATCCCCGCCGGGCGCTGGCCGTCCCCACCTTCTGGGTGCTGCCGCTGGTTCTCAGCTCGTTCCAGCTGTTTCTGTTCGGCACCTATCTTCCCCATCGCGGCGACGGATCCAGCCCCGCCGGCCTCCATGCGGTCAGAAGTCTGGGGTACCCCCACCTTCTCTCCCTGCTGGCTTGTTACCACTTCGGGTACCACCGGGAGCACCATGCCCACCCGGCGGTGCCCTGGTTCCGACTGCCGCAGTTGCGGGGCCACGTTGCCCAGCATCACGGTCATGGTTACGGCCCCGCCGATGACTCGCGGCCGCTCAGGCCTGGGCGTTAACGTCCAAATCCAGCGGTTGAGACCCATGGTGAGTGCGGTATTGGAGTGGACGGATCAGGAACAGCAGGTGGCCCGCCGCGCCTTCGACAAGGCCCACTCCAGAGCCGCGATCGGCATCATCCGGGCCGTTCAGGCCCATGCGAACCGCATGGACTCCGTGGAGGAATGCTGGAAACTGCATGACTTTCTCAGCATCCAGCGCCATGAAATCGAAGGACGTTTCGATTTCCGGCTCCCCGGCCTGCTGTTCGTCTTCGCCAGCCTGGTGAAGGATGGTCTGCTGCAGGTCGAGGAACTCGAAGGACTCGAGCGGGACAAGCTCAACAAGATCACGGCGATGTCGCGCATGTGAGGGGGACGCAGCAGATCTGCTGCACGGCCCCGCTGGGATCGCCTTTCACGCCTGCTGTTGGCCTCCGCTGACGCCTCCCGGGCGGTCTTCCCGACCCGCCACCTCCTGGGGTCCCGGCCCGCGGGGGCTGTAGGGTAGGGAAGATTCCAAGATTTCTCTCCAGCGAGCTCATCACTTTCTAAAAGGGCTGTCGAAGGATCGGTTCATAGTTTTTTTCAGGTTCATGACCATTTACATCGGAAATCTTTCCTTCGACGCCGAAGTGGAAGACGTGAAGAACCTTTTTGCCCAGTACGGCGAACTGCGCCAGTGCACCCTTCCCCTCGATCGCGACACGGGTCGCAAGCGCGGTTTCGCGTTCGTCGAGATGACCAACGACGCCGACGAGACCAAGGCCATCGATGATCTTCAGGACGTCGAGTGGATGGGCCGCAGCATCCGTGTGAACAAGGCCGAGCCCCGCACCGGCGGCGGCGGCGGCGGCGGTGGTCGCTCCGGTGGCGGCGGCGGCGGCTACGGCGGCGGTGGCGGTGGGTACGGCGGCGGCGGTGGCCGCAGCCGCTACTGAGTCATTGCCGGGACACCGGGCCCTGGTAGGCACCGGTTTCCATTGCACCGCCCCTGGGTTTCCGGGGGCGGTTTTTTTGGCTGGTTTGTTTCAGGCCCGCCGGCGCCGCGGCGTGTGGGGAGTCCGGCACGGATCGAAAGACACTCTGCTGCTGCGGCCTGTTGGCGTGGCCGGGGAGCAGATTGGGCCCATGAGTGATCCCAGCCCTCGCGGCCGCTACCGGGTCCGACCCGCCGACCAGAACGAGACCACCGTGCCCAACGAGGTCACCGGCCCGACCTTCGACCACCGCGATGAGGCGGAGCGGTATGCCCACAGTCTGGTGCTTGCTCACCAGACCCCGGTGGTGGTGGAGAAGCTGGCGCCCGCCGGCTGCTGGCTTCAGCTCGGGATCATCGGCTGAGGCGACCCCTCCAGGCCGCCGAGCGCATCGGCGGCCTGCAGACGGATCAGGTAGGTCAGGCTGGAGCCCACGCCGGTGCCGCGGTAGCGGCCGCTGACCGGCGCCGCCAGATGGTGGTCGGGCGCGGCGGCCAGGACCAGGTGGCCATCGGCCACCGCCAGGCCCAGGCTGGGGTCGAATCCCCTCCAGCCGCCTCCGGGCAGATACACCTCCGCCCAGGCGTGCAGCTCGTGTTCGCTCACCTCGGGGGGGTGGTGCATCGAGTAGCCGCTCACGAACCGCGCCGCCAGACCCTGGCTGCGGCAGGCCACCACATAGAGCATGGCGGTGTCCCGGCAGGCTCCGGTGAGCGTGCGGAGGGTCTCGGCCGCATCGGTGGGCTCCCCCTCCAGCCGGCCCACATGGTGAAAACCGTGGTGGATCTCATCGGCGAGGGCGCTGAGGAAGGCGGTGGCCGATCCGTCGACCCGGTCGGCGATGGCCTGGGCCCAGGCGCGCACCTCAGGATCGGCCCGATCCTGCAGACAGCCTGCCAGGGAGCGGGCCTCCGCCTCCGGGTAGCTCACCGGCAGGTGCTGGGCCTCCCGGTGGGTGACGATCCAGTCGTAGGGGTTGCTGCGCAGGGTCTCCACCAGCATGTCCACCGTGATCGTGAGCTGGTCCCGCTCCTGCTGGAACCAGGCCACCATGGCGTCGGTGCCATCGGGCTCGAGCACCCGGCTCAGGCCCGCCGGAGGCTCCTCCAGCCGCAGGTGGTGCTCGAGGATCCTCTGGCTGCCGTCCTGGCGGGGGGTGAGCCGCAGGGCCATCGGCTCGAGGAAGACGGGCCGGTCGTAGGTGTAGCTGAGGCGATGGTGGATGCGGAAGAACATCGCTCAGCCCATGGCCTCGCGCAGGACGTCCTGGAGGTCGTCATCGATGACGTAGGTGTGCAGCGGCGCCGTGTCCAGGTCCTCGACAAGGGGGAAGAAGCGCACGGAGAACCAGGCCTCGAAGAGTTCGAGGCTGCGGGGATGGGGCCAGCGGCTGCGGTCGCGGCACCAGAGGTCGAGCTCGGCGGCGAAGATCTGGCCGTAGCTGTCCAGCAGCCGGTCCTGGGCTTCCAGTTCGCTGTCGTAGGTGGGGATCAGGTAGAGGCTGTGGTCCTCCCCCAGCCCTTCCATGTCCTCGCGGGTCCAGAACGGCCGGGTCCAGTCCACCATCGGCTGCCGGGGCGCCACCGCGATCGCGCAGCGGTTGAGAACGGCCATCGATGGAGTGTCTGTGGCTGGTTCAACGCTAGCGAGGTCGGGGAGAGGGGGCATGGGTGAAACCATGGATCCGCGCCGCCTCAAGAGCGACGGCTTCGCCGACCGAGAGCCAGGCTCGATCGCCCTGGGAGTGCTGGCCTAGGGGGGCTGGCGCCCTGAGCCTTCGCAGCTCCTCCCTTCCCTTCTCCTGATCTCCATGGCCCAGGCCTCTGCCGCACTCGTCGGCCTGACTCTTTTCACGATCATGCTCGCCCTCGGCCTGGGGTTGCAGCTGGAGGCGATCGCCCAGTTGCGCCATAGGCCCGCCCTGGTGATCCGGGTGCTGATCGGCTCCTGTGTGCTGGTGCCCCTGGTGGCGCTGGTGCTGATGAAGCTGCCCCTGGGCTTCACCCTCTCCCCGCCGGCCCGCTTCGGCATCGTCCTGATGGCGGTCTGCCCCAGCGCCCCGCTCACCTTGCGCAAGGCCGGCAAGACGGGCGGCGACCGCCAGCTGGCGGCGCTGCTCCAGGCCTGCGCGGCCGTGGCCGCGATCGTTTCGATTCCCCTGCTGGCTGATCTGTTCCGGGCCTCGTTCGGCATCGATGGCTGGGACATCGCCCCCCGGGAGGTGGCCCTGCAGGTGGGCAAGGTCCAGGTGCTGCCGCTGCTGGCCGGCCTGCTGCTGAGGCGCTGGAAGCCCGAATGGGTGGCGCGGCTGGAGGGGCCGCTCGACAAGCTCGCCAACGGCCTGCTTCTGCTCCTGATCGTGCTCGTGCTGATCAAGGCCGGCCCTTTGCTGCTGCCGTTCGTGGCCTCCAACTGGCTGGCCCTGGGATTCATGGCGGTGATGGTGGCCGCGGCTCTCGCCATCGGCTCCCTCATGGCTGGCCGGGAGCCTCGCGAGCGCATCACCGTGGCCCTGGTCACCTCGATGCGCAACCCGGGCCTGGCCCTGCTGTTCGCCACCACCCACGGCGAAGGGATGCCCGGCTTGAAACTGGCCGTGCTGGCTTACCTGCTGGTCACCGTTCTCCTCTCGATTCCATTCCTGCGCTGGCAGAAGGGTCTGCTTGGGGTGGATTGAGCAGACAGTCCCTCACCGGTTCTCGTTCATCGGCGCTGTCGGATCTCCAGGCCCCAACGCCCTTGATTACAACGTTTTGCGCGACAGCCCCGTCACCCAGATCCCTGGTGCCCACCCTGGATTCATCGCTAGCCATCGCGCAGCCGCCCCTTTCGTTCCTTTCCCCATGCCCCACCGCCGGATCAGCTTTCAGCCCTGCGGCCGCCACGATGGCGTGACCCGTTTCTGCCCCGCCCTTCTGGGTGGCGGAGTCCTGGCTGGCCTGACGGCCACGTTCCTGCTGGCCCCCCAGCCCGCTGCGGCTGCGAAGGCGGCTCCCACGGGGCAGGTGTTGTACACCCTCACCACCCAGTGTTCGCTCCAGGGGGCTGCTCCCGTGCCCTGCACGGTGGAAGCGGTGGACATGGGGGGGGCCACGCTCTACCGCCACCGCATCGGCAAGGCCACCGAAACGGTCCGCATCACCGCTGAACCGGTGACGATGGCGATCTGGGCCAATGACACCAAGCAATGGAGCCCCCTGCGCGGTGCCTCGGCCCGTTTCTCCACCAACACGGTCTGCTTCAACGGCAAGGACCTCTGCGTGGTCAACCCCAACTACCTCAACAGCGTCCGGGAGGATCGCACCAACACCCGCCTCCAGGGCCGTGATCTGGTGATGGTCCACTTCGGCTCCGACGGCCGGGTGGACGCCAGCTGTTACGACGACGCCTGCGCCCTGTTGCTGAAATGAAGAATCTGAGCGGACTCGCCCTGTTGGTGGCCGGTGTGATCGCCTCGCCGGTCGGGGCTGGCCTGGCCCTGGAGCTCTCCTCCCCCCACGCCCCGGAGCTGATCGCCCGCGGCGGTGGCGGCGGGGCTCGGATGGGAGGCGGCGGTGGCGGCGCCAGGCTTGGGGGCGGTGGTGGTGGCGCTGGTCTGGGCCGCGCCGGTGGCGGCGGATCCCTGGGCCGCAGCGGCTTCCAGGGATCCGGCGGGGCCGGCGGTCTCAACCGGGGCGCCAACAGGCCCGCCGGGGGCTGGAGCAGCGGCGTCGCCGGTGGTGGCCTGGGGGGCCCTTCGTTGAATCGTCCTGCGGCGCGGCCCGGGGGGGTGGTCGGCACCCCTGGCCTCAACAGGCCCGCCGGAGCCGGAACCCTCAACCGGAACGTCAACGCCAACCTGAACCGGAACGTCAACGTCAACCGCAACCTCAACCGCAGCGTCAACGTCAACCGCAACTGGAACCGCGCCGTCAACGTCAACGCCATCGGCGTGCGGCCCGGCTGGGCCCGTCCGGGCTGGGGCGTCGCCCGGCCCTGGAACCACGGCTGGTACGGCGGCTGGGCCACCCCGTCCTGGGGCTGGTGGGGGGCCCGGGCCGCCACCTGGGGTGTGGCCACGCTGGCAACGGCCTCCATCATCAACAGTGCCGTCGACGCCGCCGTGTCCAGCAACCAGACGGTGATCGTGGTGCCGAACACCGACTACCAGCTGATGTTCGGCACGGTCCAGCCGACCGGAACCAGCACGGTGGCCTTTGACGTCAGTGCCAACGGCACCGTGTACCAGCTTTCGGCCGACTGTCAGTCGGGGCTGCTGAACGGCCAGGAGCCGAGCAGTGCCCAGGAAGCGGAACTCCTCAATGCCGCCTGTCAGGTGGCCTTCGGAACCGCTTCCTGAGCCGGGGGCTCACCAGGGCAGGGGAGCCCGCTGGGCGCCGATGCTGCAGCCCATCTGCTGACCCAGCAGGGCACCGAGCGGCACGGCCCAGGTGCGGCCGTCCTGGCGGGAGGCGGCGTAGCCAAGGCCGCCGCCGATGATGCCGCCCACCAGCCGGCCCACGTTGCAGCGCTGGGCCGTCTGGGCCTGGACGTAGTCGGGGGCCACCGGCAGGTTGGCCCGGTAGCGGTCGACGTCGTAGTCGGCCCGGTAGCCGCCGCCGTAGCCGTCGCCGTAGGACGAGGGGCTGGGCAGGGTCTGCACGGGGTAGGGAACACGGCGGCTGTCGACCTGGCGGGGGGCGCCGGACGGGCCCCAGGGACCGGCCAAGGCCTCCAGGGGGGCGGCGACCAGGGCCAGGACGCCGGTGGTGCCCAGCAGGCCCACGAGGCGGCGGGACCCCTTACGAAGGATGGTGTTCATGGTGTTCGCGTTGTGAGGAGCGACCCCTGAGGTGGGGCTGACATCAATCAAGCGAAGCCATGTGACCGATCCATGAACGGCTCCCGGCCGATGTCCGACAGGATGCGACTCCAGCAAACGGCGCGCCCTGCCCATCGCCTCCGTTGCCCTGTGCATCGCTTGCTGTCCGAACCCTGGTCGGATCGCGCCGCCGTTGCCAGCTTGAACGGGAGGGTGGGAGAACCCGATGAGCTGGAGCGAACTCGAGCGCCTTGTCGATGAGGCCGAGACGGATGAGGTGATCCGCCGCGGGCTGCGCCATTGCCGCTCTTCCCCGGAGCTGATCCTGGCCGCCCGCCGGCTGGGTTACCACGTCACGCGGGTGGATCTGCAGCGGGCCTGGCAGCTGCACTGGCTGGCGAGGGAATCCCGTCCCGTTCCGGCAGGCCAGCGGCCGGCTCCAGGAGGCTGATCTCGGCGTGCACGCATTCGGCCGTGGGCCGGAGCCGGAAGCCCAGCTTCCGGCAGACGTGCTGCATGCCCCGGTTCTCGTGCAGGATCTCGGCGCAGATCCGCTCCAGTCCCTCCTGGCGCCCGATCTCCAGCAGCAGGCCCAGCAGGGCGGTGCCCAGCCCCTGCCGCTGCCAGGGATCGGCGATCAGCATGGCGAACTCGGCCGCGTTCTCGTCGTGGATCCGGCTGAGCCGCCCCACCCCCAGCACTTCGGGGGGGGCGCCGTTCTCCCCGGCCCGCTCCGCCACCAGGGCCATCTCCCGGTCGTAATCGGTGAAGCAGATCCGGGTGAGCCGCTCGTGGGCGATGCGGTGGCCCAGGGTCATCAGATGGAAGTAGCGGAAGTAGACGCTCTGCTCCGAGAGGGTGCGGTGGAACGCCACCACCAGGGGTTCGTCCTCCGGCCGGATCGGCCGCAGGGTCACCGCTGAGCCGTCGGGCAGCCGCCAGTCGCGCAGGTACTCGCTGGGGTAGGGGCGGATCGCCGGCCTTGGGCTGAAGCAGGTGGCTCCGGAGGACGCCTGCAGCAGCACCCGGGCGTCGAGGGCCACCAGGGCGCCCTCCCCATCCCCCGGCGCCACCCGCAGCGGATTGATGTCCAGCTCGAGGATGGCCGGGTGCTCCAGCACCAGCCGGCTGAGGCGCACCAGCAGCCGTTCGAGCGCTGCCAGATCCACCGGCGGCCGGCCCCGCACCCCCTGCAGCGCCGCGTAGATCCGGGTGCGCTCCATCAGCCGCCGGGCCAGGGTGGTGTTCAGCGGCGGCAGGGCCACGGCGCTGTCCTGGAACACCTCCACCAGCAGGCCGCCGGTGCCGAACAGGATCACCGGCCCGAACTGGGGGTCGATGCTGCTGCCGACAATCAGTTCGTAGCTCCCGGTGAGTTCCAGCATCGGCTGGACCGTCACCCCGCCGAAGGCGCTCGCCCCGTGCTGGGCGACGATCGCGCGCTCCATCGTCCGGTAGGCCTGGGCCACCGCCTCGCCGTTGCGCAGGTTCAGCTGCACCCCGCCGACGTCTGTTTTGTGGGTGAGCTCGGCGGAGAGCAGCTTGACCACCACCGGGTAACCCATGGCGTCGGCGGCGGCCGTGGCCGCCTCGGCGCTGAGGGCCATGTGGGTGGGGACCGTGGGAATGCCGTAGGCGGCCAGCACCTGCTTGGCTTCCCACTCATTGAGCAGGGTGCGCCCCTCCGCCCGGACAGCGGCCAGCAGCTCCTCCACCCGCCCACGGTCGGCGTGGGGCTCGTCGGCACCGGCCGCCACCGCTGCCTCCGTTTCCGGCACCAGGGCCGGCGTCTCGTAGAGGGCGCGCAGGTTGTCGCTATAGCGCCACATGGCATCGAACAGCTGCACGGCCGCGTCCGGGTAGCGGTAGGTGGCGATGCCGGCGGCATTGAGCAGGCGCTCCCCCGCTTCCACGTCCCGACCCCCCATCCAGCTGGCCAGCAGGGGCTTGCTGGTGCTCGCCGCCAGGGCCACCAGCCGTTCGGCCGTGCCGGTCGGGTCGGTCATGGCCTGGGGGGTCAGCACCACCAGCAGCCCGTCGCTGTCCGGGTTCTCCAGGGCCAGGCGGATGGCCCGCTCGTAGCGCTCCGGATCGGCGTCCCCGAGGATGTCGATCGGGTTGGCCCGGCTCCAGTGCTGCGGCAGCACGGCATCGAGGGCGCTCAGGGTCGCCTCCGGGAGCCTGGCCAGGGCGCCGCCGTGGCGCACCAGGGCGTCGGTGGCGAGCACCCCAGGGCCGCCGGCGTTGGTGAGGATCGTCAGCCGCGGACCCAGGGGACGGCGTCTCTGCTTGGAGAGCACCTCGGCCAGGTCGAAGAGGTCGGCGATGCTGTCCACCCGCAGCACGCCGCAGCGCCGGAAGGCGGCATCGAGCACGGCGTCGCTTCCGGTCAGGGCGCCGGTGTGGGAGGCCGCCGCCTGGGCCGCCTCCACCGTGCGCCCCGCCTTGATCACCACGATCGGCTTGGTGAGGGCCACCTCCCGCGCCGCCGAGAGGAACGAACGGGGATCCCCGATCGATTCCATGTAGATGACGATGCTGTGGGTCTCCGGGTCGTCGCCCAGGTAGGTGATCAGATCGCCCCAGTCGACATCGAGCATCGAGCCCATCGAGACGAAGGCGCTGAAGCCCACGTTCTCCTGCAGGCTCCAGTCGAGGACGGCGGTGCAGATCGCCCCCGACTGGCTCAGGAAGCCCACGTGGCCGGGTCGGGCGAAGGTGCCGGCGAAGGTGGCGTTGAGGCCGGTGCGGGGATTCATCAGCCCCAGGCAGTTGGGCCCGACCAACCGCATGCCACTGCGGCGCAGGCCATCGCGGATGCGCGCCTCCAGGGCGATGCCGGCGGCGCCGATCTCCCGGAAGCCCGCCGAGAGCACGATCACCCCCTTCACCCCCGCCGCCGCGCAGGCCTCGATCAGCCCGGGCACCGTGGCGGCCGGGGTGGCGATCACCGCCAGATCCACCGGCTCGGGCAGCTCCGCCACCGTGGCGTAGGCCCGGATCCCCAGCACGCTGGCGCGCTTCGGATTGACGGGGTAGACGGTGCCGCCGAAGGGATGGCTGATCAGGTTCCACAGCACCCCCCGGCCGACGCTGCCCGGCCGGTCGGAGGCCCCGATCACCGCCACGCTGCGGGGGGAGAAGAGCGCCGCCAGCGGCTGGTGCTGGGAGCGCAGGATGTCGTAGGCCCGGTCGGAGGCGCCGACGCCTCCACCGGAGGCGAGGGCATTCATCGGTAGACCAGGACCGGACAGGGGGACTGGACCAGCACACGCTGGGTCTCGCTGCCGATCAGCATCCCCACCAGGCCGCGACGGCCGTGGGAGGCCATCAGGATCAGATCGCACCCCAGTCGGCTGGCGGCTTCGACGATGGCCTGGTGGGGCAGGTCGCTCATCACCCTCTCGCCATCGGCGCTGACGCCGGCCTGGTGGGCCACCGCCAGGGACTCCTCGAGGATGCGCTCCACGTCCTTGCGGCTGGCGCTCATCAGGGCCTCCATGGTGGTGGCATCGAGCATCTCGCCGAGCCCCACCACCTGCACCGGCACGCTGGCCTGGGCATGGAAGAAGGTGATGCGGGCCCCGAGGGCCGCGGCAAGGGCCACGGCATGGCGCACGGCCTCCATCGAGAGGTCGGAGCCGTCGCTGGGCACCAGAAGGTGGCTGTAGGGCATGGGAGCTGCGGGTCTCCCCTCTGTCTAGTCATGGCCCCTGATCAGTGCCGCTGAGGCAGCGACCAGGCCCGCACCCGCCCGCGCCCCCCACCAGAATCAGCACCATGACGAGTTCCGCCTGGCGCCAGCACTGGTATCCGGTCGCCTACCTGCGGGATCTCGATCCCGCCAGGCCCACCGCCTTCACCCTCCTCGAGGAGGACCTGGTCCTGTGGTGGGACCGCACCGGCCAGATCTGGCGGGCCTTCGCCGATGTCTGCCCGCACCGTCTGGTGCCCCTCAGCCAGGGGCGCCTCACGGCCGGCGGCGAGCTGGAGTGCCCCTACCACGGCTGGACGTTCGCCGGAGACGGCCACTGCACCGCCATCCCCCAGGCCGAGCCGGGGGCGAGTCCCAGCGCCGTGCGATCCGGCTGCCGCGCCTACGCCACCGCCGAGGCCCAGGATCTGCTGTTCGTGTTCGCCGGGGAGGCCGCCGACGCCGCGGCGGTGCCCCTGCCGCTGGTGCCGGTGCTGGAGGAGCCGGGCTGGTTCGTGCAGGACACCTTCCGGGACCTGCCGATGGATGCGCTCACCCTGCTGGAGAACGTGCTGGATGTGAGCCACGTTCCCTTCACCCACCACCGCACGGTGGGCAAGCGGGAGAACGCCGCCCCGGTGGTGGCGACGATCACCAGCTCCGGTCCGGAGGGGTTCACGGCCCTGTGGGAAGAGGGCCCCCGCCGGGGGAAGCTCGGCAGCCAGCACACCACCTACGCCGCCCCCGGCCTGATGTGGCACGACCTCACGGCGCCTGGCTTCGCCCGCATCCTCACGGTGGTCTACGCGACGCCGATCCGCCGCGGTGAGTGCCGCCTGTTCGCCCGCTTCCCCTTCCAGTTCAAGTCCCGGCTGCCTCCCAAGTTGCTGGGCCTGCGGCCCCGGTGGCTCCAGCACATCGCCAACCACACCGTGCTGGAGGACGACCAGGTGTTCCTGCACTGGCAGGAACGGGTGCTGGAGCAGCGGGGCCGCAGCGGCGGGGCCGAGCGGGCGTTCTTCCTGGCCACCGGCGCCGATGTCTATGTGAAGGCCCTGCACGACTGGGTCAACGCCCACGACGGCGACCCCTTCCCCGGCCAGGCCCTGCCAGCCCGCCTCGATCAGGCGGCGCTGATGGACCGCTGGGAGAGCCATGGTCGCCACTGCGCCGCCTGCCGTGGCGCCCTGGTGGGACTGCGTCGCTGGCGGCCGCTGGTGCAGGCCATCCCCTGGCTGGCCCTGCTGGCGATCGCCTGGTGGCAGACCCCCACGGTGCTGGTCGTGGCCCTGCTGCTGGCGGCGGCCGCGGTGCTGCTGGGGCGGCGCTTCGATCGCTGGGAGCGGCTGCTGCTGGCCGGGGATGGCGAACCGCCCCGCAACCGTCCCGACTGAGCGGGCCGGCCCTGCCGGTTCAGCCTTTCCAGCCGGCCAGGTGGGAGGCGGCCCTGGAGCGCACCAGGGAACGGGCGGCGGCGAGGCCCGGCGCCAGATTGGCGGAGCTGAAGGGGGGTAGGGGGCGGCTGCGCAGCCAGGCACCCCAGCGGAATTCGTGGAAGGGGATCAGGGGAGCCGGCTCGATCATGCCCTCCTTCTTCAGCCTCCAGACCAGGGAGCGGTAGGGATCGTCCTGCAGGTCTTCCAGACCCTGGGGCAGGGCCGTGGGGGCCAGGGGGCCATGGCCACGGCCGTCGTAGAGGTACAGCCAGCCCCGGGCCTGCAGTTCGGCGAGCACCGCCTCGGGCGGGTCGGCGGGCCGATCCAGCACCAGGTAGCCGTAGGCCATGGCGCCGGGATCCAGCTCGATCAGCCCCCGCAGGCGATGGTGGCGATCGACCATCCAGAGCGCGTCGCCGGCGCCGCGCACGAGGGGAACGGGTTTGCCGCGCAGGTAGCGCAGGCGCTGCTCGGCTGTCTCCTGGGAGAAGTCCTGCTGGCGGCTGCGCACCTCGGCCAGACCCACGCACATCTGGGTGGGCCGCAGGTCGGCAATGGCGACGCTGAGCAGGTCCGCCTTCGGACCCGGTGGGGGCAGGGGCCGGTACGGGGGCAGGTGCAGGCTCATGGGTGCCGGTGGCTGACCCCCATCCTGACCGCTCCGCGCCGGACCCCACCGCCGTGGTTCAGCCCCGGGAATAGGGTCGACCCAGCCACGGATGTTCATGACCACCGCCCCTGACCGAGCCATCGCTCCGGAGGGACCCCACGGCCCGATCGGGGTGCTGGTCTGTGGCCACGGCAGCCGCAACCGTCTGGCGGTGGCTGAATTCGCCTCCCTGGCCCACCAGCTCCAGCACCACCTCGCCCCGGTGCCCGTCGACCACGGCTACCTGGAGTTCGCCCGGCCGATCCTGCGCGACGGCCTGGATGCCCTGCGCCAGCGCGGGGTGCAGCACGTGCTGGCCGTGCCGGCGATGCTGTTCGCCGCCGGTCACGCCAAGAACGACATCCCCTCGGTGCTCAACACCTACGCCGCCGAGACCGGGCTGCGCATCGACTACGGCCGGGAGCTGGGGGTGGATCTCAAGATGATCCAGGCCGCGGCCGCCCGCATCCGCTCCGCCCTCGACAGTGCCGACGCCGACGCCCTCGCGGCCGGCCGCAGCCCAGTGCCGCTGCACGACACCCTCCTGGCGGTGGTGGGGCGTGGCTCCTCCGACCCGGATGCCAACTCCAACGTGGCCAAGGTGACCCGGATGCTGGTGGAGGGCTTCGGCTTCGGCTGGGGGGAGACCCTCTATTCCGGGGTCACCTTTCCCCTGGTGGAGCCGGGCCTGCGCCAGGCCGTCAAGCTCGGCTACCGGCGCATCGTCGTCTTCCCGTACTTCCTGTTTTCCGGGGTGCTGGTGAGCCGGATCCGCCAGCACAGCGAGCGGGTGGCCGCCGACCATCCCGAGCTGGAGATGGTTCAGGCCGGCTACCTCGGCGACCACCCCCTGGTGCTGGACACCTTCCGGGAGCGGGTCGCCGAGGTGCTCGGCGGCGATGTGGCCATGAACTGCTCGCTCTGCAAGTACCGGGCCCAGGTGCTCGGGTTCGAGCGGGAGGTGGGGGCGCCCCAGCACAGCCACCACCACCATGTCGAGGGGCTGGTGGAGAGCTGCACCCTCTGCGAGCGGGAATGCACCGGGGCCTGTCAACCCGACGGCGTGCCCGTGCCGCTGGGGGGCCCAGGGGCTGGCCATGGCCACGGCGAGGAGGCCCACCATCACCACCACCACCCCGTCTACCCCCATGCCGACCACCCGCTGGGACCCCTCACCCTGCGGCGGCCGAGTGACTGAACTGGCGGGTGTGGGCGTGCCGGCCTCGCCGGTCTCATCTCTGATTGCGTCCAGAGAGACTGAGTTCCGATCAATTGTTCCGATGGTTCGGGACTTTCCCCCACCTCGGCGTCGTTTTCCCCCGATTTGCGGCGCTTTTCCACAGTTCATGCCCTTCCGGCCGCCCCGGGACGTCAGGACTGGGGAAAGTCATGGATGGCTTGGAACAGCCTTGACAGGGTCCGCTGGTGGCGGTCCGCTGCTCACGTGTTCTGCAACACCCTGACCACAACCCAGCCGGGGCCGCGAGTCTCATCCCCGGTGGCCGACGGGCCGTGGCGGGGACGGGATTTTGACGCCGGCCATCCCCTGTGGCGTACTTGGAACGAACTCAGCCGAATCCCACCAGCATGGCCATGGATCCTGAGCAGCCGGGGTGCGGCGGCGAAGAGGCGAGTGTGAGCCTGGAAGCCGAGGTGCCCGAGGTGCTCTACGCAGGCATGCGGGAGTTCATCGACGCCCATCCGCACTGGGACCAGTACAGCGTCATCACCTCCGCCCTGGCCGGTTTCCTCTTCCAGAACGGCTGCCAGGAGCCCGTGGTCTCCCAGCACTACCTCGACGGGCTGTTCCAGAAGCCCTGAGGCCTGGGCGGCCCAGCCAGCTGGAGAGGGCGGGGCTGCGGGGTCGGTGGGGCAGAGGGGCCAAAAAAAAGCGGAGGTGCCAACCCCCGCTGATGGTTTTCTCCCTTGCCCGACCCTTTGGAGGTCGCCCCGTCATTGTGCGCATGGGTGGCCAGCAAGATTGTGGTGATCGACACCAGCTGCGCCTTGCTGTGACGGCTCCCTGACCGGACGGCACCGTTCAGTGGCGTCTCATGGCGGCGGCGGCGGCGGCACAGGCCCGCCAGGTGATCGCCATCTCGGTGAGGGTGGGGCTCTGCCAGCCGGCGCTGGGCCAGCAGGCCCCATCGGTGACCAGCACGTTGGCGGCCCCCCAGCAACGGTTCCAGGGGTCGACGACCCCCTCCTCGGGGCGCTCGGCCATGCGGGCCCCGCCCAGTTCATGGATGTAATAGCCCGGTGGCGGCGGCTCCGGACGCACCGCCAGGCTGTTGCGGATCAGGGGTTCGAGCACCGGCAGCACGAACAGCTCCTCGATCGGCCGGATGCGGCCGCCCGCTGCGGCCACCACGTGCTCCATGCGCGCCTGCATGTGGGCCACCATCGCGGCCTCGTTGGTCCCCCAGCGGCAGTCGATGTGGGGGATGGGCAGGTCCCAGGCGTCGGTGCGGGAGCCATCCAGGCTCACCCGGTTCCCGGCCCGGGGCAGCACCTCCCCATGGCCGATCAGGAAGCCCACCGCCTCCCCGGGCCGGCGCCGCAGCAGGGCGGGGGGATCGAAGCGCTGCAGGGCCGCCCAGATGCCGTAGCCGCGCAGAAAGGCTTCCGAACTCCCCTCGCCCAGGTTCACGGTGTTGGGGATGAAGCAACTGCCGGCCCCGGAGAGCTCGGCCGGTTCGGGGGGGGCTTCGATCGCGGGGATCGAGAAGAAGCGGCTGGTGGAGATGTGGTCCATCAGGTAGCGGCCCAGGCTGCCCGAGGGGTCGCTGAGGCCGCCGCTGCGCACGGCGTCGCTCGAGTGCAGCAGCAGCCGCACCGTTTCGATCGTGGAGGCGCAGAGCACCACCAGGGGGGCGGCGAGGCGCTCCCGCCGGCCGCTGGCCGCGTCCACCAGCACCACCGCTTCGGCCCGCCGCCCGGTCGCGTCCATCTCCAGATGGCTCACCACCGCGCCGCTGCGCAGCTGCACCCGGCCGGTGGCCAGGGCCCTGGCGAGGCTGCGGCCCTGGGCGCTGGAGGGGGGCCAGGGCGCCTCCGGGGTCGGCTTGTGCAGGCGGAAGCCGCGGGAGTGGATCAGGGGCAGCCCCAGCTCACGGCCGATTGCCGCCTGCAGGTGCTTCTCCCCCGGCGTGAACGGCAGGGGCGGCAGGTACTGCCCGTCCGGGAGCTGGGACAGGCCGTCCCGCTGGCCATGCACCCCCAGCAGGGTCTCGAGCCGGTCGTAGAAGGGCGCCAGCTCGCTGCTGCCGATCGGCCAGGCGGGGCCATGGCCGTCGCGCCGGGCCGCCTGGAACTCCGCCTCCGACAGGCGCAGGGTGATCCCCCCCCAGGTGAGGCTCTTGCCGCCCACCTGGCGCCCCCGGGTCCACAGGAAGGGCGCGTCCGGCGGCGTGCTGTAGGGGTTCTGCCGTTCGTCGACGAACAGCTCGGGGTTGTGCTTCCAGAAGCCCGGGTGGTGCCGCTGCAGCTGCTGGCGGCCGCTGCTCAGGTGGGCGAGGCGCCGCAGACTGTTGAGCGGTTCGCTGCCCAGGGCCCGCCGGGCGGAGAGGTCAGGCCCGGCTTCAAGCACCAGCACCCGCAGCCCCGCCTCCGCCAGCACCATGGCGGCCACCGACCCGTTGGCCCCCGCCCCCACCACCACGGCATCCCACGGCAGGTCGCTGCCGGCGTTGGGGGATGGGACAGCGGACATCGGCAGGTGAACCGGTCCCGGCATCATGCAGGAGCGGCGGTGGAGCCGGGAGCCTGGCTGAGGGGTCAGCCCATGGCCCAAAAACAACAACCCCCCAGCGGATGGCTGGGGGGTTGATGGGTGACAACCCTGGGGGGGTTGTGGATTTGGTGGCGGGGAGGAGATTTGAACTCCTGACCTTCGGGTTATGAGCCCGACGAGCTACCAGACTGCTCTACCCCGCGGTGCACAAGTGGCCGGCGGATGTCCGCGTCGCACCTGAAAAGTGTATCAGGCGATGCCCCTGCCTCAGGGGCGCGCGCCGTCGAAGCGCAGCTCGCCGATCACCTCCAGGCGCAGGTGGTCGGCCGGTGTCAGGTAGCGCTGGCGCAGCTCCACCAGGGTGGTGGGGGTGAGCCACTCGAGCTGCTCGAGCAGGTGCAGGGCCACGGCCTGCTTGGCCCGCCGGGCCCCGTCGTCGACCTTGATGGCCACCCCCATGCCCTCGCCCACCCGGCTGAGGCACTGGATGCCTTCGGCGCCTCCCTTGCTCAGCACCTGGCCGTGGGCCAGGCGCATCAGCTCGGTGTCGAACTGCCCGTCCCCGGCGATCAGATCGGGGTGGGCCAGCATGGCCCGGCTGAGCCGCTCCAGGTCGGCCTGCTCCCCGCCGCCGAGGTGGGCGAACAGCAAAGCCATCTGGGCCAGCTGCAGCTGCAGGGTGGGGGCGCCGCAGTCGTCCCGGGCGCTGATCAGTTCCGCCCCCGGCAGCCCCAGCAGCTCCCCGACCCGCTTGAGCACCGCCTGCTGCAGGGGATGGTCGGCCTGGAGGTAGCTCTCGAGCGGCCAGTGCATCTGCCGGCAAGCGGCCAGGAAGGCCGCATGCTTGCCCGAGCAGTTGTGCTCCAGCGGACTGCTGGCACCGGCGGGGGTGGGGCACTGGAGGTCCTCGGTGTCGAGTTCCGCACCCCAGAGCAGCTTGAACGCCTCCCGGGCATGCAGGGCGGTGCCGGCATGGGAGGCGCAGGCGATCGCCAGGCCCCGTTCCCCGGCCCCCATCCGATCGGCGGCCCCGCTGCCCACGAACACGGTGGCCTGGAAAGGCTTGAGGGCCGAGCGCACGAAGCTCAGCTGCTGGGGGTCGCCGGCGCGCATCAGCACACGGCCCCGCTGGTCGCAGACCACCGCATGCACCCGGTGCCGGGACTCGACGATGCCGTTGCGCAGCAGGCGGACCTCCAGGGGGGGAATGCCGGGGCGGCCCGGGCCGGCGAAGCTGGAGGACAGGGTCATGGGGGTGGGGGAAGGTCCGTGGAGGCCGACCTCAGAGAGCCTGGCAGAGCCCCGACCCGAGCAGCATCAGGGTGATGGCGACGGTGACCGCCTGGCGCAGGCGGGTCAGCACCGGCTGCACCTGGTGGCGGGCCACCAGCAGATCCTGCTGGCGCCAGGTGATGGGTTTCTCCCACACCTGTCCGTCGTACCAGCCCGATTCCTCGTACTCCACCCGCTCCGAGACCAGCCGCTTCTGCACGTAGGTCCAGCCGAGCCACTGCCGCAGCAGCAGCACCATCGGCAGCAGCACGGCGGCGGTGGCCGCGGCGATCACCAGGCGGACGGGGTCGTGGCGCAACGGAATGCTGCCGCCGGCCACCAGCAGCGCCGGTGGGAAGGAGAGCAGCCAGGCGAGCCCCAGGGCCCGCCACAGTCCCGCCGGGCCGTTGGCGGGCCAGTGGAAGAACCAGGAGCGGCTGAGCTGGTCGTACTCCTGCAGGGGACGCTGGGCCGGTGGCACCGGGCAGGGGGTGTCCTGGCTGGGCAGGCTCGGAACGCCGGCGGCCATCGCTGCGTCCCTCAGCCGCCGACCGGGCCGGGGCCACCCACCTCGACCGGGGCGCCGACGTAGCGCTCCTGCTCGCCATGGCCCCAGAAGGACTCGAGGTCGTAGTAGCTGCGTTCCTGGGGGGTGAGCACGTGCACGATCAGCTCGCCGTAATCCAGCAGCACCCAGCGGCCTTCGCTCTGGCCCTCCCGCCGCAGGGGCAGGCGCGTGGCGTCGGTTTCGAGCCGGTCTTCGACGGAGCGGGCGATGGCCCGCACCTGCACGTCGCTGAGGCCGCTGCAGATCACGAACCAGTCCGCCAGGGAGGACACCTCATCGACCCGGATCAGACGGATGTCAACCGCCTTGCGGTCGTCACAGGCCTCGGCGGCGAGCAGGGCCAGGTCGCGGCTATCCATAGACGTTCTCACTGGTGACCGACTGGCGGGAGCCCTGTTGCTGGGCCATCTCGGCCCGGGCCTTGCCGGCGCTCTTGCGCAGGGCCTCGAGGCGGTCTTCGTAGAAGGTGCGGCGGCGCTTCTTGCGGGTCTGCTCCACCAGCTCCTTGAGGGCGCCCCCCAGGCTCTTGTAGGCGTTGGGCAGGCTGTAGCCGAAGCGGCAGGCCAGGTCGATGGCCCGCTCGTCGGCCAGGATCGCGTCCTGGAGACGCTTCTCGGAGTTGTTCTTGAGGTAGAGGCGGTAGCCGGCGAAGCCCGACAGCCCCAGGGCCATCACCAGCAGCAGGCCGTCCTGCACCCACAGCTCGCCGATGGCGCCCCCCAGGCCGATGGCCAGGGCGGCCATCTCCCAGCCGTCCCGCGGGATGGCGTCGTTCTGGACCCGGCCCACCTCGTGCCAGAAGAGCAGGTTGCGGTGGTCGAGGGCGAGGGCGTCCCATTTCTCGAGATCCACCTGGATCTCCACCTCGTCGCGGCCGATCTCCTCGATGGTGATCAGGGGAGGATCGACGGAGGCCGCCGCTTCCACGAACACCCAGCTCTGCATCTCAGGGGGCAGCAACCCCTTCAGGCGCTGGAGTTCGCTCATCGGCGGCGTCTTCGGCGAAGGTATCCCGTCAGATTAGCGATTGCCTGCGGTCCCAGCGGTGCGGGGGGCCGGTCGGGACGGCGACCGTGAGAGGCTGGGCGGGTTTGACCGACCACGCCCTATGCCCCGCCGCACGGATCTGAGGCGCATCCTGCTGCTGGGGTCGGGACCGATCGTGATCGGCCAGGCCTGCGAGTTCGACTATTCCGGCACCCAGGCGTGCAAGGCCCTGCGGGCCGAGGGCTACGAGGTGGTGCTGGTGAACTCCAACCCGGCCTCGATCATGACCGATCCGGACCTGGCGGATCGCACCTACATCGAGCCCCTGACCCCCGAGGTGGTGGCCCGGGTGATCGAGCTGGAGCGCCCGGATGCCCTGCTGCCCACCATGGGCGGCCAGACCGCCCTCAATCTGGCCGTCGCCCTGGCGGAGAACGGCACCCTGGCCGCCTACGGCGTCGAGCTGATCGGTGCCGACCTGGCGGCGATCCGCAAGGCGGAGGACCGGCTGCTGTTCAAGGAGGCGATGGCCCGGATCGGGGTGGCCGTCTGTCCGTCAGGAATCGCCAACGACCTCGAGGAAGCGATCCGCGTCGGCGATGCCATCGCCACCTACCCGCGCATCATCCGGCCGGCCTTCACCCTGGGGGGATCGGGCGGCGGCATCGCCTACAACCCCGAGGAATTCCAGGCCTTCTGCAAGAGCGGTCTGGAGGCCAGCCCCGTCTCCCAGATCCTGATCGAGAAATCCCTGCTCGGCTGGAAGGAATTCGAGCTCGAGGTGATGCGCGACACCGCCGACAACGTGGTGATCGTCTGCTCGATCGAGAACCTCGATCCGATGGGGGTCCACACCGGTGATTCGATCACCGTCGCCCCCGCCCAGACCCTCACCGACCGGGAGTACCAGCGGCTGCGCGACCAGTCGATCGCCATCATCCGCGAGATCGGTGTGGACACCGGCGGCAGCAACATCCAGTTCGCCATCAACCCCGCCAACGGGGATGTGGTGGTGATCGAGATGAACCCCCGGGTCAGCCGCAGCTCGGCCCTGGCCAGCAAGGCCACCGGCTTCCCTATCGCCAAGATCGCCGCCCGGCTGGCGGTGGGCTACACCCTCGACGAGATCGTCAACGACATCACCGGGGCCACGCCGGCCTGTTTCGAACCGACGATCGACTACGTCGTCACCAAGATCCCCCGCTTCGCCTTCGAGAAGTTCCGCGGCTCGCCGGCGGTGCTCACCACCTCGATGAAATCGGTGGGTGAGGCCATGGCCATCGGCCGCAGCTTCGAGGAATCCTTCCAGAAGGCCCTGCGCTCCCTGGAGACGGGCCATGGGGGCTGGGGCTGCGACCGCCCCGACCACCCCCAGGATCCTGCCGAACTGGAGCGCCGCCTGCGGACCCCGTCCCCGGATCGGATCCACGACGTGCGCGCCGCCATGGTGGCCGGCCGCAGCGACGACGAGATCCACCGGCTCAGCGCCATCGACCCCTGGTTCCTGGCCAAGCTGCGCCGGATCCTGACCATCGAAACCACCCTGCTGCGGGGCCGCTCCCTCGACGCCATCGGCGCCGAGGATTTGCTTGAGCTCAAGCAGACCGGCTTCTCCGACCGCCAGATCGCCTGGGCCACCGGCAGCGACGAGCTCTCGGTGCGCCGCCGGCGCCAGGCCCTGGGGGTGCGGGCCGTGTTCAAGACGGTCGACACCTGTGCCGCCGAATTCGCCTCCTCCACGCCGTACCACTACGCCACCTACGAGCGGCCCCTGGAGCGGCTCGGGACCGACGGCTCCCTCACGGTTCTGGCGCCCGAGGACGAGGTGACCCCCGAGACCCGCCGCAAGGTGATGATCCTGGGGGGCGGGCCCAACCGCATCGGCCAGGGGATCGAGTTCGACTACTGCTGCTGCCACGCCTCCTTCGCCCTGCGGCAGGCCGGGTTCGCCACCGTGATGGTGAACAGCAACCCGGAGACGGTCTCCACCGACTACGACACCAGCGATCGCCTCTACTTCGAGCCCCTCACCATGGAGGATGTGCTCAATGTCATCGAGGCGGAGAAACCCGAGGGGGTGATCGTCCAGTTCGGCGGCCAGACGCCCCTGAAGCTGGCGATCCCCCTGCTGCGCTGGCTGGAGAGCGAGGAGGGCCGGGCCACCGGCACCCGGCTCTGGGGCACCTCGCCCGAATCGATCGACCGGGCCGAGGACCGGGAGCAGTTCGAGGCGATCCTGCGCCAGCTGGACATCCGCCAGCCTCGCAACGGCCTGGCCCGCACCGACGGGGAAGCCCGGGCGGTGGCGGCGGCCGTCGGTTACCCGGTCGTCGTGCGCCCCAGCTACGTGCTCGGCGGTCGGGCCATGGAGGTGGTCTTCGACGAGGAGGAACTCAACCGCTACATGGTGGAGGCGGTGCAGGTGGAGCCCGACCATCCGGTGCTGATCGACCAGTACCTGGAGAACGCCATCGAGGTGGACGTGGACGCCCTCTGCGACCGGGAAGGGACGGTGGTGATCGGCGGCCTGATGGAGCACATCGAGCCGGCCGGGATCCACTCCGGCGACTCCGCCTGCGCCCTGCCCTCGGTGTCCCTGGGGCCCCAGGCCCTGGCCACGATCCGCCGCTGGAGCACGGAGCTGGCCCTGGCGCTGGAGGTGCGCGGCCTGATCAACCTCCAGTTCGCCGTGCAGAACGACGGTGCCGGCAACGAGACCGTGTTCATCATCGAGGCCAACCCGCGGGCCTCCCGCACCGTGCCCTTCGTGGCCAAGGCCACCGGTGTGCCCCTGGCCAAGATCGCCAGCCAGCTGATGGCCGGTTGCACCCTCACGGAGCTGGGCCTGCTGGCCGAGCCGCGGCCGCCGCGGCAGACCGTGAAGGAGGCGGTGCTGCCCTTCAAGCGCTTCCCCGGCGCCGACACCCTGCTGGGCCCGGAGATGCGCTCCACCGGTGAGGTGATGGGCATCGCCGCCAGCTTCGGCCTGGCCTACGCCAAGGCCGAACTCGCCGCCGGTGAACCCCTGCCCACCAGCGGCAGCGTGTTCCTCTCCACCCACGACCGCGACAAGCCCGCCCTGGTGCCGGTGGCCCGCGCCCTGCTGGCGGCGGGATTCACCCTCACCGCCACCAACGGCACCGCCGCGATGCTCAGCCAGGCCGGTCTGGAGGTGACGCCGGTGCTCAAGGTGCACGAGGGCCGGCCCAACATCGAGGATGCGATCCGCTCCGGCCTGGTGCAGCTGGTGGTCAACACACCGGTGGGCCGCCAGGCCGCCCACGATGACCGCTACCTGCGCCTGGCCGCCCTCGACTACGCCGTGCCCACCGTCACCACCATGGCCGCGGCCCGGGCCGCCGTGGAGGCCATCGCCGCCCTGCAGCAGCAGCAGCAGGTGGAGGTGGCGGCCCTGCAGGACATCCACCCGCCCTGGGTAGGGTGAACGCCCGATCGCCCGTGACCCCGTGACCAGCACCCTGGCCGCCCATCCCGTCGCCCCCGGCTCCGACCTGCGCGAGGCCTTCCGCGCCGCCTACGAGAACCGTTACACCTGGGAGCCGGGCTTCGGCGGCTACGGCGGTCGCTGCGTCTGGGAGCAGGACGGCCGGCGCCTCGAGGGCACCTTCCAGGTCGGCGCCGACCTCAAGGCGACGGTGGAGGGCCTCGCCGACGAGGAGGTGCACAAGGCGGTCGCCTCCCAGCTGTGGGAGGTGGCGATCCACCGGGTGCGGCGCCCCTTCGAGCAGACCCACGGCGCCAACACCTTCACCGCCGGTGAGACCGATGCGGTGGGGACCGAGGTGATCATGGGCGGCAAGGCCGAGGGCGACCGCTACCGCATCAAGGACAACGTGGTGACGATGGTGCACCGCCACATCCACGGCACCGTGGTGACGATCTTCACTGAGAGCGTCACCGATACCGGCAGCGGCTACCTCAGCCACAGCTACACCAGCCGCTACAGCGACCCCGCCACCGGCGAGGCCCGCGGCGGCACCAGCCGCTTCACCGACACCTTCGTGCCCCTGGCGGGCGAGGGCCCCTGGGTGCTGAGCGAGCGGGTGGTGGAGACGGAGGCCCATGGCGAGACTCCCGCCGGCCGCCAGGTGTTCCGGTTCGAGGATCTGGCCCCCCTGGGCTGATCCCCGGCGGCCTCAGGCCGGCTCCTCCAGGGTCGGGATGCCCTGCAGCCGCTCGTTCAGCTGCATGGCCATGGCCTGGCGGCCCACCGCCAGCACCTTGAGGGTGTCCTCGTGCATGCGCAGCTGGGCATCGGCCACCTGCATCCCCCGCACCATCTCCTTCACCTCGTCGGGCAGGCCGTTGAGGTCGTAACGCTTGCCTTCAAAGGTCAGCACGGGGGGCTGCTGGCTGGGGGTCTGCAAGGCTCTGGACTCGGTGCGGAGTCAGCGTAGGTGGCAGGACCGCCCGTTCTGGCCAGGGGCGAAGCCTGCCCTCAGGCCTCCAGGCGGATGAACTGGCGTTCGCACAGCTCGCGGTAGCGGCCGCCGCTGGCCATCAGTTCGTCGTGGCTGCCCTGCTGGACGATCCGGCCGCCGTCGAGCACCACGATCAGATCGGCCTCCTGCACGGTGGCGAGGCGGTGGGCGATCACCAGCACGGTGCGGCCGGCCATGGCCTGCTGCAGGCCCTGCTGCACGGCCTCCTCGGCCTCCGCGTCCAGGGCGCTGGTGGCCTCATCGAGCAGCATCACCGCCGGGTTGCCCAGCACGGCCCGGGCGATCGCCAGCCGCTGCAGCTGGCCGCCGGAGAAGTTGCTGCCCCGCTCCTCGATGCGACTGTCGTAGCCGCCGGGCAGGTTTTCGATGAAGTCGGCCGCGTTAGCCAGGCGGGCGGCTTCGCGGATCTGCTCGGCGCTGGCGGGTCGCCCGAAGGCGATCGCCTCGGCCACGCTGCCGGAGAAGACGCTGCTCTGCTGGGGCACCAGGGCCACGGCCCGGCGCAGGTCCCGGGCCCGCAGGTCGGCGAGGTTCTGGCCATCGAGCAGCACCCGTCCGCTCTGGGCGGTGTTGAAGCGCAGCAGCAGGGAGAACAGGGTGCTCTTGCCGGCGCCGGAGGGTCCCACCAGGGCCACCACCTGGCCGGGGCGGATGTGGAGGTCGAGCTGGCGCAGCACCGGGCTGCCCGGCTGGTAGCTGAAGCTCACCCCGTCCAGCACCAGCTCCCCGGACACGGTTCCCAGGGGCCTGGCCCCGGGGTGGTCGGGCGGTTCCACCGGCTCGTTCTCGATCGCCCGCAGCCGCCGCAGCGAGGCCTGGCCCTGCTGGAACTCGTTGAAGTTGGTGGTGAGGTGGGAGATCGGATCGATCAGCATCAGCAGGGCCGCCACGTAGCTGCTGAAGCCCTGGCTGTCGAGGCCGCCGGCCTTGATGCGCGCCGCCCCGATCAGCAGCACCGAGAGAATCCCGGCCGCTTCGATGAAGCCCACCACCGGATGCTGCAGCGCCAGCAGCTCCAGGGTGCGATAGCGAGCGCGGCGGTGCAGGTCGATCTCGGTGTCGAACCGCTCCTGCAGCCAGGGTTCGGCGGCGAAGGCCCGCACCAGGGGCAGGCCGCCGATCGCCTCGCCCAGCAGGGCCGCCAGGTCGCTCACCTGCTTCTGGCTGCGCTCGGCGGCGGTCATCACCCGGGCCCCGAAGGCGCTCACCATCAGCGCCACCAGCGGCGCCAGCAGCAGGGTGGCCAGGGCCAGGGGCCAGTCGAGCCAGATCATGTAGCCCAGCACCACCACCAGCTGCAGGGCGCTGGGGGTGGTGTCCTGGATCGTCTTGTAGATCACCTCACCGACCCGGTCGGCGTCCTCGGTGAGCCGGTAGGTGAGATCGCCGGCGGAGAGTTTCTCCAGGGCGCCGAAGTCGAGCCGCTGCAGGCGGGCGAACAGCTGGCGGCGAAGCTCCTGGCTGACCCGCAGGGCCGGGCCCGCCAGCAGGGTGTCCTGGCCGAACTGGGCGATCTTCTGCACCAGGAACACCGCCAGGGCCGCCGCCACGCTGCGCAGCACCTTGCTGAAGTCGCCGGCGCCGATGGCGGGGATCAGCTGGCCGGCGAGCCAGGCCAGAAGGGGCCAGCAGCCCACGAACACCAGCATGCACAACCCCCCGAGCAGCAGGGGTCGCCGGTGGGGCTTCAGCAGCGGCCAGAGCCTGCGGAAGCCGGCCGGCGAGGGTGCAAGCATCGACGAACCCTATCAGCGCTCTCCAGGCGCCCCCCTAACGGTGAAGCTGGATCAGTTCCTCAAATGGCAGGGCCTCGTCGGCACCGGCGGCGAGGCGAAGCAGCGCATCCAGCGGGGGGACGTGACCGTGAACGGCGCCATCGAGACCCGACGCGGCCGTCAGCTGGCCCCTGGCGACGCCGTGGCCATCGACGGACGGGAGGTGCTGATGCTCTCCCCACGGCGGGACCGTGGGAGGGACGGCGGCCTCACGCCTTAACCTGCCTCGAATGTCGCTGCCGGGAGACCACGTGCGCAAGGCCGTCATCGCAGGCAACTGGAAGATGCACATGACCTGCGCCGAGGCGCGGGCGTTTGCGGTCACCTTCCGGCCCCTGATCGCCGATCTGCCCGAGGACAGGGAGGTGGTGCTGGCCCCGCCGTTCACGGCCATCCCCACCCTCTGCCGTCACCTGGCCGGCGCCGGTGTGGCCATCGCCGGTCAGAACGTCCACTGGGAAGAGAGCGGCGCGTACACCGGCATGATCTCGGCGCCGATGCTGCTCGAGCATGGCGTCACCCACGCGATCGTGGGCCACAGCGAGCCCCGCAAGTACTTCAGCGAAACCGACGAGCAGATCAACCTGCGGGCCCGCACGGCCCAGAAGTCGGGGCTGATCCCGATCCTCTGCGTCGGCGAGAGCGACGACCAGCGCGAGGCCCGCGAGACCGAGCGGGTGATCCATCGCCAGGTGGAACAGGGGCTGGAGGGCATCGACCCCCTGCGCCTGATCGTCGCCTACGAGCCCATCTGGGCGATCGGCACCGGCAAGACCTGCGCCGCCGAGGAGGCCAACCGCATCTGCGGCCTGATCCGCGGCTGGGTGGGCCATCCCGAGGTGGTCGTGCAGTACGGCGGTTCGGTCAACCCCGCCACCATCGACATGCTGATGGCCCAGAGCGACATCGACGGCGTGCTGGTGGGGGGCGCCTCCCTCGATCCGGTCAGCTTCGCCCGCATCGCCAACTACCAGGTGCCGGTGGCGGCCTGAGGCCCCGGCCTCCGCTCCGCTCCCCGTGAGACCCACCGGCCCCGTCGCCGCCCCGCCCGGGTTCCGCTGGGGGGACCGCACCCTGGTGATGGGGGTCCTCAACCTCACCCCCGATTCCTTCAGCGACGGTGGCCGTTACGAGGCCCCTGAGGCGGCCCTGCGCCAGGCCCGTTTGCTGCACCGCCAGGGGGCCGACCTGCTCGATCTGGGGGGGCAGAGCACCCGCCCCGGGGCCACCGAGATCGAGGCCGAGGCCGAGATTGCCCGGGTGCTGCCCGTCCTGCGGCGGATCCTGGCCTCCCTGCCTCCCCCGGCGGCCGGCGGCCCCCTGCTGTCGATCGACACCTTCCGCGCCCCGGTGGCGGCAGCGGCCCTGGCCGCCGGGGCCCACTGGATCAACGACGTCAGCGCCGGCCGGCGCGATCCCGACCTGCTGGCGGTGGTGGCGGCCGCGGACTGCCCCTGCGTGCTGATGCACAGCCGCGGCGACAGCCGCACCATGGATGGCCTGGCCCGCTACGGCGACGTGGTCGCCGAGGTGCGCCAGGAGCTGCTGCAGGCCACCGATCGGGCCCTGGCGGCGGGGGTGCGTGCGGAGCGGATTCTCTGGGATCCGGGGCTGGGCTTCGCCAAGACCACCGCCCACAACCTCGCCCTGCTGCGGGGTCTGGCCCTGCTCCGGGCCGAGGGTTTTCCCCTGCTGGTGGGGCCGTCCCGCAAGCGCTTCATCGGTGAGGTGCTGGCCGAGCCCCGCCCCCGGGCCCGTCTCTGGGGCACCGCGGCGGTCTGCGGCCAGGCCATCGCCGCCGGGGCCGACGTGCTGCGCGTCCATGACGTCGGGCCGATCGTGCAGACGGCCCGCATGGCCGACGCCCTCTGGCGTGGCTGACCCGTCCGGCCGATCCGGCGCTCCGTCAGGCCGGCGGTTCCTCCTGGCGTCCCGTCAGCAGGGTCTGCACCATCAGCCGCAGGGTCGCCCGGTTGCCGCCGGCGGCCCGCCAGCTTTCCAGCCACTGCAGCAGGGGGGAGGGGGTGCCCCCGTCGTCGCCCTGCTGGCCGATGCCCAGCCGTTCCAGGAAGGCGCTGGCATCATCCAGGCAGGAGCCCCCTTCGCCGAAGCCGTCCAGGAGCGGATCGAGGGCCGCCAGCAGGGTCTCCAGTTCGGCGGTGCTCAGCTCCGGCAGGGGCTCGATCATCGAAGCAGGCTGGGGCGGCGTGGCCGCTCATCGCCCCCAGCATGACGCCTGGACGGCGTTTCCCGGCCGGCCCCCGGCGGCCGCTCGCCGCCGGCGCCCCTAGGCTGCCCCCAGCACAGCGCCGCAGCTGCTCCCACCGTGCTGAAACTCTGCCTGCAGGTGCTTGTCTGCGTCACCATCGCCCTGCGCTGCATGGTGATCTTCGGCCACCTGCGCAAGCTCTGGATGGCGGACGGACTGGCCGGCGAATTCCGCCGTGAGCTGCGCCGGCGC
Source organism: Synechococcus sp. CCAP 1479/9 (assembly GCF_019038535.1). NCBI lineage: Bacteria > Bacillati > Cyanobacteriota > Cyanophyceae > Synechococcales > Synechococcaceae > Synechococcus > Synechococcus sp. CCAP 1479/9. The sequence goes on along the minus strand of NZ_JAFKRK010000032.1, from coordinate 1,962 downwards.
GGCCTGCTGATGACCCCTCCCGCCCGTCCCAGCGATTCGCGCGCCCTGCCCCACCGCGCCGACCCCTGAGGCCGCTGGCTGACGCCGATCAGTGACGCCTGGAGGGGGCGCCCGCCAGGTGATGCACGGCGTGGATCACGACGCCCCACAGCTCGGCGCCCCCCGCGTCGCTCCCCTCCGCGCCGCCCCCTTCGTCGCCGGTGAGCAGCAGGGGCGGACTGGTGCCGTCGCTGGCCACCAGCCACAGCGCACCGCCGCGCCGGGCCAGACGGCGCAGCAGGAAGGCGCCGGCATGCACCGCCACCACCACCATGCCGGGCCGGGGATCGACGCTGCGGTCGATCACCAGCAGGTCGCCGTCGACGATGCCGTCGCCCCGCATGGCATCGCCGCTGACGCGCATGAAGAAGGTGGAGAGCGGGCGGGGGATCAGCTCCAGATTGAGGTCGATGCGGGCCTCCACGTAGTCGTCGGCGGGGCTGGGGAAACCGGCGCTGACGGCCTCCGTGGCCAGCAGGCAGAAGAGCGCCGCCGCCCCCTCCCGCAGGGGCAGCGGTGACTGGGGAGGCAGGGGAAGCATCGGACCGGGAGAGACAAGAAGCAGTACAGATGTTCTACTCCGGTTGGCCGCCGTCGCGGGATCATCGGCAGCGACCCTCTCCCGTCCGCCAGGCCATGCGTTCCAGTCCGGAGGCGCTGATCGCCCGCTTCGACCTGCAGCCCCACCCGGAGGGGGGCTGGTACCGGGAGCTGCACCGCTCACCCGGTCAGGTGTGCCGGGCCGAGGACGGGCAGCAGCGTGCCGGACTCACGGTGATCGCCTTCCTGCTGACGGAGGGCCAGCTCAGCCGCTGGCATCAGGTGGCGGGGGCGGATGAGGTCTGGCACCACGCCGGCGGCGACCCCCTCGACCTCTGGCGGCTGCCGCCCGGGGGCGGCACGGCCGAGCGGCTGCTGCTGGGCCCGCTCACCGCCCCGGAAACCTTCCCCGAAACCGCCGCAGCGGCCGGGGATCCGGGGCCGCTGCAGATCGTGCCGGCGCTTTGGTGGCAGGCGGCCCGCAGCCGGGGGCGATGGAGCCTGATGCACTGCTGCGTGGGACCGGGCTTCGCGTTCGAGGATTTCCGGCTGATGGCCGATCTGCCACCGGCCGAGCGGCCCGCCGGCGCCGACCCGACGCTGCTCTAGGTCATTCCGTCACCATGGGGAGCTGATGGATCGGGTGACGAATGGGCTGTCCGAGGTGCGGCAGTTGGGCTGTGCGAGCCGACCGCAGCCTGGCGGGTCGCATGGTCTGTGCCCGTTGCGGAGAGCCGCTGGGCATCGGCAGGGCGCGCCGGGTCGCGGACGGCACACGGCGCCGGGGGCAGGGGGGCCGCAGCGCCCTGGTCCTGCCGCGTCGCTGGCGCCTCTGGCTGCTGCTGGGGGGGCTGCTGGCGGTCTCGGCCGTGCTGGCGTCGCGGCCGGAGCGCCCGACCCGGCCCCCGGAGCGACCGGGGTCCGAACTCATGCGGGGGGTGGTGCAGCTGCCGCCGGTGGATCCGGCCCGTTCCGGCGATGTCGCGATCCGCTGACAGGGGCGATCCCGCCCTGATCCCATCGGCGATCATGGGATGTAACGATTCTTGAAATAGCATGGCCAGGACCAACCCGCTCGCGAACCTGGCCAGCCTCAGCATGCGCCAGCTGCGCGAGCTCGCCAGGACCCTGGGGATTCATCGCTACAGCGCCCAGGACAGGGATTCCCTGGCCGAGGCCATCGCCGATCGTTCGGTCGACAGCCCCGAGGCAGCGGCCCCCGCAGCCGCGCCCCGGCCGGTGGCCGCCATCGAAGCCGAGATGGCCCCGGCGCCGCGGCCGGCCGCCGAGACCCGTGTCGTCTTCCTGCCCCGCGATCCCCAGTGGGCCTACGTCTTCTGGGACATCTCCGAGGACGACCGCACAGGCGCCCTCCATGCCGGC
>NZ_JAFKRK010000031.1:0-66702 GCF_019038535.1 Synechococcus sp. CCAP 1479/9 | reverse complement strand
CGGCTTGGCCACGGCCGCTGGCTTGGTCACCGCCGCCGGTGGCAGGGCCGGCGTGCTGCCGCCAGCGGCCGCCGCCCCGGCTGCCGCTGCTGGAGCGGCCGACGGTGCCGCCGGTGGGGGGGCCGGGGCCGGCGCGGGGGTGGCGTCGGGACCGGAGCGGGGGGTGCGGCTGGCCATGGGACGGACGGGGGGAGGAGGAACTGGCGTGGAGGCGATGGGAGGGGCGCCTACCCGTCCGGCTCCCAGAAGTCGATGATGCCGCCGATGGTGAGATCGGTGTGCGTTTCGGGGTTGCCGCAGGCGAAGCGGGCGGCTGAGCCGCTGGCGGTGAAGACCCAGTTGCCGGGGGAGGCCCCGACCGGATCGACGGCGACGCTGAGCTTGCCCTTGGGGGTGCGCAGCACCCGCAGGTTCCAGTGCTCAAGACCTGGCACCCGCTGGGTGCAGACCAGGGAGCCGGTGACCTGCATGATCTCCATCAGGCCTTTCCTCCCTGGGGTGCCGGTCCGCCGCTGGGGGTGCCGCTCGGTGGAGCGGTGGCCTTGCCGGCATCGGGATCCCAGTGGTCGATGATCCCCACGATCGTGAGGTCGCTGGGATAGGACTTGCTGCCCGCCGCTTCCCGGGCGGCGGAGCTGCCGACGCAGATCACCCAGTCGCCCGGGATGCAGCCCACCGCGTCGACGGCCACCTTCTGGGTGCTGCCGTCCTGCACCACCTGCAGGTGCTTGTGCTCGAAATCCGGGATGCGGTTGGTGGAGACCAGGGGTTTGACCACCTTGCAGATCAACATGGTCAGTGCCCTCCTGCGGTGGTGAGGCTGATCGTGGAACCTACCGCTTCGGCGGGCGTGTGGCGCTCCTGATCGCGCACGGTCAGCAGGGCATGGAGCAGGCCCTGGGCGAAGAGGTCGGGATAACGGTTCTCGATCGCCTCCTGCACCCGCTGGGCATGGCGCACGGCCCGCTCCCGGGCGCCGGGCACCTTGCCGTTGTAGTCGAAGCGCACCACCACGGGCACCGGCAGGCCCCGGGAGACATTGAGGCCCTTGAAGATCTTCACCCCCACGTCCATGTCGGGGGCGCCCTCCTCGACCGTGTCCATGTAGGCGAAGTAGGTGAGGTTGCGCAGGTGGATCTCCTTGAAGCCGATGCCCACACCGATGAACCGCTCGGCATGGCCCGCATCGGCGTAGTGGCCGTCGTGGTACTGGCGCACGTAGTCGATCTGGGAGATGTTGTGCTCGAGCAGCCGGGCGATCAGGCGCACCATGCCGGGATCCGGCGTGCTGGCCGCGGCGGCTTCCGCCAGTTCGGCGATCCGGCGACGGGCCTCCTCGGGAGGCAGGTGGCGCGTGGCCTCGTACACGGTGGCCGCATCGAGCCACTGATCCAGGCGGGTGCTGCCGTCCATGCCCGGCACGTGCACCCGGATGGCGTCGGTGTCGGTGTCGATGCCCAGCAGCAGCAGGTCGACGGAGGCGCCGCAGCAGAAGCTGTTCTCCACGGCCTGCTGGAACTCCATCAGCCGCTGGCGTCCGCAGCTGGCCGCCAGCGCGTCGTCACTGCCGTGGGCGGCGCAGCCCTCGTGGGTCGGGTCGAGGGAACTGAAGTGGTAGAGCACCACCTTCAGGTAGCGGGTGTCGTCGTGGGCGGGGTTGGGAAGGCCCTCCCGGTAGCGGCGGTGCTCGGTCTTGACCCAGCGGTTGACCGTGTTCTCCACATCGAACAGGGCCCCGGCATGGGGACGGCGCCGCACGGAGCTGAAGGGCAGCCGCAGGGCGAAGGCGATGGCATGGGCCAGGCGTCCATCGGCGCAGGGGGTCACATCCAGCAGGTGGAAGCCGCAGGAAAGCAGGAAGGCGTCGAAGTCCTCGGCGGCGGTGCTGCCGGGCTGGCCGTGCAGCGGATCGTCGCGGAAGAAGCCGTCGCTGGTCTGTTCGTAGGTCTCGAAGACGCACCAGGCGAACAGGCTGCGCATGTCGAGCTGGCTGACCCAGGCCTTCTCCAGGATCGGCAGGGGCAGGCTGAAGCCCAGCTCCGCCTGGGCCAGGGCCTGGGCCCGCTCGACGAAGTCATCCTCGTGCTGCAGCGCGGAGAGCCGCTTGAGCACGGGCACGATCCGGTCGAAGGCGTCCTTGACGCCGCGGTCGTAGCTCTCGAGGGCGGCGTTGGCCGCGTGGTTCGTGAGCGGATGGGCGCTGCCGGTTGCGCCCTGGCCGAGACGCACCGCCGCCAGGCGCCGGGAGAGATCGGCGCCGGAGGGGGCATCGGAACGGCGCCGGGGGGCTCTCGGAGCGAGGGGACGGATCGTGGGGGCCGGGCGGCGGGGCATCAGGGGTTCAGCCGCGGGCTCCGCCGGAGACCGTGATCAGGGAGCCGGCGCTGGTGCTGCCGCTGGATCCGGTGATCTTGTTGGTGGGCTCGGGCAGGGCCTCGTTGCGCTTGTTCTGGAAGCCGGGCATCGCCGACATCGGGCCGACGCGGCTGGGGTTGCGGCGGCGGGCGGAGGCCCCTTCGGTGCCGGTGACGTGCTTGCCCCGATCCCAGTCGTCGCCGGTGATGTTGAGGCCGGCGGAGATGCCCTCGCCGGTGACGCGGGAGGTGGGACGGGCGTCCTCATCCACGGTCACGGGCGCCTTGGGCTGGCTCAGACGGACCCGCTCCTGGCCGGGACGATCGAAGCGGAACTGCTCGGTGCCGGTCACCTTGTCGGCGGCCATGTCAAAGGGGCCGGTAATGCGGTTGCCCTGCTCGTAGCTGTTGCCGGTGACGCCACCGGGGCGCTGGCGGGAGCTCTGGGCGGCCCGGGCCGGGGACTGGACGCTGAACTGCTGCCAGGGCTGGGAGGTCAGGGGCTGGGGGAAATCGGCGTCCTGGCTGGTGGCGGCTCCGCAGGCCTCGTTGAGCTGGTCACCGCCGATGTAGGGGGTGCCGGTGATGTCCTCGCAGGCGCCGCGCTCGGCACCGGTCATGACACCACCGATGCCGGGCTGAATGCCGGTCATCACGGTGCCCATCCGAACGGGGGTGCGCTGGCGGATCTCGGCCACCTTGTTGGAGGAGCACCAGGTGCCGGCCTGCTCCATGCCGGCGTAGGGGGTGCCGGTGACGGCCTTGCAGGTGCCGGGCTCATCGCCGGTGACCTTCTCGGAGCGGCCGGTGCGGGTGCCGCTCACCACCATCGCCTTGTTGGTGACGCTGAAGCCCACCTTGGCGGCTTCCGGAGCCGGTTTGGTGCCACAGAACTGTTCGTACTGCTGGGTGCCGATGTATTCATCGCCGGTGACCAGGCGGCAGGAGCCCGGTTCGTCGCCGGTGACGTGCTCGCTGCGGCCCACATGGGTGCCGGTGATGCCGGTGCCCCGCAGGGTGTGCAGGCTGCTGACCTTGGCCGGGGCGCGGCCGGGCACCTCCGACTGGTCACCCACGTACTGGGTGCCCGTGAGCTGGCGATTGGCGCCGGGCTCGTTGCCGGTGACCCGCTCGGAGCGTTCCACGATCACGCCGGAGACCGGCCGGCCCGCGGCGGTGCGGGTCAGGCCCACCTTGCGGGGGGAGGGGTTGGTGCCACCGCACCAGGCGGCGCTCTGGTTAGCGGAGATGTACTCGGTGCCGGTGACGTTCTTGCAGGTGCCGGGTTCGTCGCCGGTCACTTTCTCGGAACGGCCCACTTCGTTGCCCGTCACCCGGTTGCCATGGGTGGTGGCGCTCACCCGCACCTTGGCGGGCTGCAGCGGGGTGGGATCGCTCTGGCAGAAGGTGCGGAAGATCTCGGCGCCCAGGTACTCGGTGCCGGTCACGGGACGGCAGGTGCTGGCCTCGTTGCCGGTGGTCTTGAGGGAGCGGTTGGCCTGGGTGCCCGTGACCACCTGGCCCCGGACCGTCTCGCTCACGCCGACTTTCCAGTGGGCATCGGCGGCGGCCTCAATCTTGGCCTGGCCGCGGCGGGGGCCGGTGGGGCGGGAGCCGCCGCTGCGGGAGCTGCCGGCGGAGCCGACCTTGCACTTGAGCTCACGCACCTTCTGGGCCAGCTCGCGGCTGCTCATGTCCGGGTTGGACTGGCGGGCCACCGAGGCGGCGACGGAGCTGGTGGGGGCGCTGGCGGACTTGCCCCGTTTGGAGAGGGCTTCACGGCGGGCCATGACGATGGCCCGGCTGGGGTTGTGCTGGGCGGTGCGCTTGGGGGTGCCGTTGCGGCGCTCACCATTGCGCGATTGGCGGTTGGCCAGGGAGGCCCCGAGGCCGGCGGAACTGCTGCTGCTTGCGGCCGAGGCGGCCTTGGCGTCCTTGCAGCCGCAGGGGCGGTCGGTGCTCGCGGCCGTGACAGTGGTGGCAGGTGCGCTGGCCTTGGTGGCGCGCATCACCTCCTGGCGGGTGCGGTCGCTGGAGGTGTCGGCCCGCTTGCCGCGGCGGGAGAGGGCCTCACGGCGCTCCAGCACCAGGTTCCGGCTGGGGTTCGCCAACGGCTTGGCGTTGCTGCGATGGCCGGAAGCCGAGGAGGAGGTCAGGGAGGAGGCAGCACCGCGACGCGCCGTGGGGGCGGGGCGCTGGGGCGCCGGGGCCGGAGCCGCTGCAGCCGGGGCGGCACTCACCGCTTCGGTGCGGCTGCGCTGGGCATCAACGGCCGTGCGCACCCTGCCCGGGGAGGACATGAACTGGGCGGAGGCTTTCTTGCCGCCGTTGGTGAGGGCCTTGCGGCGCTCCAGAGCTGCTTCCCGACTGGTGGTCCTGGCCATGTCCGCCCCGTAAATGGATGATCAAAAGTGATGGATCCCGACCGCCGGCCGGGATCCGCTGTGGTCGCTGGATCAGCGGCCTTCGAACACGACGAAGCAGGCGCCCTGGCTCTGGGTGTAGGCGTCGTAACCGACGAGGCGCACGTGGTGGTCGGGATAGGCCCGGTGGCAGGACTCCAGTTCGTTCACGATCACGCCCAGATCCTTCTCACCGAAGAAAGGCAGCTTCCAGAACGACCAGTAGGTGGCCATGGAGCGGCTGGGGTGGACGTGCTCGACCAGGGGGCTCCAGCCCTGGGCAATGATGTAGGCGATCTGGTCATAGATCTCGTCCTGGGTCATCGGCGGGAGGAAGCCGAAGGTCTCCAGGGTGGCGACTGTTTGATAGTCACCCACGGTGCTCTTGAAGGGCATGGGGATCCTTGTGGGAAATGGGTTGGGGAACCCGGCCCCGCCGACCTTGGGTGGGAGCACCCTTGGTCAGCGGTGGCAGGGCATGGGGCCGTGGTGTCGGATCAGCCGACGTCGAGCTTGTCGACGGTGTCGAACTCGAACTTGATTTCCTTCCAGGTCTCGAGGGCGATGGCCAGCTCGGGGCTGTGCTTGGCGGCTTCCGTGAGGATGTCGCGGCCTTCCTTCTCGATCTCGCGGCCGGCGTTGCGGGCCTTGACGCAGGCTTCCAGGGCCACCCGGTTGGCGGCGGCGCCGGCGGCCGAACCCCAGGGGTGACCGTGGGTGCCACCACCGAACTGGAGCACGGAGTCGTCACCGAAGATGGCGACCAGGGCGGGCATGTGCCACACGTGGATGCCGCCGGAGGCCACAGCGAAGACGCCGGGCATCGAACCCCAGTCCTGATCGAAGAAGTTGCCGCGGGTGCGGTCTTCGGGGATGAAGGATTCGCGCAGCTGGTCGATGAAGCCCAGGGTGGTCTGACGGTCACCCTCGAGCTTGCCCACCACGGTGCCGGTGTGCAGCTGGTCGCCACCGGAGAGGCGCAGGCACTTGGCCAGCACCCGGAAGTGGATGCCGTGCTTGGGATGGCGGTCGATCACCGCGTGCATGGCGCGGTGGATGTGGAGCAGCATGCCGTTCTTGCGGCACCACTTCGACAGACCGGTGTTGGCCGTGAAGCCACCGGTGATGTAGTCGTGCATGATGATCGGCTGCCCGAGTTCCTTGGCGAACTCGGCCCGCTCGTACATCTCCTCGGGAGTGGCGGCGGTGCAGTTGAGGTAGTGCCCCTTCTTCTCGCCGGTCTCTTCCTGGGCCAGCTGGACGGCTTCGGCCACGAACTCGAAACGGTTCTGCCAGCGCTGGAAGGGCTGGGAGTTGATGTTCTCGTCGTCCTTGGTGAAGTCGAGGCCGCCGCGGAGGCATTCGTAGACCACCCGGCCGTAGTTCTTGCCCGACAGGCCGAGCTTCGGCTTGATGGTGCAACCCAGCAGGGGACGGCCGTACTTGTTCATCCGGTCGCGTTCGACGTGGATGCCGTTCGGCGGGCCGGGGCAGGTCTTGATGAAGGCCATCGGGAAGCGGATGTCTTCCAGACGCAGGTGACGCAGGGCCTTGAAGCCGAACACGTTGCCCACCAGGGAGGTGAGCACGTTGGTCACCGAGCCTTCCTCGAACAAATCGAGGGGGTAGGCGATGAAGGCATAGAACGACTCCTTGTCACCAGGGACATCTTCAATGCGGTAGCAGCGGCCCTTGTAGAAGTCGAGATCGGTGAGGAGCTCGGACCACACGGTGGACCAGGTGCCGGTGGAGGACTCGGCGGCCACGGCGGCAGCCACCTCTTCCTTGGGCACACCTTCCTGGCCGGTGCACTTGAAGCAGGCCAGCAGGTCGGTGTCGAGGGGGACGTAGTCGGGAGTCCAGTAAGTGTCGCGGTACTCCTTGACCCCGGCGTCGTACTTCTTGCTCATGGGATTGTTCGGATGGGTTCAGATGAAAATCAGAGGGTCAGCTGACCGCTCAGTCCTTCGATCCCAGGCCGAAGCTGCTGTTCAGCGCCGGCTCCACTTCGCGGTGGGGACGGGCGATGATGTGGGCGGCCACCAGGCCGTCACCCACGCGCTCGCAGGCATCGGCGCCGGCACGGACGGCGGCGTTGACGGCACCGGTTTCACCCCGCACCAGGACGGTCACGTAGCCGCCTCCGACGAATTCGCGACCGATGAGGCGCACCTCGGCGGCTTTGGTCATGGCGTCAGCCGCTTCGATGGCGGGCACCAGACCGCGTGTCTCGATCATGCCGAGGGCGATGCCCATGGTTTCGTTTGCCATTACCTGCTCCTGGAGGAGGGGGGTGGAATGTTCGTGTGCAACCTTGCTCCTCCGTCAAACCCTCCGTCAAGCGATTGGGAGCCTGGCGGCCATCAAGGTTTCCGGATCGGCTGATAAGGGCAGCTGATCAGTGCAACACAAAAAGCAAGCCTTGGTTGATCGCTGCCCCGCCGCGCACCGCCCCTGCTGGGCCCAGGCCCCTCCCGGAGGCTCAGAGCGGCTCGGCGCTGGAGACGAACCCGACCCCCCCGTACCGCTTCAGCAGGGGCCGCAGGGCGGCGCCCACGGCCCCGAGCAGCTCGTCCTCCACGAACACGATCACGTGGGCGTTGGCCCCCAGCCCGCTGAAGTCCATCCCTTCGGAGATCTCACCCGAGGGGCCCATGCCCGTCACGTGCTTCATCACCGAATAGCCCTTGGCCCCGGCCATGGTGATGGTGCGGCAGACACGGTTCAGTTCCCGTTCGCTGAGAAAGAGATCGATGCGCTTCATGGGGAGGGGGCGACGGTTCGGCAAAGGTCGGCGGGGGCCGGGTTCAGCCGACCGGAATGAAATGGCGGGTCAACGCCATGTAGAGGGGAATCCCGATCACCACATTGAAGGGGAAGGTGAGTCCCAGGGCGGTGGAGATGTAGAGGCTGGGGTTCGCCTGCGGGACGGTCATGCGCATCGCCGCCGGCACGGCGATGTAGGAGGCGCTGGCGCAGAGCACCATGAACAGCAGGGTGTTGCCCTGCCCCAGCCCCAGCAGAACGCTCACCAGCAGCCCCAGCAGGGCGTGCAGGGGAGGGGCCAGCAGGGAGAAACCGATCAGGAAGGCCCCCGCCTGCTTCAGGTCCCGCAGCCGCTGGGCCGCCACGATGCCCATGTCGAGCAGGAAGAAACAAAGGGCTCCGTAGAAGAGTTTCTCGGTGAAGGGATCCATCTTCGCCAGACCCGCCGGACTGAAGGCCGCCACCACATAACCGATCACCAGGCTGCCGATCAGCAGGTACACCGAGCCGTTCAGAAAGGCCTCCTGGAGAATCTCCCGCCAGCGCAGACTGCCGCTGCCGTTCTGCTGCTCTCCGGCCATTTCCGCATCCTCGGCGGGGGCCGAGAGCCTGGCCAGGATCACCCCCACCACGATCGCCGGCGATTCCATCAGGGCCAGGGCCGCCACCATGAAGCCGTCGAAGTTGACCTCGACGACGTTAAGGAAGCTCTCGGCGGTGATGAAGGTGACGGCGCTGATCGAGCCGTAGGAGGCGGCGATGGCGGCGGCGTTGTAGCCGTCGAGGCGCAGCCGCAGGAACAGGAAGCTGGTCAGCGGCACCAGCAGCGACATCGCCACCGCCGCCCCGACCGTCAGCAGCACCTGGGGACCCAGACCGCTGTGGGCCAGCTCCATGCCCCCCTTGAAGCCGATCGCCAGCAGCAGATAGAGGGAAAAGAGTTTCGGCAGCGGCGAGGGGATCTCCAGGTCGGAGCCCACCAGCACCCCCAGGATCCCCAGAAAGAAGAAGAGAACCGGCGCGGAGAGAAGGTTCTGTAGGACCAGGCTCGACTGCATCGCCCTCCGGCGCCCAAAGGGTGGAGGCAACCTAAGGGCGAATTCGGCCGCCAACCGTCACCGGTCGCGCAATGTTGCTCCGCCCGTCCGTCCGATCGCGAGCGAATTCCCTATCGTCCGCCCGGGGCAGGAACCCTGGAGTTTTCCGGGGGTGGAATGTTCAACCCGTCCTGCCCCACCCTTTCACCGCCCAGCCAGCACCCCTCTGCACCACAATGGGGCCCCCCGTGGGCCCGGCTTGTCCCTCCCCCCTTCCCCCCAGGTCCTGGTGATCGCCAGCGGCAACCCCCACAAGGTCGCCGAGATCACGGCCATGCTCGAAGGGGGCGGTCCGGAGGTGGGTCTGGAGGTGCGCCAGCAGCCCAGGGATCTGGAGATCGAGGAGACGGGCCTCACCTACGCGGAGAATGCGCGCCTCAAGGCCTCCACGGTGGCCTCGCTCACGGGCTGCTGGTCGCTGGCTGACGATTCCGGCCTGGAGGTGGATGCCCTCGATGGCCGCCCCGGCCTGTTTTCGGCGCGCTACGCCCCCACGGATCACGAGAAGATCCACCGGCTGCTGCAGGAACTGGGTGATTCCCTCTACCGCGGCGGCAGCTTCGTCAGCGCCATGGCCCTGGCCGACCCCAGCGGTGCGGTGGTGCTGGAGTCGGAGGGGGTGTGCCGGGGCCTGATTCTGCGGGAGCCCTCCGGCCATGGCGGGGGCTACGACCCGATCTTCCATGTGCGGGAGGCGGGCTGCAGCTATGCCGCGATGGGCGAGCACCTCAAGAGCCGGCTCGGCAGCCGCGGCAAGGCCGCCCGGGCGATGGCCCCGGGACTCAAGCGGCTGCTGGGGCTGGACTGAGCCGGCCGGGTGCCGGCCCGCTGGCGCTCAGCTGCGGGATCCGGCGTTGATCTGGGCCACGGCCCGCATGGCGGCGGCGGCGGCCTCCTCCACGTCGCCCTCCTTGCCCGCCAGGGTGAGGCGGCCGAAGGCACCCACCGCCTTGACGTCCACCACGGTGATGTTGGAGCTCTTCTCGGCTTCGTTGGCCGCGATCAGCACGTAGCCCGCCGGTTCGGTCTCGAGGATGAACATGCTCATCCCGGCCTGGATCATCGAGCCGCGGCGGTTCTGACGGTTGATCAGCACGGCGTGGTCGGGGGTGATCGCCCGGATGATCTCGGTCCAGGTGACCTCGCAGCGGCTGCGCAGCTCCACCCGGCTGCCGATGGCCTCCAGGACCACGTCGCCGGAGTGGAGCACGTTGCTCTGGTCCCGGTGGTAGAGGGCCAGGGAGCCGAAGGCCCGCTCCACCACCATCTGGCCGAGCCGCACGGTGCTGGCCTTGAGGGCGATGTCGGTGACCCGGTGCACCGCCATCCCCGGGGAGACCTCCAGCCAGAGGCAGGCATCGCCGGGAATCGGCAGGAAGCCATGGGACACCGTGCCCATGTACGACGCCAGCTGGGGCTGGAGGGAGTCCAGGAAGACGTAGGTGCGCAGCTCGATCGACTGCACGTGGCTCGACTGGCGCGCCAGCCGCCGGCCTTCGCTGTCGGTGGTGATCACGCAGCTGGCCCCGGAGGCCTCGCCGCTCACATCGGTGCCCGTGATCCGCAGACTCGCCGCCTTCCTGCGGGCGTCCGACCGGTCGTCGCGAAGGAAGGAACGGGCACTCTGCGAATCCATCACGGCGCGAGGCGCCAACCCCCGGAACAAACGGTCATTGCGATCCCCGGGGTGGTTGAAGCGCCGGGATCCCTGGCCGCCGCCAGGGGCAGTCCAGAAGGGGAGGGTACTCCCGGGCGGGGTGCCGGCGGCTGGTTCCGGACTAGCGACTGCTCAGGGAGAGACCGTCGGCGACCCAGACGCGGTCGCGGCCGGCGGCCTTGGCGGCATAGAGCGCCCGGTCGGCCAGCTCCATCATCCGGGGAAAATCGGCCGCCGGCTCGGCCGCCGTCGTGCTCACCCCCAGGCTGACCGTGAGGAGCCCGCCGGGGGCTTCGCCCTGGAGATCGAGCCGGTGCATCGAGAGCCGGATCCGCTCGGCCACCCGCAGGGCCGTGGCCCGGTCGGCCTCCGGCAGCAGCACCAGAAACTCCTCGCCGCCGAGGCGGAAGGTCTGGTCCTGCTCCCGCACCGACTCCCTCAGGACCCGCGCCACCTGCCGCAGCACCCGGTCGCCGGCGTCGTGGCCGAAACCGTCGTTGACGAGCTTGAAATGGTCCAGATCCAGCTCGATCAGGGCGTAGCTGGCAGGCAGCGCCGCCGCGTCCAGGGCGCGCCGGTTGGCCAGGCCCGTGAGCGGATCGCAGAGGGCGGCGGTGTTGAGGACGGCCATCTCATGGGCATGGCGCTGATCCTCCAGGAGATGCTCCACCCAGGGGCGCATCGACTCGGCGAACTCCCGGACCATCCGTTCCATGTCGGGGTCGAACGGTGGGGCCGCGCCGCGACCGCCGATGGCCAGCACCATGGCGGGCTCGCCGATCAGGCAGATGTGGTGCCAGCCGGGGGTCGGCTGCCGTCGCTCGGGGTGGTCCGCCTCCGCGGACCAGGTGGTCCAGCCGTCACCGGGCATCCGCACAGCCAGTTCGCAGCTGCCGGCCTGGCCGGTGGCGTCGAGGATGGTGCCGATGGCGCGGACCATCCCCAGGGGCGTGCCCTGGTGGATCAGGGCCTCCTGGAGTCGCCGCCGGGCCTCGGCGATGCACAGCAGGCGCTTGAGGTCGAGGTCGGCGTCGGCGAGGCAGTAGACCCCGCATTCCATCGCACCCAGGGCGCTGAACACCGCGTCGACGATGGCGGCGGGGACGATGTGGCCGTGCTGGGGGGCGATCCGCTCGATGCGCGGCCAGCGGGAGCGGATGCGGGCCAGGCCGGCACTGAGCAGCTCCCGGCTGGGCATGTAGTGCTGGTGGAAGGGCCGGGCGTTCTCGATGATGTAGGTGGCATCGTCCGACTCGAGCACGCTGCTGTCGGGGACGAAGCCGCCGAACAGGTCGGAGGAGAACAGGGTGCCGGTGGCGCTGTCATGGGACACCATCGCCCCCGGGAAGTGGAGGTACGGCGTCAGCTGGAACTCCAGCCGCCGATCCCCCGCCAGGGGCAGGCACCAGCCGTGCTGCTCCACCAGATAGGTGGAGAATCCATGGCCGTAATGGCGGATCAGGGCGTTGGCGCGCCACTCGGTGACCACCTGCACGTCAGGGCGCTTCAGCACCTCGCCGAGCCGGGGCAGGGCCGCGCAGATGTCGGGGTCGGAATGGTGACAGACGAGCCAGCGGATCGCGTCGAGATCGGTGATGGCGCGCAGCTTGGCCAGGGTTCCCTCGATGGTGAGCGGCGAACCCGGATCGATCAGAACACCGTCCGAACCGTTAGCGATGAAATAGGTGTGGCACTGGAAGTGGTCGTGGGCCAGCCGCACCCCCACCCACCACACGCCAGGAGCGATCTCGACGGGATCCTCCACGGGCGTCGCCGTGTCGACCCGATGGGTGGGAGCCCTGTCGCAGGGCCGATGGGGTGAGCGGTCCATGGGGACGGAAGCAGACGCCGCGCCGCGCACGGAGGGAGACACGAATGGATGCCTTCTTTCCATCGTGATTCAGTACGAGCGGACCCTTGCGACTCCGAAGGCAACCGATACCTTCCAGTTCAACCTTTCCAGGCGCGACCATGGCCACCCGGCGCACCGCCACCACCACCACCGCCCCTGCCACTCCTGGCGCCACTGCAGGCAGCTCCTCCGCCTCCGGGGTGGCCAGCGAGACCCAGCCCCTGCGCCATCCCCTCGACCAGGACACGGTGTCCGAATGGATCACCCGGGCGCTCGATGAGGGGGTGCGGCCGGAGCAGGCCCTCGCCTTCATCGGCCTCGGCCTGATGCGGCGCATGGGCGGCGGTATCGGGGACGGCTTCGCCGACTGGAAGGATGCCGCCGAGGCGGATCACCCGGTCGACCTGGCGGCCCTGCGCCAGCGGCTCGAGATCACCGACCTGGCCATCCGCACCGGCGCTCCCCTCAGCACCGCCGAGGTGACCCAGCTGATGGGGGCCCGCCCGGGGGCCGCGCTGGTGGAGCGGGGCGGACTCACGGCCCGCCGCCTGGGGCGCAACGTGTGGAAACTGAGCCGCAGCGCCGATGGCGAGCGGGAGGAGCGCAGCATCGGGTTCGGTGAGGGATTCCGTCGTCGCCTGTGAGCGCGGGAATCCGCACACGATCCCGAAAAGATGTAACGCAGTCGGGCGCGGACCCCACCGTCCCCGCTAACCCATGGAGGCTCCATACCTGGCGATCCCCTCCATGGGTGTATCCGCTCCACCGGTTCAGCCTCCCACCGGCGACATCCCCGGGACCCACCCCAACGACATCCTCAAGGAGAGCGGCCAGCGGGAAGTGTTCTGCGGCCTCACCTCCATCGTCTGGCTGCACCGCCGCATGCCCGACGCCTTCTTCCTGGTGGTGGGCTCCCGTACCTGCGCCCACCTGATCCAGTCGGCGGCCGGCGTGATGATCTTCGCCGAACCCCGCTTCGGTACGGCGATCCTGGGCGAACGGGACCTGGCGGGTCTGGCGGATGCCAACGAGGAACTGGACCGGCTGGTGAAGGATCTGCTGGAGCGCCGGCCCGAGATCCGCACCCTGTTTCTGGTCGGCTCCTGCCCCAGCGAGGTGATCAAGCTCGACCTGGCCAAGGCGGCCGAACGCCTCAACACCCAGCTCCTCGGACGGGTGCGGGTGCTGAACTACTCCGGCAGCGGCATCGAGACCACCTTCACCCAGGGGGAGGACAACGCCCTGCTGGCCATGCTGCCCCTGCTGCCCAGCTCCGATGAGGAGCAGCTGCTGATCGTGGGCACCCTGGCCGATGCGGTGGAGGATCGTTTCCGGCTGATCTTCGAGCGGCTGGGCATCACCTCGGTCCGCAGCCTGCCGCCGCGGCGCTCCACCGAACTGCCCCCCGTGGGCAAGGGGACGCGGGTGCTGCTCGCCCAGCCCTTCCTGAGTGCCACCGCCCGGGCCCTTCAGCACCGGGGCGCCACCCTGCTGAGCGCCCCCTATCCCTTCGGCGTGGAGGGCAGCCGCGACTGGATGGCCGCCGCCGCCAACGCCTTCGGCGTGCCCGCCGAGCGCTTCAACGCGGTGCTCGACCCCCTGGTGGAGCGGGGGCGTCGTGCCCTGGAGCCCCACCGCCAGGTGCTGGCCGGCAAGCGGCTGTTCCTGCTGCCGGACTCCCAGATGGAGATCCCCCTGGCCCGGTTCCTGTCCCGCGAATGCGGCATGGAGCTGGTGGAGGTGGGCACCCCCTACCTCGACCGCCAGCTGATGGCCGCCGACCTGGCCCTGCTCCCCCCCGCCACCCAGCTCAGCGAGGGCCAGGACGTGGACCTGCAGCTGGAGCGGGTGCGGGCCGCCCGCCCCGACCTGGTGCTCTGCGGCCTGGGGCTGGCCAATCCCCTCGAGGCCGAGGGCATCGCCACCAAGTGGTCGATCGAGCTGGTGTTCAGCCCGATCCACGGCTGCGACCAGGCCGGTGAACTGGCCGAACTGTTTGCCCGTCCCCTGCGGCGCCGGGCCGTGCTGCAGCTCTCCTGAGACCCCCATGGAACTGACCCTCTGGACCTACGAAGGCCCCCCCCACGTGGGCGCCATGCGCATCGCCACCTCCATGGAGGGGGTGCACTACGTGCTGCATGCCCCCCAGGGCGACACCTACGCCGACCTGCTGTTCACGATGATCGAGCGGCGGGGCCTGCGGCCCCCCGTCACCTACACCACCTTCCAGGCCAGGGATCTGGGCGGTGACACCGCCGAACTGGTCCAGCGCTCGATCCGCCAGGCCGTTGAGCGCTTCCAGCCCGAAGCGCTGCTGGTGGGCGAGAGCTGCACCGCCGAGCTGATCCAGGACCAGCCCGGCGCCCTGGCCGCCGGCATGAACCTGGGGGTGCCGATGGTGAACCTGGAGCTGCCCGCCTACTCCAAGAAGGAGAACTGGGGCGCGGCCGAGACCTTCTACCAGCTGGTGCGCACCCTGCTCAAGCCCCAGCTGCCGGCTCCGGGCACCCCCAAGCCCTCCCCGTCCCGCTGGCGGGACGAAGGCCGCCGGCCCCGGGTCAACCTGCTGGGCCCCAGCCTGCTGGGCTTCCGCTGCCGCGACGACGTGCTGGAGATCACCCGGCTGCTGGCGGAGCACGGCATCGATGTGGCGGTGGTGGCGCCCCTGGGCGCCCGGCCCGCCGACCTGGAGCGCATCCCCACGGCCGATGCCAACGTCTGCCTCTACCCGGAGGTGGCAGGCCCGGTGTGCAGCTGGCTGGAGCGCAGCTTCGGCACCCCGGTGGTGCGCACCGTGCCGATCGGCATCGGCGCCACCGCCGCCTTCCTGCGGGAACTGCACAGCGTGCTTGATCTGGCGCTGCCGGCCGCGCTGCAGGAGGTGGAGGGTCAGCCGAGCGAGGCCGAGCGCCGCTCCCGGCTGCCCTGGTACTCCAAGTCGGTGGATTCCACGTACCTCACCGGCAAGCGGGTGTTCATCTTCGCTGACGCCACCCACGCCATCGCCGCCGCCCGGATCGCCTCCAAGGAGCTGGGCTTCCAGGTGGTGGGCCTGGGCAGCTACAGCCGGGAGCAGGCCCGGGAGGTGCGGGCCGCCGCCGCCGAGCTGGGCCTGGAGGCCCTGATCACCGACGACTACCTGGTGGTGGAGAAAGCCATGGCCGAAGCGGCGGCGGAGCTGGTGCTCGGTACCCAGATGGAGCGCCACAGCGCCAAGAGGCTGGGGCTGCCCTGTGCCGTGATCAGCGCCCCCTTGCATGTCCAGGACGTGCCGGCCCGCTACTCCCCCCAGATGGGATGGGAGGGGGCCAACGTGATCTTCGACTCCTGGGTGCACCCGCTGATGATGGGCCTGGAGGAGCACCTGATCGGGATGTTCCGCCACGACTTCGAGTTTGTCGACGGCCACCGCAGCCACCTCGGCGACGGCGCACCGGCGGCGGCGTCGGGCGCCGACCAGGAGGGCTCCACGGCCACGGCCACGGTCCCGACGCCAGCCCCGGCCACCACAGCCACCACAGGGCCGGCACCCGGCACCACCACCGCCGGTGCCGCCGTCCGGGAGGCCCTCGAAAGTCTCTGGACCGCCGACGGTGAAGCCGAACTCGCCAAGATTCCCTTCTTCGTGCGGGGCAAGGTGCGCAAGAACACCGAAGCCTTCGCCCGCGAACGGGGCCTGGAGAGGATCGATGCCGAAGCCCTCTACGACGCCAAGGCCCACTTCAGCCGTTGAGGGCCTCTCTGGCGATGTTTCGGTTTGCGTGATCCCCTGACAGCCGGGATCTGTTCTGAGCAGGCTGTTTCCTGACGCGTGATCCGCCGGTTCTCCGGCTTCCCCTTGTTTTTCCTATGACAACCACACTCACGTCTCCCCCGAGCACCAACCCCCGCGAAGATGGCGAGGGCAGCCTGCAGGTGCATCAGGACGCGTCGATGAACATTGAGGAGGGGGCCCTGGTGATCGCCGTCTACGGCAAGGGCGGCATCGGCAAATCCACCACCTCGTCGAATCTCTCCGCCGCCTTCTCCAAGCTGGGCAAGCGGGTGCTGCAGATCGGTTGTGACCCGAAGCACGACTCCACCTTCACCCTCACCAAGAAGATGGTGCCGACGGTGATCGATATCCTCGAGACCGTCGATTTCCACACCGAGGAACTGCGGCCCGAGGACTTCGTCTTCGAGGGCTACAACGGCGTGATGTGCGTGGAATCGGGGGGCCCCCCGGCCGGCACCGGCTGCGGTGGCTACGTGACCGGCCAGACGGTCAAGCTGCTCAAGGAGCACCACCTGCTTGAGGACACCGACGTGGTGATCTTCGATGTGCTCGGTGACGTGGTCTGCGGCGGCTTCGCGGCCCCCCTCCAGCACGCCCACTACTGCCTGATCGTCACCGCCAACGATTTCGATTCAATCTTCGCCATGAATCGGATCATGCAGGCGATCAATGCCAAGGCCAAGAACTACAAGGTGCGACTGGGTGGGGTGATTGCCAACCGGTCCGAGCAGACCGACGAGATCGACAAGTTCAACGAGCGCACCGGCCTGCGCACCATGGCCCACTTCAAGACCGTTGACGCCATCCGCAAGTCACGGCTCAAGAAGTGCACCATCTTCGAGATGGAAAGCACGCCTGAAGTGGAAGCCGTGCAGGAGGAGTACCTGAGCCTGGCCCGCAAGATGCTCACCGACGTCGAACCCCTGGAGGCCGAATCGCTCAAGGATCGGGAGATCTTCGACCTGCTCGGCTTTGATTGAGGTCGGCGCTACGGCGCCTGGGGCCCCTTTCGGATTGGGGCCTAGGGTCAGAACTGACGGGCCAGCCGCATGATCCTGGAGCTGCTGCTGTTCACGGCGGTGCTGAGTGTGGACTCCTTCTCGGCGGCCATCGCCCTGGGATTCCGCCATTTCTCCTGGCGAAGGGCCCTGTTCTTCGCCCTCAGCTCGGGCCTCTCGGAAGGCCTGGCCACGGCTATCGGCTTTCTGCTGGGCCGCATCGCCCGCAAGCTGATCATGGACTACGACCACTGGGTGGCCTTCGCGCTGCTGGTGGCGGTGGGCGGCCACATGTGCTGGTCGGCCTACCTGGAGCACCGTGATGGCAAGGGGCCGGAGGAGGAGCTCAGGGTTCATGGACCCCTCCGCATCCTGTTCGTTTCGGCCATCACCAGCATCGATTCTCTGGGGGTTGGCGTCTCCCTCGGCATCCTGAACAAGCCGATCGGGCTCTACTCCACCGCCATCGGTGCGGGTGCCTTCGTTTCCACCTACCTCGGCCTGTTTCTGGCCCGCCGGCTCTCCGGGGCGCTGGGCAGCAAGGTGGAGATGCTCGCCGGTGCGGTGCTGATCGCGCTGGGCATCAAGATGCTGTCGATCTAGGTCGATCTGGGGGCGTGGGGGTCATCCAGGGGGCGTGGGAGTCAGGCACTGCCCGACATCAGCCACCCTCAGATCTCCGCGGCGGCCCGCTCCACGAGCCGGCGCGCCACGGCCTGAACGCCCGTGTGCTGGTAGGTGTCCGTGAAGGCGTCGAGGAAGGTGGCCATCTGCTTGAAGCTCCCCTGCCAGGGGCCCAGGGTTCCCTCCAGGGCCTGAACCGCCTTCTGGCCGGTGAGACCCAGTTGGCTGCTGAAGCCTTCGGCCCAGCCCAGCCACGGCGCGATGCCCCGGCGCAGGAAGGTCAGATGGGCCCCATCACCCCGACCCGGCAGCAGTCGGGCCATGCCGGCGTAGGCGGGCAGCTGGTGCAGATCCCGCTTGTCGAGGCCTCCCAGCAGGCCATCCAGCCGCTGCAGGGCCTGGTCGCCCAGGGGCAGCAGGGCATCGAAGCAGATCAGGGCGGCCATCCTCACCCGGGCCTCGCCGGCGTAGTCGCCCAGGGCGGCGGCGAAGTCGCCGAAGCTGTCACCGGGCAGGCCATTCACCTGGGTGAAGGCCAGCATTTCGGCGGCCACCTTCAGGCTCAGATCCGCCGCCTGAAGGGAGTCGCTCGTGGGGGTGAGATCGGCGACCCGTTTCACCAGCGGCAGGGCGCCGCCGATGTTGGCCAGCAGCCTGAGGCCACCGGCGGCTTTCTGGGAGCGGTTGACGGCGTCATACAGGCTCAGGGCACGGCCATAGCCTTCGTGGCGCGCCTGGCTCAGCACGTCGGCCCGGGCCCGCACCTGGCGGATCAGCTCCGGATCGCTGCTGCCCAGCACGTCGGCGATCAGCGCGTCGGCCCGGGTGATGTTCTGCCAGCCGCCGGGCACCAGGGTGCTGAGGCCCTTGATGGCCAGCACCGTGAGGTTGCGGCGGGGCAGACGCTCGAGCCGCTCGAGAACGGAGCTCATGCGGCCCCCTGCAGAGCCGCCAGACCCTTGAGGTTGAACCGCCCGAGCAGGTCCTGACGCTGCTCCGGATCCAGTCCATCCCCCTGGCCGATCACCTTGACCTGGAAGCGGTCGGCCACCAGCAGGGCGCTGGCCTGGGCACCCTGCTCCACCAGCGGCCAGCCCTGGAGGCGGCTCTGGCTGGCTTCAAACTTGCTGCGGGCCTCCGGAGCGGTGGTGACATCGGAGATGGCGAGCAGGGCCTTCACCTCGCTGCCATGCTTGAGCCGGGCCTCGCTGAAGCCCCGCTTCTCCTGGGTGAACACCAGCTGGTCCCCGTCCTGGGGCTCGGGAAACAGTCGGTTGAAGGCCGCACCGTTCACCACCTGACTCAGGGGCACATCGGCCACCGTTCCGCCCGGCAGCCAGGAGCGGAAGGGCAGGAGCACGAAGGCACCGATGGACAGGCTGACGACCAGCAGCAGTCCCAATCCCCAGCGCAGCGTGCGGGCCATGGACTCCAGAGGGTGGTACTGGATGACTCCTAGCGGCTTCTTGCGGCCCCGTGCCCGAATCGGCAGATTCCGACGCAATGGCGCCGGCCCGGCGCTTGCCTCAGGCCAGCCCCACAAGCTGCAGGGAGAGGTCCCACATCCGCTGGGCGGTGACGGGGTTGCTCGCCTTCTCCGACAGCTCCTGGCTGAACTGCTTGCCCCCCTTCGTCTGCCGGTTTCCCCAGCTCCAGTGAACACCGGAGGTGGCGAAGTC
Organism: Synechococcus sp. CCAP 1479/9; assembly: GCF_019038535.1. NCBI lineage: Bacteria > Bacillati > Cyanobacteriota > Cyanophyceae > Synechococcales > Synechococcaceae > Synechococcus > Synechococcus sp. CCAP 1479/9. Next base: position 47,498 of record NZ_JAFKRK010000031.1, on the reverse strand, counting down.
CGGGTCGGCCACCACCTGGGCCACCCGCTCGCCCGCCAGGGCCTGGCTCACATAGCCGCCGGTGATGTTCTTCTGGAACCAGGGGAAGATCGTCTGGAAGGCCCGCGGGGTGTGGCGGAACAGGGGGGTGTCGGCCACGCAGCCCGGATAGAGGGAGGTGAACACGATGCCGGTGCTGCCGTGCAGCCGGCGGTGCAGCTCCTGGGTGGTGATCATGTTGCAGAGCTTGCTGTCCTTGTAGGCCTTGCCCGGCTTGAAGCTCTTGCCGCTGGCCATGGCGATCGGGGCCTTGAAGCCGGCGGCGAAGCCCGACAGGTCGCCGAGATCGGCGGGCGCCGGGATGGGGATCTTGCCCCCCAGCTCCTTGGAGTTGGCGGTGACGGTGCCCAGGATGACGAGGCGTCGCGAGGGATGGCTGGAGCGCTTGAGGTCGTCGAGCAGCAGGTGGATCAGCAGGAAATGGCCGAAGTGGTTGGTGGCCATCGAGATCTCGTAGCCCTGGGGCGAGCGCTCCGGATGCTTCAGCCGCGGCAGGTAGACCGCCGCGTTGCAGACGAGGGCATCGAGGGGGCGGCCGGTGGCATGGAAGGCGTCGACCAGGGCGCGCACGCTGTCGAGATCCGCCAGATCCACCTTCAGATGGGTCACCGCGGTATCGGGGATGCCCAGGGCCGCCTGGGCCCGCCGGGCCTTGTCGGTGTCCCGGCAGGCCATCACCACATGCCAGCCCCGATCCACCAAGGCCTTGGCGGCGAACAGACCGACACCGGAGGAGGCGCCGGTGATCAGGGCCGTTCCGGGAACGCTGCTGCGGGCGGGGGTGAAGGCGGTGTCACCGGAGGAGGTCACCATGGCGGGGATGGTCCGGGGGCGAAGGGGGCCCCAACCTACGGACGGGCGCCCTGGTTTCCGGATCCGGACGCGGCGGATTCAACAGTTGGAAACGGACGGTTGGACTGCCAGATCACCCGCAGGCGATTCGGGGCGATCCACTGGCTCTGCTCCCGGATCAGGCGCTGCTCCCCCTCCACCATGAACAGGGCGTCGAAGCGTTCCCTGGCCTTGACCAGCTTGGCGTTCTCCAGCTCCAGGACGGCGGCGATCTCACCCTGGCTCTCCATGCGCTGCTGGTAGGCGCCGGCGAGGCGGAACAGGCTGACGCCGGTGAGGGCGACCAGCCCCAGCTTGACGGCCAGACCGATCAGGCTGCAGACCAGCTCCTGCCGCTCGGCAGACAGGGAAAGCAGCTGGCTTTCCCGGCTGTATCCACCGGCTTCGCCGCCGGCACGGACGGGTTCGATGCCGGAGACGGCCGCCGGCGGGCCCTGGAGGCTGGGAATCGGGTGCAGTGAAAACGGGCCGACCGGGCCATCCCCGGCCACCTGCAGGGACCGGGAACGCCGTGGACGGCCCGTGGAGCTTCGTGCAGCGGGGGGCTGACGCCGGGAAGGCTGGGGCTGGGTCTGGCGCACCTGAGGGAAGGCTGCGAGCCCTCCGCTTGTAGCAGCCTGCCAGGGCCTTGCCAAGGGAGCGGCGCTGCAGCTTCAGGCTTTGTAGAGGCTGAAGCAGAGACGGACAGCCAGCACCCCGGCATGGGCCGCCACGATGAGGGCGATCAGCACTTCGGCCTGATTGATCGGAGTGACCATATCCTTGACGGTGAATGGAGTTTGACCGACCCATTCTTCGGCCATCGCGGGCTACGGTCCAGCCTCCGGCCCTGCCCTGTCACAGCTCTTGATGGCGTCCCAACCCTGCCCCGAGCCCCTGAAGGTGTCCGCCGCCCAGGTGCGCGGCCTCGACCTCTCCCCCCTGGCGGGCCTGGCGTCGCTGGCGCCGGCCGCCCTGCTGACCGAAGCCAGCGGACTGACCCTCGACTTCGACTGGCCCCGGGAGGCGGAGGACCCTCGCGAGCTTTCTGAGATCCCGGAACTGCGGCTGTGGAGCCTGCGGGCCGATGCGCTCCATCCCTGGCTGCCCCTGGTGCTCGAGCGCAGCGGCGGCCAGCTCACCCGCCATGTGGCCATGCTGCTTCCCCATGGCTTCAGCCCCACCGAGGGGATCCGCTTCGCGCCCGAGAGCCTGGAGCTCTGGATCACCCAGCGCCTGTTCCTGCTCGACCACTGGGCCGCCACCGGGGGGATCGAATGCCGCGCCAACCTCGGCCAGATGGCCGCCGTGCTCGGCTATGAGCTCGATCCCGGCTTCTGGAGTGTGATCCCCTGAGCCTCGAACCAGGGACCCAGGGCGCGGCGGCCGCTGTCCACCGCCAGCACCACGGTGATGGCGCGCAGCATCCAGGCCGGCCACCACTCCCAGGGGCAGCAGGGGCAGCAGACTCAGATCAGGGTCGGGTCCTGCGGCTGACCGGGAATCCAGCATGACAGCGCCGCCTGCCCCACCCCTGCCGCCGGAGGCGCCGATGCGCTGGATCGGCTCCACGTGCCTGGAAGGGGACTGGCAGATGGCCATCGACGCCTGGCTGCTGGACGGCCCTGCGCCGGCCTTCCGGCTTTACCGCTGGTCGAGGCCCACCCTTTCGCTGGGCTGGCACCAGCAGCGTCTGGAGCCCCACTGGTGGGACCTGCGGCGCCAGGGGCGGATCGACCTGGTGCGCCGCCCCAGCGGCGGCCGGGCCGTGCTCCATGGCGCCGACCTCACCTACGCCCTGGTGTGGCCCCGGCCGCAGGGAACCCGATCCGAGGTCTATGGCCGTGCCCTCACCTGGCTGGTGGAGGCCTTCGCCGCCATGGACCTGCCCCTGCACGGCGGCCGCCAGGCGGCCAGCCTGCAGCGCAGCAGCTGCTTCGCCACCAGCACCGTCGCCGACCTGGTCCATGGCAACGGTGCCAAGCGGGTGGGCAGCGCCCAGCTCTGGCGCGGCGGCCACCTTCTGCAGCACGGTTCGATCCAGCTGGACCCCTGCCCGGCCCTCTGGCGGGAGGTCTTCGGCGGCGATCCCCCCGAGCTCGATCCCCTGCCGCTGGCGGGGGTCGCCCTGGAGGAGCACCTGCTCCGTTCGGCGGCGCGCTGGCTGCCGTGGCCTGCCGGCCACGATCCCGGCATGGAGCAGCGGGCGTCTCCCCTGCCGCCCCTGGCCCCCCTGGGTGGGGAGGAGCTGGGCTCGATCGCGTCGCTGCTGGCCCGTTATCGGCTGAGCGAGGCCGCTAGCGGCTCACCGAGTCCGTCAGCGGCGAGACGTCCCCGGAGCTGACCATGCCGCGGGCCACCTGACCGAGGGCCATGCCGAGGGGGTAGCCGTTCTCCCGGCGGGCGACGGTGAGCAGATTGGCGGGGAGCCGCAGTCCCAGTTTCTTGAGCACCGCGTCCCCCAGTTCGGGGCGCTCGACGGTGCCGCAGGGCAGCCCCGCCGGACTGAGCACCAGCAGCCGCTGGTGGTTGCCGTCGTCCAGCTGGAGGGCGGCCTGCCAGAGCGGGGCGGATTCGGGGATCGCGGGCAGGCTGGAGAGGGGTTGGAGGTGGTCGCCCACCCGCTCCCGGTCCCAGCACTGGACCGGCAGGGATTGCAGGGGCCCGTCATTGATGACGCCCTGCCAGCGACCCCGGTCGCAGACCAGCAGCCACTCCGCCGGGCCGTTGGCCGCCTGATCGGCGGGGGGGGCAGTGCCTTCGCCGGCTTCGGCGATCGGCGGCGCCGTGCCGAGGCGCATCCGGCTCAGCTCCCGCAGGGTGGTGTCGGCCTCCAGCACCCGGAAGCGGCGCTGGGCCACATCGCGGACCTTGAGATCCTTGAGGGCCTGCTGGACGACCAGCATCTGCTTCTGGTTGCGGGCCGCCCCGAGGCCGAACCAGCCGAGCAGGATCAGCCAGGCGCCGGCGATGCCGCCCCCCCGCAGCAGCAGCACCGTCCCCATGCCGACGGCGAACAGGGACAGGAAGCGGCCGCAGGCATTGGCCACCTCCACACCGCGCCGCTGGCTGCCGGAGAACTGCCAGACCAGGGCCTTGACGATCAGTCCCCCATCCAGGGGCAGGCCGGGCAGCAGGTTGAACAGGCCCAGGATCAGGTTGAGGGCACCGAGCCGTTCCACCATCTGACCCAGCACCGGGGCCGCATGGCTGGCGGCATGGGTGGAGGCCAGCAGGCCGAACCCGAGCACCAGACTCACCGCCGGTCCCGCCGCCGCCACCATCAGGGCGCCGCGGGCGGTGGAGCATTCCCGCTCCACGCTGGCCACGCCGCCCAGCAGGAAGAGGGTGATGCTCTTCACCTTGACCCCCTGGCGCAGGGCCACCAGCGAATGGCCCAGCTCATGCAGCAACACGGAGACGAACAGGGCCAGGGCCGTGACCAGGGCCACGGCCCAGAGCGCCGCCGGGGCGAGCTGGCTGCCCAGGCTGAGGGCGTACTGCTGCTGGAAGGCGAGGGTGGCGAGCAGCAGGATGACGAACCAGCTCGGGTGGATGCGCAGGGGGATGCCGCGGATCGTCAGCAGTTGCCAGCCTTCACCCACGGGCACCGTCCGCTCGGAGATCCGGCCGTGGCCGGAGTTGTTCGTCCCATCCTAGAAAGACAGGCCAGCCGCCCCGATTCCGGTCACCACTCCGCTGCTCAAGATCTGCGGGCTCCGGGAGCCGGCCCAGGCCACCGCCATCGCGGCCCTGGGGGCCGATGCCATCGGCGTCATCGCCGTTCCCGGCTCGCCCCGCTACGTGCCGCCGGAGCAGCGGCCCGGCTTGTTCGCCGCCATGGCCGCCGGCCACCCAGCCTGCTTCGGCGTGCTGGTGGTGGCCGATCCCGCTGACGACCAGCTGGAGGAGCTGGCGGCGGGACGGGGCCATGCGGTGGTGCAGCTGCATGGTGAGGAGAGCGTCGAACGCTGCCGTGAGCTGGGCGGGAGGCTGCGGGTGCGCCTCTGGAAGGCCCTGAGGGTGCGGACGCCCGAGGACCTGGAGCGGGCGGCTGGCTATGCGGGCGTGGTGGAGGCCCTGCTGCTCGACGCCTGGTGCCCCGGCCAGCTGGGGGGGACCGGGCACAGGATCCCGATCGAATGGCTGGAGGACTTCCGCCCGCCCATGCCCTGGTGGCTGGCCGGTGGTGTGGGCCCCGGGACGGTGGCCGAGCTGCTGGACCGGCTGCAGCCCGATGGCCTCGATGCCTCCAGTGCCCTGGAGGAGCGCCCCGGCCTCAAGGACCTGGGGCGGGTCGCGGCCCTGGTGGCGGCGGTGCGTGGATCCGGCGGCGGTTGATTGGCGTTTGGCGCTGCCGGGTGCAGGATCGGTGCAGTCCGATTCCTACCCCCCACTTGGCCTTCCTCCGCCTCCCTTCCCGAGCCCGTGCCGTCCTCCCCCTGGCCCTGCTGCTGGCCGCACTGCCGGGGGCTCCCGGACTCCGGGCCCAGGACCTGGTGGGTTGCCAGCTGGTGGACGGCACGCTCCAGTGCGTCCCTGGGGTGACGGCCGATCCCCAGCAGCAGATCCAGCTGCTGCGCCAGCAGATCGCCGGCGACCAGCGGATCGAGGGGGCGGTGGAGCAGCGGATCACCGGCCTCGACCAGCTCCTGCTCCAGGGCCAGGCCATGCAGGGGGCCTTGCTCCAGGCCACGGCGGCCGCCGAAGGGCTGGCCGCCCTGCCCCCGAGCGCCTTCCACTGGTACCGGCTGTCCCCCGGACAGGTCCAGTGGCAGCTGATCCAGGGGGCCAGCGGCCCCACCTATGCCCTCACCCCCGCCGATGTGGCCTCCCAGGTGATGGTGGTGGTGGCGGTGCCGACCCCGGGGGGCAGCCAGCGCAGCGTCTCCCAGGTGGTGGGCCCGGTGGCGCCCCGTCCGGGCAACTGAGCCGGCTCAGGTGCTGAGCAGGGCCTCCTGCTGGCGCACGAGCTCGAAGAACTCCTGCTTGAGGCTCGGGTCGTGGCGGAAATCACCGCGCACGACCGAGTTGACCATGCTGGTCTGGGGCTCCTTCACCCCGCGCCATTTCATGCAGTAGTGCTGGGCCTTGACCAGGATCGCCAGTCCGAGGGGCTCGCAAAGCCGCTCGATCTCGTTGGCGAGGATGATCACCGCCTCCTCTTGGATGTGGGGCCGGGAGAAGACCCAGTCGGCGACGCGGGAGAACTTCGACAGGCCGATCACCCGCTCACCGGGCTTGATGCCGATCCAGCAGTTGCCGAGGATCGGCACCAGGTGGTGGGAACAGGCGGAACGGATGGAAATGGGCCCGACGGTGTAGATCTCATCGAGCTGCTTCACGTTGGGGAAGCTGGCGATCTTCGGCTGCTCGTGGTAACGGCCCTTGAACACCTCGTGGAGGTACATCTTGGCGACCCGCTCGGCCGTCTCCTCGGTGTTGTGGTCGTTCTCGATATCGATCACCAGGCTGCGCAGCAGGTCGCGCACCTTGCCGGCCACCTCGATCTCCAGCTGGTCGAGCTCACCCTCGCGCAGGTGGTCGGAGATGTTGTCGTTGGCCAGAAACGGGACCCCTTCCTTCTGCAGCCGTTCGCGGATCCGCAGGCTGACGGGGATGGGGGTCGTGACGGGAGCGGCCTGACGGGCGCTTAGGCCAGTGGGGAGGGTGGATGTCATAAGGGGGTTTAGAAGGCTCCGGCGGCCGGCATCAGGGTGAGGTCCTCAACCGTCTGGCTGTGGGGTTGCCGCGCAAGGTAGAGCAGGGATTCGGCGACCTGCTCGGCTGAAAGCATGGCACGTCGGTCGAAGGAACTGTGGACGGTTTCACTGTCCCAGAGGGGTGTATTCACCGCCCCCAGGGTGAGGGTGCTCACGGCGATGCCGGCGGAGCGCTCCTCCGCCTCGAGGCAGCGGCTGAAGGAGGCCAGGGCGGCCTTGCTGACGCAGTAGGCCCCCCACTCGGGAAAGGCGTTGCGGGCGGCATGGCTGCTGACGTTGATGATCCGCCCGCCACCCGCCTGGCGCAGGGCCGGCAGCACCGCCTGGGAGACCTGGAAGACGCTGGTGAGGTTGAGCTGCAGCAGCCACTGCCAGCGCTCGATCGGCATTTCCGCCAGGGGGCCGGTCCAGGCGGCACCGGCGTTGTTGATCACCACCGAAGGCACCAGACCGCGCCCGAGCAGCTCGGCCAGGGCGGGCGCCATCGCCTCCGGCCGGGTCAGGTCCAGGGCCAGGGTCTCGACGCGGCGGCCCAGCCCGCGCAGCTCGGTGGCGAGCCCGTCAAGGTCGGCCAGCGTGCGGGCCACCAGCAGCAGGTCGTAGCCCTCGGCGGCGAAACGTCGTGCGGTGGCAGCGCCGATGCCGCGGGAGGCACCGGTGATCAGGGCGACGGGCAAAGGGCGGTGGGGCAGGGAGGCAAACCCTACGGTGCGTGGGCGGGATCCGGCGCCGCCCCCTCGAGGACCTGGCCCATGCGCCGGAACTTGGCGTAGCGGGCCTCCAGCAGGGCGGATTCGCTGCAGCTCTGCAGCTCCGCGAGGTGGCTGAGCAGCGCCTGGCGGAGCGTTTCGGCGGCCTGGATCGGCGCCCAGTGGTTGCCCCCGGAGGGTTCCTTGAGCAGGGCATCGACCAGCCCGAGCTGCAGAAGATCGGCGCCGGTGATGCGCAGGGCCTCGGCGGCGGCGGGGGCCTTACCCGCATCGCGCCAGAGGATCGAGGCGCAGGCCTCGGGGCTGGCCACCGTGTAGACGCTGTGCTCGAACATCAGCAGGCGGTCGGCGACGCCGATGCCGAGGGCGCCGCCGGAGCCCCCTTCCCCGATCACCACGGCGATGATCGGCACCCGCAGCCGGAACATCTCGCGCAGGTTCACGGCGATCGCCTCCCCCTGGCCCTCCTCCTCGGCCTTGACGCCGGCGTAGGCCCCGGGGGTGTCGATGAAGCTGAGGATCGGCAGGCGGAAGCGATCGGCGTGCTCCATCAGCCGCAGCGCCTTGCGGTAGCCGCCCGGGGAGGCCATGCCGAAGTTGCGCGCCACGTTCTCCTTCATGTCGCGGCCCTTCTGGTGGCCGAGCAGCACCACGGGCTGGTCGCCGATGCGACCCACACCGCCCACGAGGGCGCGATCGTCGTTGCCGCGGCGGTCGCCGTGCAGCTCAATCCACTCGTCGGTGATGACCTGGATGTAATCGAGGGTGCTGGGCCGCTGGGGGTGGCGGGCCACCTGGATCTTCTGGGCCGGGGAGAGGGAGCTGAAGATCTCCTCCCGGCGGCGGGTGGCGAGGGTTTCCAGCTGCAGCAGCTGCTGGCTCACGTCCACCTCGGAATCACGGGCCAGCTGGCGGATCTGCTCGATCTGCTCCTCGAGCTCCACCAGCGGTTTCTCGAAGTCCAGCAGGACGCGGCGGGCCATGGGCTCTCAGGCGGGGGGATCAGGTGATGGAGAGACTGGGGATCGCCGCCGGGACGTCCAGACCCAGGGCCTGGAAACCGTGGCGAAGGGAGGCGGCGCCGATCAGGTCCATCTTCTCGAGGGAGATGTTGTTGCGGCCCCAGCTGAAGTTGGTGTGCAGGCCTTCGAACTCCAGCAGCATCGCTTCGGCGAAGCAGGCGAACATCTGGCGCTGCGGCTTGGCCATGTCAGCGGCCTCCATCATCTGCCAGCCGATGTCGGAGCCGAATTCGACGATGCCGCCCTTCAGCACGTGGATGCCGTCGCCGGCGGCCCTGGTGTCCAGGTTCTTGGGGTAGCCGCCGTCGACCATCAGGCAGGGACGGGGCAGCTGGCTGGGGTCGATGTTGCTGGCCTGGGCCAGGCTGGCGACCCAGACCACCACGTCGGCTTCGGCCAGGGCGTCCTCCAGGGGCAGGATGCGACCGCCACCGAGCTCCTGCTGGAGATCAGCGAGAGGCTGGGGCCGGCGGGCCACCAGCAGCAGCTCCTGCACGCCGGTGCGCTGGGCGAGCCAGCGGCAGACGGCGCTGCCGATGTCCCCGGTGGCGCCCACCACCGCCACCTTCGCCCGGCGCAGGTCGATGCCCAGCTTGGGGGCATTGTCCTCCACCTGACGGCAGAGGACCCAGGCGGTGTGGGTGTTGCCCGTGGTGAAGCGCGTCCAGTCGAGGGTGGTGGCCCGCACCTGCTGCTCCCTCAGCAGCTTGAAGTCCTCGAAGATGATCGAGGTGAAGCCCCCCAGGGCGGTGATGTCGATGCCGGTCTTCTGGGCCAGCTCCATGGCGTTGAGCACCTTGCGCTTGGCCGTCTTGAAGCGGCTCAGCATCTCGGGTACGAACACCGAATCGATGTAGGCCCCTTCGATGCGCTTGCCCGTGGGGCTGGTGACACTGATCCGCTCCACCAACTGGGGCGGAGCGCTGCACCACATGTCCAGATCCCCCTCCGCGTATTCCTCGAAACCGAGGCTTCGCGCCAGGTTCCGGGCCGACTCAAAGCTGGTGGAATGACCGATCAGGCCGAACATGCAGGAAGGAGAAAGCGGCGGCAGGGGCGGGGCCGGATGTCGCCGACGCTACATCCTCCCCAGGGATGGGGAAGGGGGCAGCTCAGCCCACCAGGGCCGCGGCGGCCATCCGGGCGATCTCCCTGGGGGTGAAGCCGATGTCGGTGAGGGCGTCCTGGTAGGCGATCAGGAAATCCTCGATCAGGTCTTCCTTCTCCATGTGGAGCACGGCGGCGTCGGCGGCCACCCGCTCAAGCATGCGGCGCACGTGGGGGAGGTTGTCGCGGTTGGCCTGTTCCAGTTCGGCCCGGGACTCCTCGAGATGGGCCTTGAGCCACTCCTGGCCGTAGTTGAGGTGGGTGTACTCGTCCTTGACGACCCCTTCGGTGATCTTGCGGGCGAACGGATCGGCGACAGGGATATAGATGTGGTAGGCCGAGATGGCGAAGGCTTCGATCAGCAGGGCCTGGATCAGCAGGCAGGTGACCACCTTGCCCTCCTGGAGGGCCGCCTGGAAGTTGTTGCGCAGGGGGGAGAAGAACTCCTGGGCGAAGGGCATGTCGGCGGTGACGCCGAGGTTGTTGCCGCAGGCGGTGAAGCCCTTCATGTGCTTCAGCTCCATCCGGGCCAGGCGGGCCAGTTCCTCGGCCTGGTCGGGCAGCAGGGTGCCGAGGGACATGTAGTTGTCGTGAGCTTCCTGCTCACCTTCGATGACGATCGCGTTGATGCGGCTGTAGGCGTCCTTGTAGGCGTCGGTGCTGAAGTCGGGCAGGTCGCTCCCCTCGATCGGGCCCACCGGATCCAGGGAGGAATCGACGGACGTGGTGGTTGCGAGGGTGGGCATGGGAACCACGGGGATAAGCAATCCCACGACTTTAGTCACGCTCCGCCGGATGTCGGCGGCCAGTTGCTGTGCAGCAGGGCCTCCAGCCGTCGCTCCCAGCTCTCCACCAGCCGGCCGAACAGCTCCCGGCCCAGGGCCTCGCTGGCGCCGGACGGATCCCCGATCACGCCGCTGGCACTGATCTCCTGCGTGCGCCAGGCGCTGGGGCAGGCCCCTTCCAGGCTCCAGCCGGCGGGCGGGGCCTGGCCTTCGCCGGGGCCGTCGGCGGCGGGGAGGGGCCCGGCGGTGCCCGGTTCGAGAAACAGCATCAGGCTGGTCTCGGCCAGACCGGCGTGGAGGCCGTTGCTGCGCTCCGGTTCGGGGATCAGCGCCCCGAGCCCATCGACGCCGCGCCACAGGAAGCAGGGCAGCACCGCCAGGGCGGGTTCCTGCACCCGCAGCTCCCGGGCCGCCGCCTCCAGCAGGCCGATCTGGCCGCCATGGGCGTTGAAGAGCACCAGTCGCCGGAAGCCCGCCGCCGCGACCCCCTGGCCGACGGCGCGCACCAGGTCGATCAGCAGCCCGGCCGGCAGGCTGAGGGTTCCCGGGAAGCCCAGGTGCTCCGGCGAGAAGCCGAGGCTCTGCAGCGGCAGACGCCAGATCGGCAGGTCGGGATCGAGCCGGTCCAACACCGCTGCGGCCACCCGTTCGGCGAACAGGGCATCGGTGCCGAGGGGCAGCAGCGGACCGTGCTGCTCGACGGCGCCCAGGGGCCAGAGCACCGTGCTGCCCGGACGGGCCGCCTGCTCACGCACCGTCGGCCAGCTGAGGCTGGCGAGGCGTCGCTCGGTGCGGGGGGGCATCGGCGGGGGGAGGAGCGGCCTCAGAAGGGTGATTCGTACAGTGTGGAGCCCCGTGCTTCGCTGAGGACCTCCATGGCAGGAACCGGCAACCCCGCGCCGCGTCAGCCCCGGAACCCCGCCCAGCGCCCCACGCCGCCGGCGAGGCCAGCCGGGTCGGCCCCGGCGCCGCTGCGCAAGCCTCCCCAGGTGTTGATGATCAAGAAGGAGGACGAGGCGGCGCCCGACACCCCCCTCGTCCCCACCGGCTCCGGCCCGGCCGGCGCCCCTGCGGCGGCCTCCGGTCCGGCCGCTCCCGCTCCGGTCGCCGCACCGGTGCGGCCCCCCTCGCCAGCCGCGGACGATGACGACCGCTTCGATCTGGCGGGCATTGAGGGCCTGACGATGGCCGACCTGCTCGGTCCGGCCACGGATCGGCGCGGCGGCGGTTCGGCCCGCTCGGCCGGCCGGGCCCCCGCCGCCGCCGAGGCTGCCCCTGGGGAGTCCTCCCGCCAGGCCCGCACCGTCGACGATTTCGACTTCGACGAGGAGGCCTTCCTCGCCGCCCTCGATGAGAACGCCCCGGTGGGTACCACCGGCGAGGTGGTCCAGGGGGTGGTGATCGGCATGGAGAGCGACGGCGTCTATGTGGACATCGGCGGCAAGGCCCCCGGTTTCATGCCCAAGAGCGAGTGCGGCCTGGGGGTGATCACCAACCTCAAGGAGCGCTTCCCGAAAGGGCTGCCGATCGAGGTGCTCGTCACCCGCGAGCAGAACGCCGACGGCATGGTGACGATCAGCGCCCGCGCCCTGGCCCTGCGCCAGAGCTGGGAGAAGGTCCGCCAGCTGGAGAAGGAGGGCAAGGTGGTGCAGGTCAAGGTGAACGGCTTCAACCGCGGCGGAGTCACCTGCGACCTTGAGGGTCTGCGGGGCTTCATCCCCCGCTCCCAGCTCAACGAGGGCGAGAACCACGAGGCCCTCGTCGGCCAGACCTTGGGCGTCGCCTTCCTGGAGGTCAACGCCGAGACCCGCAAGCTGGTGCTCTCGGAGAAGCGGGCTGCCACCGCCGCCCGTTTCGCCACCCTGGAAGTGGGCCAGCTCGTGGAAGGGCAGGTGGTGTCGATCAAGCCCTACGGCTTCTTCGTCGACCTGGGCGGCGTCAGCGGCCTGCTGCACCATTCCTCGATCACCGGCGGTGCCCTGAGGGATCTGCGCGAGGCGTTCCAGCAGGGGGAGCACCTCAAGGCCCTGATCACCGCCGTCGACCCCGCCCGGGGCCGCATCGCCCTCAACACCGCCCTGCTCGAAGGTCCCCCCGGCGAGCTGCTCATCGCCAAGGACACCGTGATGGCTGAGGCCGAGGACCGGGCCCACCGGGCCCGCTCGCTGCTGCGCCAGCAGGAACAGGACGCAGGATGAGCCCAGCCGTGCAGGCACCCAGCCCTGACTGGGAGCTCGACTATTACTCCAGGCCGATCCTGGAGGCCGATGGCAAGAAGCGCTGGGAGCTGCTGATCTGCTCGACGCAGGGTCTGCAGCCGGCGCCGGACCCCTTCCGCTGGTCGATGGCCTGTCCGGCCGCCAGCGTCAACTCCCAGTGGCTGCGCGGGGCGATCGAGGCGGCCCTGGCGGCGGCCGCCGAGCAGGGCTACGGCCCGCCGCGGCGGCTGCGCTGCTGGCGCGGTTCGATGCGGGCCATGGTGCAGCGGGCGGCCGAAGGGCTCGGCCTGGAGCTGGTGCCGAGCCGGCGTTGCTACGGCCTGGTCGAGTGGCTGCGGGAGCGGCAGGCCAGCGTCTACCCCCTGGAGCCCGGCTACATGGCCGGCCCCCTCGCCCCGCCACCGCAGCCGATTCCCCCCGTGGCCCTGCCCCTGCCCGAGGCGGCCCGGGGCGACAGCTGGGGCTGGGCCACCCTGCCGGCCGCCACGCTGGCCGAGGCCGGCGGCTGGGAGATCGCCTTCCCCGGCCTGGTGGCCCTGCCGTCCGACATCGATCCCGCCACCCCGGTCCCCGGGATCCGGCTGTTCAGCCGCCGGCGGGCCCTGGCGATCGCCGGCTGGCTGTCCGGCCTGGAGCCGACCCGGCTGGAGGTCAGCGCCGGCCAGCTGGTGCTGGAGGCCGGCCTCGAGGATCGCTGGATCCTGGCGCGACTGCCGGAGGAGGAGGCACGGCTGGCCCAGCAGGCCCTGGCGGAGGCCAGGGAGCGGGCCGGCGGCCTGCAGTTCATCGCCATCCAGGCCAGCGAGGAGGCCTCCAGCCTCGAGGGCTTCTGGCTGCTGCGCGACCTGCCCGAGGGCTGAAGCGCATGGCTGAGGCGCTCGAGCCCCCCTTCGATCGGCCCGATGCCGGCTTCAACGACCTCCCCGGCTGGACCTGGGTGGGCACCTATGGCGGCCACTATCTCCAGTGCGACCTGCTGGCGGCGTTCGAGCACGGCTTCTTCACCCGCCAGTGGCAGGGGCGGCCGCCGGAGGAGCTGGCTGGCGCCCTCAGTGCCGGCGTCAGCGTGCACCGCACCCGCCAGGTGCATGGCGGCACGGTGCTGGCCGCCTCCGCCGCCGACCGGGACCCCTGGCCGGAGGCCGACGGACTGCGCAGCGACCGGGGCGGCCAGAGCCTCTGGGTGTGCGGGGCCGACTGCACCCCCGTGCTGATCGCCGACCCCGCCAGCGGCCGGGTGGCGGCCTGCCATGCGGGCTGGCGCGGGGTCGCGGCCAGGATCGTGCCGGCGGCGATCGGGGCGCTGGTGGCGGACGGCGCCAGCCGGGACCGGCTTGTGGTGGCGCTCGGTCCGGCCGTGGCCGGCTTCCGCTATCAGGTGGAACGCTCCGTGACCCTGCAGGTAGCCGCCGCCATGGCGGCCGAGGGCAGCGGGCCGCCGCCGGAGGAGCGGGCCCTGGCCGATCTGGAGCGCTGCGGCGCCCTGCTGCCGGATCCCGCCCCCGGCCGGGACCGGCTGGACATCCGACGGGCCACGGCGCTGCAGCTGGAACGGCAGGGGATCGCCCCGGAGCGGATCGGCCTCTGCCCGCTCTGCACCATGGCCGAAGCGGCCCTGTTCCATTCCTGGCGCCGCGACGGGGTCAGGGCGGTGCAGTGGAGCGGTGTGGTGTCGCAAGGCTGAGGGCCACCGCTTCCGCCACCTTGATGCCGTCGATCGCCGCCGACAGGATGCCGCCGGCATGGCCGGCCCCTTCTCCGGCCGGGAAGAGCCCCGGGGTGTTGAGGCTCTCGAGCCCGGTGGGGTGGCGCTGCAGCCGCAGGGGTGAGGAGGTGCGGGTCTCGACGCCCGTCAGCAGGGCCCCGGCCATGGCATAGCCCGGAATGCGGCGGGCGAAGACCGGCAGGGCCTCCCGGATCGCGTCGAGCACATAGGCCGGCAGGCAGCCGTCCAGGCTGCCGAAGCGCAGGCCGGGCTGGTACGACCCCACCACCGCCTCCGGGGGGGACTCCCGGCTGGGTCTGTGCTCCAGGAAATCCTCCAGCCACTGGGCCGGCGCCCGGTAGTCGCCGCCGCCGGCATGGAAGGCCTGCCGCTCCCAGTGGCGCTGGAAGGCGATCCCGGCCAGGGCCTCCTCCCCCTCCTGGGCGTAGGGCGCCAGATCCTCCGGGGTGATCGGCACCACCAGGCCGCTGTTGGCATTGCGCTCCCGGCGGGAGTGCTGGCTCATGCCGTTGGTGACGACGCAGCCCTCCTCCGAGGTGGCCCCCACCACCAGGCCGCCGGGACACATGCAGAAGCTGTAGACGCTGCGGCCGGTGTTGGCTTCGGCGTTGCAGTGGTGCACCAGCTTGTACTCGGCGGGGCCCAGCCGCGGATGGCCGGCCGCCTCCCCCCAGCGGGCCCGGTCGACCAGGGCCTGGGGATGCTCGATCCGCACCCCGACCGCAAAGGGCTTCGGCTCCATGGCCACACCGAGGCGGTGCAGCATCGCGAAGGTGTCCCGGGCGCTGTGGCCCGGCGCCAGCGCCAGATGGTCGCAGGCGATGGCGGTGCCGTCGGCCAGCCGCACGCCCGCCAGGCGCCGCTCGGGTGCGTCCCCCAGCAGCAGTTCGACCACGTGCTGACCAAAACGCACCTCGCCCCCAAGGGCCTCGATCCGGGCCCGCAGCCCGCGGACCACCGTGGCCAGCTTGAAGGTGCCGATGTGGGGGTGGTGCAGGGTGAGGATCTCCGGATCGGCCCCGGCCGCCACCAGCTCCTCCAGCACCTTGCGGATGTAGGCGGGGTTCTCGCTCACCTGGCTGTAGAGCTTGCCGTCGGAGAAGGTGCCGGCTCCCCCTTCGCCGAACTGGGCATTGGAGCCCGGATCGAAGCGGCGGCGGCCCTGCCAGAAGCCGAAGGTGTCCGCGGTGCGCTCCTTCACCGCCTTGCCGCGCTCCAGCAGCAGCGGCCGCCAGCCCATCTGGGCCAGCAGCAGGGCGGCGAAGTAGCCGCAGGGTCCGGCGCCCACCACGATCGGACGCAGCTCCGCGCCGTCTCCCTGGGCCAGGGCCACGGGGCGGTAGCGGCTGTCCGGTGTCGGACGCAGGTGGGGGTCGCCGGTGAAGCGGCGCAGCAGGCGGCGTTTGGCGCCGCCTTCGAGCTCCAGGTCGAGGCAGTACACCAGGGCGATGGCACCGCGCCGCCGGGCATCGACGCTGCGCTTCACCAGGTGATGGCCGCGCAGCTCACCGGGGGCGAGCCGCAGCCGCTGGGTGATGGCCGCCTCCAGGTCGGCGGCGCTGTGATCGAGCGGCAGTTTCAGCTCGCTGAGGCGCAGCACGGCCGTGGCGGTTGGAGGGCTGCTGGCGTTCTAGGGCACGGCGGGGCGGGCGCCAACGCGCCGGATGGGCGCCAACGCTTGTGGCGTCCCCTGCCGATCCGCGGCGGAAGGTGCCATGGTGGAGCCTGATCGCGCCTGGGGCCGGATTTCGGATGGGTCTGGCTCATTGCCCCCTCTGCATGGGTCTGGCGGCGCTCTGCGCGGTGCGCTGCGGTGCCCATGCCCTGCTGCTCTGGCGTCTCTGGTTCGAGGGGGGCGGGACGCCGGCGGGATCAGCGCCGGTGCGGCTCCGCCAGGCCGCTTGCTGAGGGGAACCGGAGACCGGCCCCGTCAGGCCCTGCCCGCCGGGCCGGCGGCGTCCAGCTCGGCCTCCATGGCGGCGATGGCGATGCGGGTGGGCACCACGGCATCGGGGTTGAGGCTGATCGAGTCGATCCCCTCCTCCACCAGGAAACGGGCGAAGTCGGGGTAGTCGCTGGGGGCCTGGCCGCAGATGCCGATCTTGCGGCCGCAGCGGCGGGCCGTGCGGATCGCCAGCCGGATCATGTCCTTGACGGTGGCATGCCGCTCGTCGAACAGGTCCGCCACCAGGGCCGAGTCCCGGTCGAGCCCCAGGGTGAGCTGGGTGAGGTCGTTGGAGCCGATCGAGAAGCCGTCGAAGCGCTCGGCGAAGGCCTCGGCGCCGATCACGTTGCTCGGCAGTTCGCACATCACGTACACCTCCAGGCCGTCCTTGCCCCGCACCAGCCCCTCGCCGGCCATGACCTCCAGCACCCGGTCCCCCTCCTCGGGGGTGCGGCAGAAGGGGACCATCGGGATCACGTTGGCCAGCCCCATCGACTCCCGCACCCGGCGCAGGGCCCGGCACTCCAGCGCGAAGGCGGCGCGGAAGGCGGGGGCGTAGTAGCGGGAGGCCCCGCGCCAGCCGATCATCGGGTTCTCCTCCGCCGGCTCGAAGGCCGCTCCGCCCAGCAGGCGGGCGTACTCGTTGCTCTTGAAGTCGGAGAAGCGCAGGATCACCGGCCGGGGATGGAAGGCGGCGGCGATCCGGGCCATGCCCTGGCTGAGCAGGTCCACGTAGTAGTCGGCCGGCGCGGCATACCCCGCCACCAGCTCAGCGATGGCCGCCCGGTCGGCCGCCGCCGTCACCCGCTCGGGCTCAAGCAGGGCCATGGGGTGCACCCGGATGTGGTTGGCGATGATGAACTCCAGCCGGGCCAGGCCCACGCCGTCGCAGGGGATCGAGGCCAGGTGGAAGGCCTCCTCGGGGTTGCCCACGTTCATCAGGATCCGGGTGCGGGTGGCCGGCAGGTCACCGATGGCCTGCTCCTCCACCCGGAACGGCACCGCCCCCCGGTAGACGTGGCCCACGTCCCCTTCGCAGCAGCTCAGGGTGATGCTGTCACCGTCGGCGATCCGGCCGGTGCCGTCGCCCGTGCCGACGATCGCCGTCAGGCCCATCTCCCGGGCGATGATCGCCGCGTGGCAGGTGCGGCCCCCCTGGTCGGTGACCACGCCGCTGGCCTTGCGCAGGATCGGCTCCCAGTCGGGGTCCGTGCGGCGGGTCACCAGCAGGTCGCCGTCCATGAACCGGGCGATCTCGCCCGGATCGCTGATCACCCGGGCCCGGCCGCTGCTCACCGAGGCGCCGATGGCCCGTCCGCTGGTGATCTCTTCGGCCGTGTGCGGCTCCAGGTGCCAGCTGCGCAGCACCGCCCCCCCCCGGCGGGATTCCACCGTTTCCGGCCGGGCCTGGAGGATGAACAGCTCGCCGCTGAGGCCGTCCTTGGCCCACTCGATGTCCATCGGCGTGGGCACCCCGCGGCGTTCGCCGTAGTGGCGTTCGATCACGCAGGCCCAGCGCGCCAGGGTCAGGGCCTCCGCGTCGCTGAGGGCGAAGCGCCGGCTGTCCTCCGGGGAGACGGCCTCGTTGCGCACGGCCCGGCCATCGCCGCCGGTGGGGTCGGCATAGACCATGCGAAGGGCCTTGCTGCCCAGCCGCCGGCTCAGGATCGGGGCGAACCCCTGCTCCAGGGTGGGCTTGAAGATCAGCCATTCATCGGGGTTCACGGCGCCCTGCACCACGTTCTCCCCCAGCCCGTAGGCGGCGGTCAGCAGCACGGCGTCGCGGAAGCCGGTTTCGGTGTCGATGCTGAACATCACCCCGGAGCTGGCCAGATCGGAGCGCACCATGCGCTGCACCCCGATCGAGAGGGCCACCTCCAGGTGATCGAAGCCGTGCTGCTGCCGGTAGACGATGGCCCGATCGGTGAACAGCGACGCGTAGCAGCGCCGGCAGGCCTCCAGCAGCGCCGCCTCCCCCTCGACATGCAGAAAGGTCTCCTGCTGCCCGGCGAAGCTGGCTTCCGGCAGATCCTCGGCCGTGGCGCTGGAGCGCACCGCCACCACGGCCTGGCCACCGCCGGAGGCCAGCTCCCCGCTGAGCTCCCGGTAGGCGGCCACGATCGCCTGGGCCAGCGGCGGTGGCAGTTCCGCCCGGCCCAGCCGCTCCCGGGCCCCCTGGCCGGCGGCCTGCAGGGCCGCCAGATCGTCGGCATCCAGCCCGTCGAGCAGCTCAGCCAGGACCGGCCTGAGCCCGTTGGCGGCGATGAACAGCCGGTAGGCGGCGGCCGTGGTGGCGAAGCCCCCCGGCACCCGGACGCCGGCGGGTTCCAGCCGCTGGATCATCTCGCCCAGGGAGGCGTTCTTGCCGCCCACCTCAGCGATGGCGTCGAGGCCGACCTTGGCCAGGGGCACGACGAGCCGATCGAAGTCCCGCATCCCCTTCGCCCTGACTGAGCCAACTCTGGGCCCGCCCTCCCCTGCCGGCGCCAGGCTGTGATCTTTGGTCGTCCCTCAGGGTTCGGGGTTGGCGTCCGGGTTGGAGTCGGCGTTGGAGTCAGTGGCGGGCGGGCCGGATTCGGGCAGCAGCTGGGCCAGCAGACCGGCTGCCATCAGGACGGCGCCGAGGGTGAGGGCCAGGCCCCGGTTGGCGGCGGCGGGACCGTCGACCCAGGTGCCGGCGGCCAGGAAGGCGCCGCCCAGCAGCAGGGTGGGAACCAGCACGATGCCCTTGGCGGTGCGGTTGAGGCTCATGGGCAGGCCTCCGGACGGGCCAGGCCGGCAGCGATCAGGCCGTCGGCGATGTCGTTACCGCCGGCCAGCAGGCTCACCCGGGCCAGCAGGGTGCCGTCCCGCTGGCCCATGGGGCGCAGATTCACCCTGGTGCGGCGGGGCAGGGCCTGCCGCAGCCAGCTGATCGCCTCGGTTTCCTGGCCTGGGGCCAGTTCCATGCAGGCCAGTTCCACGGGGTAGCTGCGGTTGCCATCACCCACCTGGAGCAGGGTGCCGCTGCGCACCTGGAACACCTCCGCCGCCGCCGCAGCACCCGGAAAGGCGATCACCAGGGCCAGCAGGAGCGCGAGCAGGGTCAGAGTTTGGCGCCGCAACTGGGACAGAACAGGTGGGCACTGGCGGTGGTGCTGCCGCAGGCGTTGCATTGGCGGATGGTGTCGATGGCCAGCTCGGGATGGCTGGGCAGGCCCACCATCTGGGCGTTGCTGGCGCCGGGGGGCACCATCGGGTAGCAGTTCTCGTTGCGGCGCACGCGCACATCGACGAACACCGGACCGGGGTGGGCCAGGGCCTCGGCAAGGCCGGAGCGCAGCTGGGCCCGGTCGGTGATGCCGATGCCCTTGACGCCGAAGGCTTCGGCGAGGGCGGGGAAATCGGGCATGCCGCCGGTCATCTCGGAACTGGAGTAGCGCTCCTCGTAGAAGCTCTCCTGCCACTGGCGCACCATCCCCTGCCAGCCGTTGTTGAGCACCACCACCTTCACCGGCAGCTGGTACTGGCTGAGGGTGCCCAGCTCCTGGATGTTCATCAGGATGCTGGCATCACCGGCCACGCAGATCACCGTCTCGTCGGGGAAGGCCGTCTGGACGCCCATGGCGGCGGGCATGCCGAAGCCCATGGTGCCCAGGCCGGCACTGCTGATCCAGCGCCGGGGTCCGTTGCGCAGGAACTGGGCCGCCCACATCTGGTGCTGGCCCACGTCGGTGGTGAAGAAGGCCTCGGAGGCCAGCTCCCGCAGGGCGATCACCACCTCCTGCGGCGCGATTTCGCCGGTGGGCTGGGGGATCACAAGGGGGTAGTGGTGCTTCCAGGTGTCGATGCGCTCCAGCCAAGCGTCGGTGCGGCGGTTGGAGCCCTCGCCGACCGAGGCCTGCAGCAGGGCCTCCAGGGCCTGCTTGACATCGGAGACGACCGGCACCTCGGGCACCCGGTTCTTGCCCACCTCGGCCGCATCGATGTCGATGTGGATCACCTGGGCCCGGGGGGCGAAGCTGTCGAGCCGGCCGGTGACCCGGTCATCGAAGCGGGCCCCGACGGCGATCAGCAGGTCGCACTCGGTGACGGCGAAGTTGGCGTAGGCGGTGCCGTGCATGCCGAGCATGCCGACGGCCAGCGGATGGTTCTCGTCGAAGGCCCCCTTCCCCATCAGGGTGGTGGTGACCGGCAGCCGGAAGCGTTCGGCCAGCTGGTGCACCTCGGCGTGGGCGTCGGAGGCGATGGCGCCGCCACCGACGTAGAGCAGGGGGCGGCGGGCCTGGCGGATCAGGGCCAGGGCGCCCTCGATGGCCTCCGGTCTGGGGGCGGGGGAACGCTTGAAGCCCGAGGGGATCGCCGATCCCGGAGCCACGGGGGTGTAGTCGAACTCCTCGGCACCCACATCCTTGGGCACGTCGATCAGCACCGGGCCCGGGCGGCCGCTGGCGGCGATCAGGAAGGCCTCCGCCACGATGCGGCCGATGTCGGCGGGGTCGCGCACCACCCAGGAGTGCTTCACGATCGGCAGGGTGATGCCGAAGATGTCGGTTTCCTGGAAGGCGTCGGTGCCGATGGCGGCCCGGGGCACCTGGCCGGTGATGACCACCATCGGCACCGAATCCATCTGGGCCGTGGCGATGCCGGTGACCAGGTTGGTGGCGCCGGGGCCGGAGGTGCCGAAGCAGACGCCCACCTGGCCGGTGGCGCGGGCGTAGGCATCGGCGGCGTGGGTGCCGCCCTGCTCATGGCGCACCAGGATGTGCTTCAGCCAGCCCCGGGCCTCCGCCTTGTGGAGCTCGTCGTAGATGGGCAGGATCGCTCCACCCGGATAGCCGAAGATGTGGCGGACGCCGTGGCGGTGCAGGGCATCCATCAGGGCGTAGGCCCCGCTCACCCGCATCGGCGCCGACGACGGCTGCGACGCCTCAGGGGTGGGAGCACTGGGGCTGCTGGTCCCGGCGGCGGCGATGGCGGAGGGAAGGGGCGTGAGCGTCACGGCGGCGGCTGGGGTCGGGCGAAGGGGAGGAAATCGTCAGGATGGGAGAGCGGTCGGCCCGGGAGCCAGGCATCCGGGCAGGGGTCTCGGAACCATCAGCGGAAGACACCAAGGTTAGGTCGCTGGAGGGGGTTTGGGTTGCGCTGACGGCGGCTCTCCGCCATGGCCCGCAACACTCGGGCCGGATCCATCCAGGCGCCTCGATAACGCATGCCCCAGTGGAGGTGGGGGCCGGTGGTGCTGCCCGTGAGGCCGACATGGCCGATCACCTGGCCGGTGGCCACCCGCTGCCCCTCCCGGAGAAGGACGCCGCCGCTGCGGTAGACACCGTTGCCGGCCTGGCCGCCGAGGTGGCAATAGATGTGTTCGTAGCTGCCCGAGCGGATCACCAGTCCGTTGCCGCAGCCACCGTCGACGATCACCTCGCTCACCGTTCCGGCCCACCAGCTGCGGATCGGCGATCCCAGGGGCGCGGCGATGTCGATGCCGTAGTGGGGACGGACGTCGCCGCTGAGGGGATGGGAGCGCATGCCGAAACCGCTCGTGTAGCCGGCGAAGCTCGCCACCGGAAACACCCCCCTGACCCAGAGGCTGGCGTTGCGGGCCTCGGCGGGCAGGGCCTGGCTGCTCAGCCCCAGGGTGGCGGCGATCACCAGCGAACGGCTCCGCAGGCCGGTGCGCCTTGGGCGGTCAGAGCAGTCCAAGGGCATGCAGCGGGCCGTGACCGGTGAGCAATTCCAGCAGAAAAGCGGAAAATCCGACCATCGCCAGGCGACCATTCCAGACCTCGGAACTGTTGTTCCAGCCCCAGGCCCACTTGTCCTGGGGGTAGAGCTTCACCTTCTTGGGCAGCTGGGCCGCCATGTCGAGGTTCACCTCCGGGCCTGCCATGGCTTCGTGCACCAGGTCGGCGAGGCCCTGGATGAAGGTGGGGTCGGTGTCGAGGGCCGGCACCCGGCGGAAATGGCTGATGCCGGCTTCGGTGGCAATCTCCCGGTACTCGATGTCGATCTCCTCGAGGGTCTCGATGTGTTCGCTGACGAAGCTGATCGGCACCACCACCAGCTCCTGGACGCCCTGCTCCCCGAGCTCCCGCAGGGCATCCTCGGTGTAGGGCTTGAGCCATTCCACCGGCCCCACCCGGCTCTGGTAGGCGAGGGTGGAGGGGTTGGGGTGGCCCAGCAGCTGTTCGAGGCGCTCCATCACCAGCGCGGCGCAGGCCTCGATCTCCTTCTGATAGGGGTCGCCGGCCTCCTCCACGTAGCTCTTGGGCACCCCGTGGGCACTGAAAAAGATGTGGGCCGACGCCGGTGCCTCGCAGTTGCCGATCTCCCGGGCGATCAGCCCCGCCATGGCATTGATGTAGCCGGGATGGTCGTACCAGCTGCGGATGCAGCGGATCGGCAGGCGGCGGAAGGCCGGGTCGGCCTGGCGGAGGCGCTGCAGCTCCCGGAAGCTGGAGCCGCTGGTGCTGATCGAGAAGTGGGGATAGAGCGGCAGCACCACCACCTCCTCCACGCCGTCGGCCTTGATGTCGCCCACCGCCGATTCGGTGAAGGGGTGCCAGTAGCGCATCGCCACGTAGCTGGTGGCATCGACACCCTCCTGGCGCAGGCGGCTCTGCAGCTCCCTGGCCTGCTGCTCGGTGATGCGGCGCAGGGGAGAGCCGCCGCCGATGGAGCGGTAGGCCTCCTTCGACTTGCCGCTGCGCAGGGTGCTGATCAGCCAGGCCAGGGGTTTCTGCAGCGCCGGCGTGGGCAGACGGATGATCTCCGGATCGGAGAACAGGTTGTAGAGGAATGGCCCGACGTCCTCGATCCGCTCCGGACCGCCGAGGTTCAGCAGCAGCACGCCGACCCTGGCCATGCCTTCGATCAGAAAGGCAGAGCGTAACCCCGCCTCCCCACCGGCGGCTGCCCGGCGGATCACCGCCCCCTGCCCTGGCGGCCCCGGGACGGCAGGGGTAGCTTCCGGCTCAGCTCCCCGACCGCCCCACCATCCCCCCGGCCGCCCCGCCACCCCCCGCCGCGCCGGCAGCAGCCACGCCTGATCCGGCGGCAGCTGATCTGACAGAACTGGTGCGGCAGCAGAACCTCCAACTGGCGGCCTCGGGCACCGGCCTGCGGCTGGAGATCCGCCAGCAGCGGCTCGGACTGCGGGGGCCCCTGCCCTGTCCAAAGGGCACGGCGGCGCGGCCGGTGCAGCGGATCAGCCTGGGGCTGCCGGCCACGGCAGAGGGCGTGGCCGCCGCCCTCGACCAGCTGGCCCGGGTGCGGGAGGCCGTCGAGCGGGGCCGCTTCTCCTGGGAGCACTGGCGCCGTCGGCCGGCCGCGTCAGCGCCCTCCCTAGCCGCCGTGGCCGCTGGGGAGCCGTCCTCCGCTCCGGCGCCCCTGGCGACGGGCTCCCCCGCCGAGGCCGCGGGGTTCACGCCGCTGCTGGCGGGCTTTGAGGCCGCCTTCTTCGCCGATCCCCGCCGCCGCCGCCGGCCCGCCGGCAGCCGCAGCACCTGGAGCGGCGCCTACCGGCCCTATCTGCGGCGGCTGGCGGCGGTGGCCGCCGCGTCAGGCGCCACGCCGGCGACCGTCGAGGTGCCTCTGCTGGAGAAGGTGCTGGAGACCTACCCCCTGGCCAGCCGCAGCCGCCAGCAGTGCGGCCTCGCCCTGGGGGCCCTGGCCCGCCACCTGCAGCTGCCCCTGCCGGCCGACTGGAGCGAGCGCAGCGGCGGCTACGGCCTGCATGTGGCCCGCTTCCGGGGCCTGCCCAGCGATGCGCGCATCCTGGAGCTGGTGGCGGCCATCCCCAACCCCCGCTGGCGACTGGCCTACGGGCTGATGGCCACCTACGGCCTGCGCAACCACGAGGTGTTCTTCTGCGACCTCTCCGCCCTGGCGCCGGGGGGCGACCGGGTGCTGCGGGTGCTGCCCACCAGCAAGACCGGGGAGCACCAGGTGTGGCCGTTCCAGCCCGACTGGGTGGAGCACTTCGGCCTGGAGGGCCTGGGGGAGGGCGGCGCCGAGCTGCCCCGGGTCTGCACCGACCTGCGCCGCACCACCCTGCAGCAGGTGGGCCGGCGGGTGGCGGAGCAGTTCCGCCGCTACGGGCTGCCGATCACCCCCTACGACCTGCGCCACGCCTGGGCCGTGCGCACGATCCACATCGGCCTGCCGGACACGGTGGCGGCCCGGATGATGGGCCACTCGGTGGCGATCCACACCCGCACCTACCACCACTGGATCACCCGGCGGGACCAGCAGCAGGCGGTCGACACGGCCCTGGCAAGGCTCCGCCAGAGTGCCGCAAACGGACACCGCTTCCCATGACGGCGAACGCCTCCCCGACCCCTGCCCCCGTGGCGGACGACACCCTGGCCCTGGATCGCCAGGCCGAGGAGCTGGGCCCGGGAGGCGACCTGGCCCCCGAGGTGGACCAGGAGGCCTACCGCCGTCGCATGCAGCGCCGCCGTGAGGTGCAGCAGCAGCGGGTGGGGGAGCGGAATCTGGAGAAGGGGCTGGTGCTCGTGTTCACCGGCGAGGGCAAGGGCAAGACCACGGCGGCCCTGGGCCTGGTGCTGCGCACCCTGGGCCATGGCGGCAAGGTGGCGGTGGTGCAGTTCATCAAGGGCGGCTGGCAGCCGGGGGAGGCCCGGGCCCTGGAGCGCTTCGGCGACGACCTCCACTGGCATGCCCTGGGTGAGGGCTTCACCTGGGAGACCCAGGACCGGGAGCGCGACCGCCAGCTGGTGCAGAGCGCCTGGGAGCGCTCCTGCGCCTACCTCGCCGACGGCGAGCGCAAGCTGGTGGTGCTCGACGAGATCAACGTGGCCCTCAAGCTGGGCTACCTCGAGCCCGAGCGGGTGCTGGAGGGTCTGGCCCTGCGCCCGCCCCTGACCCATGTGGCCCTCACCGGCCGCGGCGCCCCGGCGGCCCTGCTGGAGCGGGCCGATCTGGTCACGGAGATGAAGGTGGTGCGTCACCCCTTCCGGGAGCAGGGGGTGAAGGCCCAGGCGGGCATCGAATACTGAGACCGCCCCCGGACCTTGCGGGGATCAGCCCAGGTCGTTCTGCAGCCGGGCCAGGCTGCAGATCAGCACCGACAGGCCGCTGACCAGCAGGGCCCGGTGCACTTCCGGCTCGCCCCAGAACCCCGGGCTGTCGCTGGCCCGGTCCAGGGCCGAGAGCGTCAGCCGGGCCATCACATCGCTGCCGCGGGGGCCGCGGGGGCCGCGGGGGACAGGACAACCGGGCGGGTCGAAGGCCATGGCGGTGCTCCTTTGGGGCAGTGAAGCGGGTGTCGCCGCTGCCCGCAACCTGGTGGCGCTGCGGGAGGGGTTGCTACTGTTCGGCCGATCGCACGAGTCGATGGCCTACAGGCGCGTTCTCCTCAAACTCAGCGGTGAAGCGCTGATGGGTGACCAGGGCTATGGGATCGATCCCGCCATCGTTCAATCGATCGCCAAGGATGTGGTCGAGGTGGTCTCCGGTGGCACCCAGCTGGCGATCGTCGTCGGCGGCGGCAACATCTTCCGGGGCCTGAAGGGCTCGGCCGCCGGCATGGACCGGGCCACCGCCGACTACGTCGGCATGCTGGCGACGGTGATGAATGCCATCACCCTGCAGGACGGCCTCGAGCGGGTTGGGGTGCCCACCCGCGTCCAGAGCGCCATCTCCATGCAGGAGGTGGCCGAGCCCTACATCCGCCGCCGGGCCATCCGCCATCTCGAAAAGGGTCGGGTGGTGATCTTCGGTGCCGGCTGCGGCAACCCCTTCTTCACCACCGACACCACGGCCGCCCTGCGGGCGGCGGAGATCAACGCCGACGTGATCTTCAAGGCCACCAAGGTGGACGGGGTGTACGACAAGGATCCCGCCAAGCACAGCGACGCGGTCCGCTACGAGACCCTCACCTTCCTCGACGTGCTGAGCGGCGAGCTGGAGGTGATGGACAGCACCGCCATCGCGCTGTGCAAGGACAACGCGATTCCGATCGTGGTCTTCGACCTGTTCGGCTCGGGCAACATCGGTCGGGCGGTCGCCGGTGAGCCCATCGGCACCAGCATCGTGCCGGCCCCCCCCCGCTGACGTCCCCTCCCCACCCCCTTCCCCTGCCATGGATCTCGAAGCCAGCATGCGCAAGTCGGTGGAAGCCACCCAGCGCACCTTCAACACCATCCGCACCGGTCGGGCCAACCCCTCCCTGCTCGACAAGCTGACCGTCGAGTACTACGGCTCCGACACGCCGCTCAAGTCCCTGGCGACGATCTCCACCCCCGACGCCCAGACGATCCAGATTCAGCCCTTCGACAAGGGCTCGATGGCGCTGATCGAGAAGGCCATCGCCATGAGTGATCTGGGCCTCACCCCCAACAACGACGGCCGGGTGATCCGCATCAACATCCCGCCCCTCACCGAGGACCGCCGCAAGGAGCTCTGCAAGCTCGCGGCCAGGTACGCCGAGGAGGGCAAGGTGGGTCTGCGCAACCTCCGCCGTGAGGGCGTCGACAGGATCAAGAAGCAGGAGAAGGACGGTGAGCTCTCCGAGGACCAGAGCCACGACGAGCAGGAGAAGGTCCAGAAGCTGACCGATCGCTACATCGCCGAGCTGGAGAAGCACCTGGCGGAGAAGGAAGCCGACATCCTCAAGGTGTGAGCAGCCCTGCCGATGCCGACGTGATCGTCGTCGGGGCTGGCCCCGCCGGCGGCGCGGCGGCGTTCCACCTGGCCCACCGGGGCCGGCGGGTGATCCTGCTGGAGGCCCAGCCCCCGGGACGGTCCAAGCCCTGCGGCGGCGGCATGGCCGCCTCGGTGCAGCGCTGGTTCCCCTTCGATCTGGCCCCCGCCGTCGACCAGGTGATCCGCCGGGTGCGGTTCACCTGGTGCCTGGAGGATCCGGTCACGGCCGAGCTGCCCGGGGAGGCTCCGTTCTGGATCGTGCGCCGCAGCGTCCTCGACGCCTTCCTGGCGGAGCAGGCCGTCCAGGCGGGCTGCGACCTGCGCCATGGCTGCCGGGCCGAGCGGATCGAGCGCCGTGACGATGGCCTCTGGGATGTCGCCGGTCCGGGGGATCTCCAGCTGCGGGCCAGGGCCGTGGTGATCGCCGATGGGTCGGGCTCCCGCTTTGCGGCGCCCCTGGGCCTGGGGCCGGCCCGGCCCCGCTTCGCCGCCACCGTCTCGGTGGAGGTGGCGGCGGATCCCGATCCCGCCGACATGGCCCGCTTCGAGTTCGGCCTGGTGCACCACGGCTTCTGCTGGGTGTTTCCCCGCCGGGGCGGCTACAGCATCGGGGTGGGCACCTTCGTCGGCCAGCAGGAGGCGGACAGCGGGGCGGTGCTCTCCGCCCTGCTGCCCAGCCTGGGGCTGCCGGAATCGGCGGGGGAGCGGCGCCACGGCCAGCTGCGCCTCTGGAACGGCCACCACCCCCTCCATGGCCCGGGCCTGGTGGCGGTCGGAGATGCCGCCTCGCTCTGCGATCCCTTCCTGGCCGAGGGCCTGCGCCCGTCCCTGCTGAGCGGCTGCGAAGCGGCCGCGGCCCTCGACCGCTGGCTCGAGGGCGACGGCCCGGCCCTGGAGCATTACAGCCTGCGGATGCGCGAGGCCTGGGGTGATTCGATGGCCTGGGGCAAACGCATCGCCCAGGTCTTCTACCGGGTGCCGCGGGTGGGGTACCAGCTCGGCATCAAGCGGCCCACCGCGCCCCAGCGCATCGCCCAGATCCTGTCCGGGGAGATGGGCTACGGCGAGATCGCCCAGCGGGTCATCCGCCGGCTGCTGTTCCAGCGGGGCTGAGGGAGCGGCTCGGGTCGCCGTGCCAGGGCGCCGGAGGCTCCGGCGGCCCTCAGGACCGGCTGGCGCCCTTGAGGTCCCGCAGGCGCTGGTCGATGGAGCCCAGCAGCTCGATGGCGAACATGGGCGCCTCCTGGACGGCGAACAGGAACTTCTCGCGGTTCATGACCAGCAGCCGGCAGGGGGTGAGGGCCGTGGCATGGCCGTAGCGGCGGTGGTCCTGGGTGACCAGGGCCCCGGCCCCGAAGACGTCGCCGGCCTGGATGTCCTCGTGGCCGGCATCGGCGTTCCAGCTGAGCCGCACCGTCCCCTCCAGCAGGCCGAACATGCAGTCGCCGGGCTCCCCCGCCCGAAAGATGACGGAACCGGCCTCCACGTCCCTCACCTCACCCTTGTCGGCGAGGGCGCGCATGGTGTCAAGGGCGTGGACGGTGTGGGCCATGCGTGAGCTGAACGGGGATCCATCCTTGCCCATCAAGGTGAACATCCGATCAAGGACGGGGCCGCTGCCGGGCGGCCCGACCTTCAGCGGCTGATCGCCAGCGGAGCACCCAGGCCGCCGCGCACATCCTCGGGGGCGAGGCGGCCGTCATTGTCGGTGTCGAGGGCATCGAAGACGGCATCGCTGCCGAGCCATTCCTCCCGGGTGATGCAGCCGTCCCCGTCGAGATCGTTGAGCAGGAAGATCTCGTGCACCGCGTGGGTGAAGGCGGCACCGCCCTCGATCACGGCCAGGCGATGGGCCAGCTGGCCTTCCAGGGTCTCGATCGCTTTTGAGAAGCCGCGGATGCCCTCATCGAGCTTCTCGCTGGCCATGGCATCGTCCGCCATCATCGTGCGGAAGGTGGCCTCATCGACGTGGATTCTGGCTTCGCTGGCGCCCGGATGGGCGGCATCGAGGCGGCGTTCCAGCAGGCCGTCGCTCTGGCGCAGCTGGTCCATCAGGGTCGGGGAGATGGTCAGCAGGTCGCAGCCCGCCAGTTCGACGATCTCGTCGATGTTGCGGAAGCTGGCCCCCATCACCTCGGTGCCGTAGCCGTGGGTCTTGAAGTAGTTGAAGATCCGCGTCACCGAGAGCACGCCGGGATCCTCCGCCCCGGGATAGCTGTCGCGACCAGTGGATTTCTTGTACCAGTCGAGGATGCGCCCCACGAACGGCGAGATCAGGGTGATGCCCGCCTCGGCGCAGGCCACGGCCTGGGCGAAGCCGAACAGCAGGGTGAGGTTGCAGTGGATCCCCTCGCGCTCAAGCACCTCCGCCGCCTTGATCCCCTCCCAGGTGGAGGCGATCTTGATCAGCACCCGGTCGGTGCCGATGCCCGCCTGGGCGTAGAGGCCGATCAGTTTGCGGGCTTTGGTGATGGTGGCCTCGGTGTCGTAGCTGAGGCGCGCATCCACCTCGGTGGAGACCCGCCCCGGGACGATCCTGAGGATCTCCTTGCCGAAGGTGACGCTGATCTCATCGATGGCCTCGCGCACCACGTCCTCGGCGGGGGCCTCGGCACCGATCACCTCCCGGGATTCACGCAGGGAGCGGTCGATCAGGTCCTGGTAGGTGGGGATCTGGGCGGCGGCCAGGATCAGGGACGGGTTGGTGGTGGCATCCCGCGGCGTGAACTGACGGATCGCGTCGATGTCGCCGGTGTCGGCCACGACCACGGTCATGGCGGCCAGTTGTTCGAGAAGGTTGGCCATCGTGGAACGGTGTCGGGCGCGATGTCTGCTGGCTCCGACGCTAGCCATGGCCTCCTTCGGGGATGCAAGGAGGTTGTGGGAATGAGGACAGGCTGGCTCAGGAGCGGGTGGCCTTGGCGGTGACCCGGGCGGTGGGCTGGCTGGGGGGCACCTTCTCGATCACCAGCAGGGCCTCGGCGATCTGACGGGCCACCGGCAGGGCCACGGTGGAGCCATAGGCATTCCCCCCCTGGGGCTCGTCGACCACCACCAGCACCACGTAGCTGGGATCATTCGCCGGCAGGATCGCCACGAAGCTGCAGATCCGGGCCCCGGGGATGTAAACCCCGTTGCGGGCCTTCTGGGCCGTGCCCGTCTTGCCGGCGATCCGGTAGCCGGGGATCTTCATCCCCTTGCCCGAGCCGTTGTCCACCACGGTCTCCATCCAGTCGACGACGGTGCGGGTGACGGCCGGATCCAGCAGCTGGACGCCCGTGGCGGCGGTGGCGCTGGCCAGGGCATCGCCGGAGCGGAGACCGCGGGTGATGTGGGGGCTCACCAGCCGGCCGCCGTTGGCGAGCATCCCGTGCAACTGCAGCAGCTTGAGGGGGGTCAGGGAGAAGCCCTGGCCGAAGGCGGCGACCGCGGGCTCGATCGGTGCCGAGGTGAACTCGCTGCGGCTCTTCAGCTGGCCGGCCACGGCCCCGGGCAGGTCCGTGTCCGGCATCTCGTCGATGCCGAAGGCCCGCAGCCAGTGCCAGAAGCGATCGCGTTTCACATGGGACATGGCTTTCACCATGCCCACGTTGCTGGACACCTGGAGCACCGTGGGGAAGTCGATCAGGCCGTTGGCGCGGCGGTCATGGTTGAAGATCGGCCAGCCACCGATCGTCAGCTGGCCGACGTCGTTCACCTTCTCGTCGGGGCGGATGGCTTTCTCCTGCAGGGCCAGGGCCAGGTTGATGGGCTTGAAGGTGGAGCCGGGTTCGTAGAGATCCTGCACCGACCACTCGCGGAACAGGGCGGGGCTGTAGCTCCAGAACCGGTTGGGGTCGTAGGTGGGGGTGGAGGCCAGGGCCAGGATTTCGCCGTTGCGGGCATTCATCACCAGAGCCGCGCCCTGCTTGGCTCGCCACTGCTTCACCTGCTTGGTCAGCGCCTGCTGGGCCACCTGCTGCAGGCGGGCATCGAGGGTGAGCTGGAGCCGCAGGTCGTCGCCGTAGAGCGCCCCGGCCTGGAGGCCGTCGGGGAGGGGGGTGCCGTCGGCGCCGCGGCGCATGCTCAGGGTCACCTCCTGGCGGCGCAGGTCCCGGTCCCGGCTCTGCTCCAGGCCCGCCTGGGCGACCCTTTCCAGGTTGAGGAAACCCACCACATTGGCGAACAGGGACCCCTGGGGGTAGACCCGCTGGGGGTAGGCCTCCAGATCGAGGCCGCTGATGCCGAGCTCCTTGACCCGGTGGGCCGTTTCCGGATCCAGGCCGGTGGCGAGCTTGACGCCGCTGCGGCGGCTGCCGATGGTCTGCAGCAGGTCGGAGGGCGGCCTGGCCAGCACCTTGGACAGCTCCCGGACCACATCGGCGGGGGGACGGATCTGCTGGGGCTCGTCGCCGGGAAGGTTGAAGTAGCGCGGGTGGGCCCAGAGGGTGTAGCGCTCTTCGTCGAGGGCCACCAGCCGGCCCATCCGGTCGACGATGGTGCGCCGTTTGCCGATGGGGGTGACCGCATGGGTCTGGATGGCCCGGGCCCGGGCCTGGAGCTCGGAGGTCTGGACCACCTGCAGCCAGGCCAGCCGTCCCGCCAGCCCGACCAGGGCCGCGCAGAGCAGGAGATAGACCGCGAGCATGCGGCCGGCGGGGATCGGCTGGATCTCCACCACCCGACGGGTTGCGCCCCCTCTGGGGCGGCGTCCGCCCCCGGCGGCGGTCGCCGGGGGGCGGAAGCCGCCAGGCCCGGAACGGGAAGCGGGGGGCATCAGTAGCCGGCCGGCATGGCCCGCAGCTGGAAGCCGGCCAGCAGCGGCAGGGGCGCGCGGGGGCGGCTGCTGCGGGGCTCAGGCAGATGGATGAGCTTGGCGCTGCTGGTGGGCTCCAGCAGGCCGGGGCGCCGCACCAGGCTGAGGTGATGCTGCTCGAGCAGGGCGGACGATTCCTGCATGCGGTGCTCGAGGGTCTTGGAGGCTTCCAGCTTGGCGAAGCTGTAGGCCCACTGGTTCTGCCAGTGCAGGGTGAGGGCGCTCAGGCCGAGCATCGAGAATCCCAGCCCCACCAGGGCTCCGCTGCTGATCCGATGCAGTCCGGCCAGCCAAGGGGCCTGGCGTTCGATCCTGCGCGCCGAGAGGGACCCCTCGATCAGCTGCAGGGGCCTCTGCAAGGGCCTCGGTTTCGGCAGCGGATTCTGGCTGCGGGGGGCGGGAGAGGCGGCCAAGGGACCTGGAAGGCACTGCGCAAGTGAACCACCCATCAGGGACCGCAGCAAGCGCTGTCAGTCGGCGAGAAAGAGGAGATTCATGAAGGTCATCCCGTTCCAGAGGGCGTGCATCAGCACGGCGCTTCCCAGTCGGCCGCTGCGCCAGCGCAGCCAGCCCAGGCCCAGGCCGAGCACGAACAGCGGGGCCAGTTCCGAGAGGCTCAGATGGGCGATCGCGAACACGGCCGCGCTCAGCACCACCGCGCCGGCTCCACCCAGTCGCTGACCCGCCACCGGCAGCAGCACCCCCCGGAAGAGGACCTCCTCGAACAGGGGGGCCACCACCAGGGCGGTGAGGGCGAAACAGGCCAGCGCCAGGGGGTCGGCACTGGTCAGGACGAGGTCGAGCAGGGGATTGCTGCCGCCCGGGTCGACCCAGATCCTGTCGATCGCCCAGCTGGAGGCCGTCACCACCGGCAGCACCATCAACAGGCTGGCCAGGGCACCGCCGAGGGCGGACCCGGCCGGCCGCCATCTCCACTGCAGCCAGCCCCCCGCCGGAGGAGCCCCGCGCCGCGGCAGCATCAGGGCCAGCAGCAGCAGCGGGGCGGCCATCAGGGCGGCGTAGAGCACGAGCACCTCGATGCCCTGGCTGAGGGCCCTCGGGGCGGCCAGGCGCTGCAGGACGATCTGCAGTGGCGGCTGCACCACCATCGGCACCAAGACTTCGCCGAGCACCACGAAACCGCCGGCGATCAGCAGGGTCACATCGACGGGGCTCAGGGGCGGCCCCACCAGCGGGGGTGCCGCCGGAAGCCGCTGACGCCAGGCCAGCCAGCCCTGACGGAGCAGCAGGGCGGCCCCCACCAGCAGGAACAGGGCCGGCAGGGTGGTCACCGCCAGGAGCATCAGCAGCAGCCGGAGGGACCGCTCCTCGGCCGGACAGGCGCCCGGGTCCCCCGGCAGCTGTTCACAGACCAGCTGCTGCACCATCAGGGGAGCCGCCCAGGGGGCGAGGAGCTGCTGCCGCTGCTCCGCCGCCACGGGCCGTCCGTCGAGCAGCGCCTGGATCAGGGGACGGCGCACGGCGTCCACCTGGGTCGCCAGCTGCCGCAGTTCGATGGCGTCGTCCAGGGATGCCGCGGTCCCGGCGTCGCGCTCCAGCAGGGCCCGTTCGAGGCGGCGCACCGCCAGCGGCGGCTCCTCGGCGGCCTCCATCTGGCGCCGGAGTTCATCGGCCAGCTCCCGGCGCGGGTCCTCGCCGCTGAGCAGCGGCCGCAGCCCCTCTGGAACCGCTTCGGCCGCCAGGGCCGCCAGCTCCAGCTGCCGCAGGCTGAGGGAATCGACCACCGAGGGCCGCTCAAGGCTGTCGATCAGTCCGCCCACCCAGAGCAGGGCGCAGAGCGCCAGGCTGAGCAGGGCAAGGAGGCTCTTCCAGCCCGGGGGGGAGGCGGGCGGTCCGGATCGGGAAGGGGTTCCGTTCAACCGGACCACCTCGGCGGCGATGGGTGCTGATTCTCCCCTGCGCCCGGCCACGGCCCGTCCCATACGATGGCCTCGCCTGCGCCACAAGCACCTTGCCCCTTCGCATCGTGCTGGTCCGCCATGGGCTGAGCAGCTTCAACCTGGAGCACCGCATCCAGGGCCGTGACGACCTCTCCAACCTCACCGAGGAGGGGCAGCTCCAGGCCCGTCGCACGGGGGAGGCCCTGGCGGAGCTCGGCTTCACCGCCGTCTACAGCTCGCCGCTGCAGCGGGCCAGCGCCACCACGGCCGCCCTGCTGGCCAGCCACGGCTCGCCGCTGGCCCCCGTTTTCGACGACGATCTGCTGGAGATCGATCTGGCGCCCTGGAGCGGCTTGCTGCGCAGCGAGGTGCGGGCCGTGGATCCGGAGCAGGAGCGCCGCTGGCGCGAGGCCCCCGAGACCATGGAGCTGCAGCGTGCCGATGGCAGCCGTTTTCTGCCGGTGCCCGAGCTGCTGGAGCAGGCGGGCCGTTTCGCCGATCAGCTGCTGGCCCGCCACGGTGACGACGACACCGTGCTGGTGGTGGCCCACAACGCCATCCTGCGCTGCCTGGTGCTGCACCTGCTCGGCCTTCCGGCGAGCGGCTTCCTGCGGCTCAGGCTCGACAACGCCTCCATCTCGGTGCTCAACCTGGTCCGCGGCGAGGGTGGGCCGCCCT
Organism: Synechococcus sp. CCAP 1479/9; assembly: GCF_019038535.1. Lineage (NCBI taxonomy): Bacteria > Bacillati > Cyanobacteriota > Cyanophyceae > Synechococcales > Synechococcaceae > Synechococcus > Synechococcus sp. CCAP 1479/9. Next base: position 13,367 of record NZ_JAFKRK010000031.1, on the reverse strand, counting down.
CGGTGCAGCTGGAGTCCCTCAACGGCACCGCCCACCTGGGCACGGCGCTGCCGCCGGCCGGGCCGGGGTGTCGCCTGCTGCTGGTGCGCCATGGCGAGACCGACTGGAACCGGGAGGGACGGTTCCAGGGCCAGATCGACATCCCCCTCAATGGCCACGGCCTGGCCCAGGCGGAGGCGGCGCGGGCCTTCCTGGCCCCGATCCCGCTGCAGCGCGCCTACAGCAGCGACATGGCCCGCCCCCTGCGCACCGCCGAGGTGATCCTGGGCTCCCATCCCGGCGTGCCCCTCACCACCACCCGGGGGCTGCGGGAGATCGGCCACGGCCTCTGGGAGGGCCGGCTGGAAAGCGAGATCGCCGCCGGCTGGCCCGACCTCCTCGCTGCCTGGAAGCGCACCCCCGAGACCGTGCAGATGCCCGAAGGGGAGACCATCGGTGAGGTCTGGGACCGGTCGCTGGCCGCCTGGAACCGGATCGTCGCCGGACTGGATCCCCAGGAAACGGCCCTGGTGGTGGCCCATGATGCGGTCAACAAGACCATCCTCTGCGCCCTGCTCGGCCTCTCCCCCGCCGACATCTGGGCCATCAAGCAGGGGAACGGGGGGGTGACCGTGATCGACTATCCCCGGGGGGCGACGGCGCCGCCGGTGGTCAGCGCCCTGAACCTCACGGCCCACCTGGGGGGCGTGATTGACCGCACGGCAGCCGGCGCCCTCTAGCCCGCCCACCCCTTCGAGGCCCCTGCCATGGTCCGTCAGCTGCTGATCCGCGGGGTGACTCTGCTGGAGGCCCCGGGGCGGCCGCCCCGGCGGGCCGACGTGCTCCTGGAGGACCGGGTGCTGCGGGCGATCGATCCGGAGCCGGACGTGGCTGGCGTCGCCACGTTCGACGCCGAGGGCTGCTGGCTGGGGCCGGCGCTGGTGGATCCCCACAGCGTGCTGGAGGACCCGCTGCAGGGGCGGGCCGAAACCCTGGCCAGCCTCGGGGAGGCTGCCGCCTCGGGCGGGTATGGCACCGTGGCCCTGCTGCCCTGGGCCTCCAGCTGGCGCGACCGGCCGGAACGGCTGGCCTGGAGCTGGCCGGAACCGATGCGGCTGCTCCGCTGGGGCAGCTTCAGCGTCGATGGCCTCGACCGGGACCTGGCTCCCCACGGCGACCAGCTGGCCGCCGGCGCCTGCGGCCTGGCGGCCGGGTCGGCCCTGCCGCCGCTCGATCTGCTGGAGCGCGGCCTGCGGCTCGGGGAGATGGGCGACCGGCCGGTGCTGCTGCCGCCACGGGACGGGTCCCTGGCCCGGCGGGGGTTCGTGCGGGAGCGGGTGGAGGCCCTGCGGGCGGGCTGGCCCCTCGACCCCCCCGGCAGCGAAACCCTCCCCCTCGAAACCCTGCTCACCCTGGCCGACGACCTGCCCGCCGCCGGCCTGCGGCTGATGAATGTCTCCACCGCCGAGGCGGTGGCCCGGCTGCGGCGCCATGGCCGCCCGCCGCTGGCCTCGGTGGGCTGGTGGCATCTGGTCGCCGACAGCGGCGGCCTCGATCCCGCCGATGAGGGGTGGCTGGTGGAGCCGTCCCTGGGGGGACCGGCCGACAGGAGGGCCCTGATCGATGCCCTGGCGGACGGGGTCATCAGCGCCGTCGCGGTGCACCACATCGCCCTGGATGCGGAGGAGGAGCTGCTGCCCCTCGACCAGCGCCGCCCCGGCGTAGCGGGTCACGGCCTGGTGCTGCCGCTGCTGTGGGAGGAACTGGTGGGATGCCGGGGCTGGCGGCCGGAGCAGCTCTGGCAGGCGCTCTGCTGGGGCCCCGCCCGCTTCCTGGGCCTGCCGGAGCCGGCCCTGGCCGCCGGCACGGGCCAGTGGCTGCTGTTCGATCCCCGCCGCTCCTGGCGCTGGGAGGACGCCCCCGATGGTTCCCTGGCGGCCAACCGCCCCTGCCGGGGGCGGCCGTTGCAGGGACGGGTGCTGGCCTCTGGGCTCAGCGATCCTGGGCGTTGGGTTCTGGCAGCGGACCGGCCGAGCTGAACGGGAAGAAGCGCCAGAAGGCCCGGCCGATCAGTTCGCTTTCCGGCAGCAGCGGCCCGCCCGGCCAGAAACGGGCATCCCAGCTGTTGGCCCGGTTGTCGCCCATCACCACGAGATGGCCGGGGGGCACCACCACGTCGATGGTGCGGCAGGGGCCGACCCCCTGGCGATCGACCGGGCAGTAGTTCTTGACGTAGGGCTCGTCGAGGGGACGGCCGTTGATGCTGACCCGGCCGCGGGGGTCGGCCACCACCCGCTCGCCGGGCAGGCCGATCACCCGCTTGATGTAGGCATCGCAGGCCGGCTGCTGGATCCCGGGCAGGGAGCCGATCAGGGGGAGGTTGACCAGCAGGCAGCGCAGCGCCCCCGGCTTGGTCGGCCCGGTGAGGATCGGATCGAAGTGGTACGGCGAACGGAACACCACCACCTCGCCGCGCCGGGGGGGGCGCTGGCGGAAGGACAGCTTCTCCACCAGCAGCCGGTCCTGGAGCTGCAGCCCCGGCAGCATGGAGCCGGAGGGGATGTAGCGGGCCTCCAGCAGGAACTGGCGGATGCCCAGGGCCACCGCCAGGGTGATCAGGACGCTGCGCCAGAAGGCCCAGGGGCTCTCCTCCCGCTCCTCCTGGCGACGCTGCGGCTCCGGGGGGGGCGTCGGCTCGTCGTGGGCGCCGTGGTCGGCCGGTGGATCCGAGGGGCTCAAGGGGTTCGTGCGGCAGGTTCCATGGTCGGGAGGCAGATTAGGCACGCACCCGCCCGCCGCGTCCCCGATGGCACGCCCACGCTGGCACCAGAGCCTGGCCGCGCCTTCGAGCCGGCTGGGCCGGCGCTGGGATCGCTTTGTGGCGCTCTGGGCCGCCCTGAACCTGCTCTGGGTGGCCTTCGACATCAGCTACATCCCCCTGCGCACCTTCTGGCTGCAGCGCAACCTCTACCCACTGCCGTCGGTGCCCCTGGCGGTGCCGCTCACCTTCATCCCCGACATCACCCCCTGGGTGGATCCGATCAAGGGGATCGAGCCGCACCGGGAGACCCAGGCCTACCTGCGCCAGTTCGACCGGATGGATGCGGCCCTGAGCCAGGGCCCCCCGGGGACGACCACGCCGATCCAGCGCCAGCTGCTGGCGGAGCAGGTGCGGCTCACCGTCGAGATGATCGATTCCAATCCGATGCAGGCCTCGGGTGCCTCCGGCACCCTGGAGAAGATCAAGAACCGCCTGCGCCAGCGGGCCGACCGGGACTCGGCCAAGCAGGCGGCGGCGCTGCTGCTGAGCCCCGCCTGGATCGACGCCCATCCCTGGCCCCAGGAGCGGCTGTTCTGGCGCCATCAGGTGCTGCCCCTGGTGGCCACCACCTACTGGCGTTCGATCGATGAGAACGGCCGGCCCACCGACCATTTCTGGCGCTACGACCTGCTGCTCTTCCAGAGCGTCTTCGCTCTCGACATCCTGCTGCGGGCCTACCGGCTGCGCCGCCGCCTGCCCGGTCTGAGCTGGAACCGGGCCCTGTTGCGGCGCTGGATCGACCTGCCCCTGCTGCTGCCCTTCTGGCGGCTGCTGCGGGTGGTGCCGGTGCTGGAGCGGCTCCACACCAGTGGCCTGATCAGCATCGAACCGCTGCGGGCGGTGATCAGCCGGGCGGTGGTGGCCCTGCTGGCGGTGGAGCTGTTCGAGGTGCTGGCCCTGCAGCTGATCGACGGCCTTCAGCAGCTGATCCGCTCGCGCCGCTGGCCGATGCGGATCCGGGCCCTGCGCAGCCATCAGACGGTCGTCAGCAACGACGAGCGGGAGCTGGTGGAACTGGTGCGGATCTGGGGCCCCCTGCTGCTGGTGCGGGTGGCCCCGCGCCTGGCCCCCGAGCTCCAGGGGGTGCTCGGCCATGCCCTGCAGCAGAGCCTGCAGAACGCCATCGTGCCGCCGGGCCTGCGCCAGCTCCAGCCCGTGCTGCAGGTGGAGAAGGGCCTCAGCCGCCAGCTGGCCGGCGGGATGGTGGAGAGCCTGCTCGACCTCACCCGTACCACCGGCGAGCGGCTCAGCCGCCGCGACGACCAGCAGCTGGAGCTGCTGCAGCGCTTCATCGACCGCTTCTGGGAGGAACTGGCCGATGCCCTGGAGAGCGGTCCTGCCCTGGAGCGCTCCCAGCAGCTGCTGTGCACCTTCCTCGAGGAGTTCAAGGGCAACTACCTGAGCCAGATCAGCCGGTCCGGGATCGAGGGGCTGATCGAGGAGCTCGATCAGCTGATGGTGAAGGGGGCCCAGGGGCCCCAGGAGCAGAACGACGCGACCTAGCCCAGCAGCTCCTGCCATTCCTCGGGACGGAACCCGGTGAGGATGCGGCCGGAGGTGGTGACCAGGAAGGGACGCTTGATCAGGCGCCCGTCGGCCGCCAGGGCGGCCAGGGCCGTGTCCCTGTCCATCGCCTTGACGGTGGCGGCCCCCAGGGCCCGGTAGCTCTGGCCACTGGTGTTGAACAGCCGGCCGAAACCGCCCAGCTGCTCGTGGGCCGCGGCCAGCAGGTCCAGGGACGGGGGGCAGGTGGTGATGTCGATGGCGTCGAAGGGAATCTGCCGTTCCCTCAGCCAGGCCAGGGCCTTGCGGCAGGTGCCGCAGCCGGCGTACTGATAGAGGACGGGCCCGACCTGGTCGTCGGCCATGGTGCCTACTTGCGGCCGACCAGCGCCTTGAGGGCCCCGACCAGGCTGTTGGAGCCCTTGCCCACCCCGGAGTCCGGCTTGGTGCGGATGGTCACGTCGCCGTTGACGGTGGTGCGGCAGCTGAGGCGGTAGCTCGCGGGCCGATCCGCCAGGTAGACCTCCTCCACGTCGCTGCGGGGGGAGAGGTTGCGGGCCCCCTCCACCACCTCGACGACGCAGGTGCCGCACTGGCCGAGGCCACCGCAGTTGTTGAGGTTGTTGAGGCCGGTGTAGGGATTCACGCCGGCATCAAGGGCCGCCTTGCGGAGATTGGCCCCTTCAATGCAACCAACCTGCTGGCCTTCCTTTTCGAAACGGATGGTGGGCACGGTCGATCGGGGGTGAGGGGCGCCGCCCAACTTAGGTCACACCGCGTCCGTTCGATCCCGGTTTCGTTGCCATGAGAAAGGATCGGGAGGGTCGGAAGGGGCTGCCTACGATGGACGGGTTGCCAGCAGACCTTGCTCTCCTCCGACCCCTCCCCGGCCCGGCAAGGCACCTACGACCTGGTGGTGCAGCAGCTGATCCCCGGCTACGCCAGCCTTGCCCGCCTTTCGGTGGCCCTGCTCGCCTCTTCCCCCCTGGCCTCGCGCCAGGACGCCGCCGTGCTGGTGGCGGGATGCGGCACGGGGGCCGAGCTGCTGGAGGCCGACGCCCAGCGGCCGGACTGGCAGCTCACGGCCATCGATCCCTCGGCGGAGATGCTGGCGGTGGCACGGCAGCGGCTGCAGAACCGGGGCCGGATCGAGTGGCATCACGCCACGGTGGAGCAGCTGGGGGCCGAGGCCCGCTTCGACGGTGCCCTGTCGGTGCTGGTGCTGCAGTCCCTCCCCGACGACGGCACCAAGCTGGCCTTCCTCTCCGCCCTGGCCCGCAGCCTCCGGCCCCAGGGGCAGCTGGTGCTGGTCGACCTGATGCGCCCGGAGCGCTCCCCCCTCTCGGCCCAGGTGGCGCAGGCCTGGCGCTGCTTCCAGCGGGCCAGCGGGGTGGATGGCGAGGCGGTGGATCTCACCGCCCAGATCCAGGGGTTCCATCCCATCGGCATCGCCCGGCTCACGGCCCTGGCGGAGGCCGCCGGCCTCAGCGATCCGGCGCCGTTCTTCCAGGCCCTCGACTTCCAGGGCTTTCTGCTACAGCGACGGGCCTGAAGCCACTATCCCCAGTCTCCTGCTGGCCGGGGAGAAACGGCCGGTCCGTGACCACACCGGCCAAGGGCACCAGCAGGGTCAGCAGACCCAGCAGGACGCCGCCGAGGGCACCGAAGGGTTGATCGAAGAAGAGTGCAGCCGCGGCATCGGCCCCGGTTCCGGGGGTTCTGCCGCTGCGGGTGGATCCTCCGGAAGCGGAGGGACGGGGGAGGGGCGTTCGGGGGCCCGGACTGTCCGGGTCTCCACTGGAGTCAGCGTCGCCACCATCAAGGAAGGAGCTGAGACCGGCGGGGATGGCCCCTGTCGTGGTGAGGCCCGGGAGGCTGGCCGCGGAGGCGAGGGCGGCGCTGGTTCCGCGATGGGAACGGGAACGGGACGGGGAACGGTCGGGTCGGGCGTGATCCATGCGTTCGTGCAGCGGCGTGGCCCGGTGCACTGGACGGAGAACAAAGGTGATTTGGAACGATTGTGCCACCGATCGGCACGATTGGCCCCCGGCGACGACAGAACGACAGGGTGACGTGACGCGGGAGGCCCCTACGCGGGCGGGCGGTTCTCAGGCGGCCGGCCGGGACTGGGAGTGCCTGTGCAGCTGCAGGTCGGCGGGAGGAACCTCGGCCCCGTCGAGCCGGGCGCGGATCGCCCGCAGCTCCTCCAGGATCGACGCCAGCAGCTGCTGGGTGGCGGTGGAGGGCGAGTTGAGCACCTCCACCGTCACCTCCTTGATGCGCAGCACGTCCCGGGCGAAGCGGGCCACTTCGTGGGGGTGGAAGACCAGGGGCTCCTTCTGGTCGCTGCGGTATTCGGGATTGAGCTTGCGGGGATTGAAGGGGGGGTTGAGATTGCGGGGATCGGTGTTGGTGTAGCGGTACACCGAGGCGCGGGATCGGTTCAGGGAGCGCTGAACCTCATCGATGCCGATCAGGGTTTCGGTCTCGGTGCGGGATTCACCCTGCAGGGCCAGCGGCGCGGCCGGCGAAGCGGTGGAACCGCCTGCTGGTGAGCCGACCTGTGCAGGGTGAGCAAGCATGAGACTGTCGTTGGACGCACTGGACTAACGGCCGACCTTAGCAGAGTTTTCCGTCGCGGGCCCACCGCCGTCAGGGGCAGTGTCGTTGCGGCAACTTGCTCCCGGGGCCAGCCATCCGTTTGACCGGACCGGCGGTGATAGCGTCCAGCGCCGAACCGGACTTTCTCCATGCGCGTCTCCCGCCTGATGCTGGTGACGCTTCGCGACGACCCGGCCGAAGCCGAGATCACCTCCCACAAGCTGCTGCTCCGAGCCGGCTACATGCGCCGGCTGGCGCCCGGGATCTTCGCCTACCTGCCCCTGCTCTGGCGGGTGCTCCAGAAGGTCTCCGCCATCGTCCGCGAGGAGATGGCCGCCGTGGACGCGCTCGAAACCCTGCTGCCCCAGCTGCAGCCCGCCGATCTCTGGCGCCGCAGTGGCCGCTGGGACGGCTACACCGCCGGGGAGGGGATCATGTTCCACCTGATCGATCGCCAGGAGCGGTCCCTCGGGCTCGGCCCCACCCATGAGGAGGTGGTCACCGAACTGGCGGCCGACCTGCTGCGCTCCTACCGCCAGCTGCCGGTCTGTCTGTACCAGATCCAGACCAAGTTCCGCGATGAGATCCGGCCCCGCTTCGGCCTGATGCGGGGGCGGGAATTCATCATGAAGGACGCCTATTCCTTCCATGCCGATGAGGCCTGCCTGCGGCGCACCTACGCCGCCATGGACGGGGCCTACCGACGCATCTTCGAGCGCTGCGGCCTGCGGGCCGTGGCGGTCGAGGCCGACAGCGGCGCCATCGGCGGTTCCGCCAGCCAGGAGTTCATGGTCACCGCCGAGGCCGGCGAGGACCTGATCCTGGCCAGCCCCGACGGCCGCTACGCCGCCAATCAGGAGAGGGCGGTCTCCCTGCCGGCGCCCGCCGTTCCCCTGCCGGCCGGCCCCTGCCGGACCCTGGCCACCCCGGACCAGACGAGCATCGAGGACCTCTGCACGGCCCATGGCTTCGATCCCACCCAGACGGTGAAGGTGCTGCTGCTGCTGGCCCGCTTCGCCGCCGCGCCCGCCCGCGGGGTGCAGGTGTGCCTGCGGGGCGACCAGCTGCTCAACGAGGTCAAGCTGGCCAATGCGGTGACGGCCCGTTGCCCGGACGCCGGCGCCCTGCTGGAGATCGTGCCGCTGGTCGCCGATCACCTCGACGCGCCCGTGCCCTTCGGCTTCCTGGGCCCCCACCTGCCGGACCCCCTGCTGCGCCAGGCGGACCCCCGGACCGCGTCCGCCCCCCTGCTGCGTCTTGTCGACCCCTCCGCCGCCGAGCTGGAGGCGTTCGTCTGCGGCGCCAACCGCGTTGACGAGCACCTGGTGGGGGCCCGCTGGGGCGAGCTCTGCCCGCTCCCGGAGGTGGTGGACCTGCGCGCGGCCCAGCCGGGCGAGCGCTGCCTGCACGACCCCTCCCAGCGGCTGGAGGCGGCCCGCGGCATCGAGGTCGGCCACATCTTCCAGCTGGGGCGGAAGTACTCCGAGGCCCTGGAGGCCCGCTTCACCAATGAGGCCGGCGAGGACGAAGCCCTGTGGATGGGTTGCTACGGCATCGGCGTCTCGCGCCTGGCCCAGGCCGCCGTGGAGCAGAACCACGATGCCGAGGGCATCCGCTGGCCCGTGGCGATCGCCCCCTACACGGTGATCATCGTCATCGCCAGCAGTCAGGATCCGGTCCAGGTGGCCCTGGCCGAGGAGCTCTACGGCCGCCTGCAGGGCGCCCGGATCGATGTCCTGCTGGACGACCGCCCCGAGCGGGCCGGGGTGAAGTTCAAGGACGCCGATCTGATCGGCATCCCCTGGCGGCTGGTGGTGGGCCGGGGCGCCGGTGAGCGCACGGTGGAACTGGTGGACCGCAGCGGCGGCACCGGCAAGCGGGACCTGACGGCGGACGCCGCCCTCGAGGAGCTCGTGCAGCTCCTCGGGCTCCAGGGTGCATCCCCGTAGGATTTCGCCAGACGCCGTTCCTCCCTTGGTCGCCTTCCTGCGCCGCAGCCTGCTCCGTCCCCTTCTGGCCCTCGGCCTGTGTCTCTGCCTCGGACTGAGCGGCTGCAGCCAGGCCCCCGGCGGCCTCAGCGGCAACTACGTCGATGACACCGTCAGCGTGGCCCAGACCCTGCTGACCACCATCGCCCTGCCCCAGGACGACCCCGCCCGCCAGGAGGCGGAGGTGCAGGCCCGCCAGTTGATCAACGGCTACACCGCCCTCTACCGGCCCCGCCAGGACATCCACGGCCTGGCCTCCTTCACCACCATGCAGACCGCCGTCAACGCGCTGGCGGCCCACTACGCCGGTTACGCCAACCGCCCCCTGCCCGATCCCCTGCGCAGCCGCCTGGAGAAGGAGCTCAAGAAAGCTGAAGCAACGGCGGTGCGCGGGGCCTGATTCTTTGACGTAGGGGGCCTCGATCTGAGAAGCTCTCCCCTTGTGCTTAGAAGCGGCTCCGGGCCGCTGTTTCCTTGGCCAATGTTGTCGTCATCGGTGCGCAATGGGGTGACGAAGGGAAAGGCAAGATCACCGATCTGCTGAGTCGCTCCGCCGATGTCGTGGTCCGCTATCAGGGCGGGGTCAACGCCGGGCACACCATCGTCGTCGAGGACCGGGTCCTCAAGCTGCACCTGATCCCGTCGGGGATCCTCTACCCGGACACCATCTGCCTGATCGGGTCGGGCACGGTGGTGGATCCCAAGGTCATGCTCGGCGAGATCGACACCCTGCTGGAGCTGGAGATCGATGTCTCCGGGCTGAAGCTGGCCTCCACGGCCCACGTGACGATGCCCTACCACCGCCTGCTCGACCTGGCGATGGAGCAGCGTCGCGGCGACCGCCGCATCGGCACCACCGGCCGTGGCATCGGGCCCACCTACGCCGACAAGTCCGAGCGCAACGGCATCCGGGTGATCGACCTGCTCGATGCCGACTGCCTGCGCGATCGCCTGCTGGGGCCCCTGGCCGAGAAGAACGACCTGCTCGAGAAGGTCTATGGGATCCCCGCCCTGGATCCGGAGGCGGTGATCGAGGAGTACGCCGCCTACGGCCGCCGGCTGGCCCCCCACGTGGTGGACTGCACCCGCACCATCCACGAGGCGGCCCGGGCCCGCAAGAACATCCTCTTCGAGGGTGCCCAGGGCACCCTGCTCGACCTCGACCACGGCACTTACCCCTACGTCACCTCCTCCAACCCGGTGTCGGGTGGTGCCTGCATCGGCGCCGGCGTCGGGCCCACCCTGATCGACCGGGTGATCGGCGTGGCCAAGGCCTACACCACCCGGGTGGGCGAAGGTCCGTTCCCCACCGAGCTGGAGGGCAGCCTCAACGACCACCTCTGCGACCGGGGCGGTGAGTTCGGCACCACCACCGGCCGTCGGCGCCGTTGCGGCTGGTTCGACGGGGTGATCGGCCGCTACGCGGTGCAGGTGAACGGCCTCGACTGCCTGGCGATCACCAAGCTCGATGTCCTGGATGAGCTGGACGAGATCCAGGTCTGCGTCGCCTACGAGCTCGACGGCCGCCGCATCGACTACTTCCCCAGCAGCTCCGACGAATTCGCCCGCTGCCGGCCCGTCTTCCGCAGCCTGCCCGGCTGGCAGTGCTCCACCGCCGACTGCCGCAGCCTGGAGGATCTGCCCCCCACCGCCATGGCCTACCTGCGCTTCCTGGCCGAGCTGATGGAAGTGCCGATCGCCATCGTCTCCCTCGGCGCCCAGCGCGACCAGACGATCGTCGTCGAGGATCCGATCCACGGCCCCAAGCGCGCCCTGCTCAGCGTCTGATCCGGCGGCCCCCTCCCGCGCCTCAGTCCCTCGCCTCAGTCCCTCGCCTCCCTTCCCCGGCTCTCCTCACCCCCCTCCCGGATCCCCTTGACCAGCACCGCCAAGCGCTTCGACGTGGTCGGCATCGGCAATGCCATCGTCGACGTCCTCGTCCAGGCCGACGACGCCTTCCTCGAGGCCCACGGCCTCACCAAGGGCACCATGGCCCTGGTGGATGAGGCGCAAGCCGAACGGCTCTACGCCAGCGTCGGCGCCGGCCTGGAGACCTCCGGTGGCTCGGCCGCCAACACCCTGGCGGGCATCGCCCAGCTGGGCGGCCAGGCGGGCTTCATCGGCCGGGTCCGGGACGACCAGCTCGGGGCGATCTTCGCCCACGACATCCGGGCCGTGGGGGCCAGCTTCGAGACCCCCCCGGCCGCCAGCGGTCCCTCCACCGCCCGCTGCCTGATCCTGGTCACCCCCGATGCCCAGCGCACCATGTGCACCTACCTGGGGGCGTCGGTGGGGCTGGACCCCGCCGACCTCGACCTGGAGATGGTGCGCCAGGCGAAGGTGCTGTATCTGGAGGGCTACCTCTGGGACAGCGAGGAGGCCAAGCGCGCCTTCATCGCCGCCGCCGAGGTGATGCGCGCCAGCGGCGGCGAGGTGGCCCTCTCCCTCTCGGATGCCTTCTGCGTCGAGCGCCACCGGGAGAGCTTCCTGGAGCTGGTCGACGGCCATGTCGACGTGCTGTTCGCCAACGAGATGGAGATCACCGCCCTCTACGGCGCCGACAGCTTCGAGGCGGCGGCCGACCAGGTCCGCGGCCGCTGCAAAGTGGCGGCCCTCACCCGCAGCGAGCAGGGCTCGGTGCTGCTGAGTGGCGAGACGACCCTGGCGATCGAGCCCTTCCACCTCGGTCCCCTGGTGGACACCACCGGCGCCGGTGACCTCTACGCCGCCGGCTTCCTCTACGGCCACACCCGCGGCGAGAGCCTGGAGCGCTGCGGACGGCTCGGTTCGCTCTGTGCCGGCCAGGTGGTCACCCAGCTGGGTCCCCGTCCCCAGGCCTCCCTGCCGGAGCTGGTGGCCCGCCACCTGGGCTGAGCGGCAGCTGCTCCAGCAGCCAGCGGCCGTAGGGACCGTCGCTGGCGGCCGTCCAGTGGATCCATTCGGGGGTGTCGTAGCTGTGCAGCTCCCCCAGGGCGCGGCGCAACCCCTCCAGATGGGCGGGGGTCGTCTTGAGCAGCAGCTGCACCTCCTCGCTGCGCTCCAGCCGGCCCTGCCAGCGGTAGAGCGACACCACCGGGTGCAGGCTGGCGCAGGCCACCAGGCCCCGCTCCAGCAGCTCCCGGGCCAGGGCCTCGGCCCGCTCCCGGTCGGCTTCGGTGGTGAGCACCAGGCTGAGGGGTGTGGGCATGGAGGTGGGTGGGGTCAGGAGTCAGCCACCAGATCCACTTTCGCCCAGCTGATCCAGCAGGTCCTCCAGGGGCAGGGCCTCCACCCGGGCGGGCTCCCCGGGCCGCTCCAGGAGCAGCAGGCGCAGACCCAGGGCGGCGCAGATGCGGTGCCAGCGCTCTTCGTTGGCACCCCCGGAGCGGCGGCAGAGCACGGTGTCGATCTGCCAGTGGCGGCAGAGGGCGCGCTCGATGCGGCCGTCGCCGCCGGGCCGCAGGGGGGCCAGCCGCTGCGGCGCCAGCCCGGCGGCCAGGGCCGTCGCCAGGGCGTCGCCCTGGGGCAGCAGACGCGCGTGATGCAGCACCCCCGGGGAGGCCGCCACGGCCTCGGCCAGGCGGCGGGCGCCGATGGCCAGCAGCAGCCGATCCCCCGGCCGGCAGAGGCGCCCGAGGCCGGCCAGATCGTCCAGGGACTCGGCGCCGGCGGCGTTCAGGTCGGGTCGCAGCAGCCGCAGCAGGGGCTGGGAGCGGGCCGCGCAGCCCTCGGCCAGGGCGGCGCTGATGCGGGTGGCGAAGGGGTGGGTCGCATCGATCACCCAGGTGTAGGGGGCACCCCGGAGTCCGGCGTCGGCCAGTTCGGCGGCGATTCCGGCCGCAGGCCCGTCGGTCCCCCCGATCGCCCCCACCGCCAGCTCCTGGCGGGGATGGGCGCCATAGGCCAGGGCGGCGGCCCGGCTCACCAGCGAGACCTTCACCCGCCAGCCCCTGGCCAGGAGCTCCCGGGCCAGGGGCGGCCCTTCCCCCGTGCCGGCCACCAGCCAGATCCGGCCGCCACCATCGCCGCCCTCGCCGCTCCCCTCGCAGCCGCCGGCACGACCGGGCGGATCGGCCTGGATCCCGTGGGGCGGATGCATCAGGATGGGTCCTCCCATCCGTTGGTCCGGGCGTGAATCACTGCTTGCTGGAGGTGGAGGTCCTGGAGGCGCCCCAGGTGCGATACACCCAGGACAACCAGACGCCGGTGGCCGAAATGGCCGTCCAGATCGAGGGTCTGCGGCCCGATGATCCCCCGGGCCAGCTGAAGGTGGTGGGCTGGGGGAACCTGGCCCAGGATCTCCAGAACAGGGTGCAGGTGGGCCAGCGCTTCGTGCTCGAGGGCCGGTTGCGCATGAACACCGTCACCCGCCAGGACGGGGTCAAGGAGAAGCGGGCCGAGTTCACCCTGGCACGTCTCCATCCCCTCAGCCCCGGCACCGGCGGCGCCCCGTCATCGGCTGCGGAGCCGGCCCGCAGCCCGGCCCCCCTGCCGCC
>NZ_JAFKRK010000030.1:0-2780 GCF_019038535.1 Synechococcus sp. CCAP 1479/9 | reverse complement strand
GCCGGCATGGAGGGCGCCTGTGCGGTCGTCCTCGGAGATGTCCCAGAAGACGTAGGCCCACTGGGGATCGCGGGGCAGGAAGACGACGCGGGTCTCGGCGGCCGGCCGCGGCGCCGGGGCCATCTCGGCTTCGATGCGCTCGAGGCTGCGCCCTTCGCCCTCCTCCACCTGGCGGGTGCTGATGGCCTCCACCAGCTCCTCCTTGGACTTGCGGCTGTAGAGCGACACGCCGAGGTCACTGGCGATCTGCCGCAGCTGGCGCAGCGTCATCATCGCCAGGGAGGTCAGCGTCTTCTGGCTCACAACATCAGAATTCGTTTGGGATCAGTCTGGAGGACCATCCCGGCTTTGGGCGGGAGCGGTCGCCCGTAGTCAGCATCCACTGACGGCCAGGGCCGCCCCCGATCCCCCTCTCCCCAGGCGGGGACACGAAAAAGCCCCGCAGCTGGGAAGCGGCGGGGCCAAGGTGAAATCAGGGGCCGGTGGGAGACCGGCCGCCGAGGGCCGAACTCAGCGGCCGATGCTGCGGTAGGGAACCTTGGAGAGGTAGTCCATGCCGGTGTTGCCGGCGGCGGCGCTGCCGACACCGCGCAGGGCGGGAAGGGTGCGGACCCAGGGCAGGTAGTCCTGCGGGAAACCGCCGCGGCGCTGCTGGGCGCGCTCGGGGAAGCTGCGGGACTTGCCGGTGTAGACGATCTGGGGGAAGCCCAGGATGCCCCGGTAGTAGGACTCGTAGCGGGGGGAGGTGATGTTGAAGGGGGTTTCGCCCACTTCGCGGGAGCCGACCACCCGGTTGCGGTGGTAGGGGACCGTGTCGTAGCCGAAGGCCTCCAGGTACTCCTGGGAGTCGAGGATGGCGTCCACCGCGCCACGGACCCCTTTGGTCATGATCACGGCGGACCAGGCGATCTCCTCGGCCTTGCCGTGGACCGGGCGACCCAGCAGCTTCTCGACCAGGTGGCGGGCCACCCGGTAGTTGCTGTTGAGGTTGTAGAAGCTGCGGTTGAAGGTGTCCGACAGGCACAGGGAGCGGATGAAGTCCCGCACTGTGATCTGGCCGTCCCGCAGCTGGCACTCAAGGGTGCGGTCGCGGTCGACCTTGAAGGCATGGAAGAAGATCTGGCGGTAGGCCGCTTCGATCACGAAATTCTGATCTTCCCGGTCCATGGCCTTGTCCATGGACACGGCCTTGGGGTCCTCGTCGGAACCCACCCGGAACGGCGCGACGCGCGAGTTCTGGGAGGTGGGGGCGTACTTGAGGAGTGGAAGAGCCACGCGTGGTCCGGCATCCGTCGTTGGGGATCGTAGAAGTAGGGCCCCGGCGGCCCCGGGCCCGGGAGGGCAGGGCTCACAGTCCGTAACGTTGGCGACACAACACCAACGCGGGCCCCGTCACCAGCCCAGGGCTGACAGGCAGGCGGTTTCGGGGCGCGTCGGGGCATCTGCCTGGGAGCCCTGTGCGTCGGCGGTGGCGCCGGATGCAGTGGCCGCCTCGTCGGCGATGCGGGTCTCGACGCAGAAGGAGGCGGTGTTGGAGAGCCCTTCGACGGTGCTGGTGCGCAGGCGCACGTCGGGCCCGGCGAAGCTGAAGCGCTCCAGGCTGTTCATCGTCTCGTAGCTGGTGGTGAGCAGCAGGCCGTCCCGGTCGTCCATGGCGAAGTGGCCGGCCACCGGCGCCGTTTCGGCGTAGCCGCGGTCGCGCAGCAGCAGGCCGCTGCGGCCCCGTTCATCGGTGGGGATCAGGCCGAAGACGCTCTCGCCCTCGTGGGCCTCGCCGGCCTTGTCCCAGGCCATCGAGCCGCTCCAGCGCACCCGGCAGCCCCCCACGAGGCCGGCGGGATCCTGGCCGTGCAGGACGGCGATCGCCTTCAGGCGTGGATCGGCCGCCTCCAGCTCCACCACTTCAATGAAGGAGCCGCCCGCCTCGGCGCGGCGGTGCAGCAGGTGGTGGCTGCTGCGCTGGGAGCGCCAGCGGCCGCAGCTGAGCCGGAAGAAGCTGATGGCGTCGGCGATGGATCCGCTCACGGGGGCCTCGGGCGATGGGCGCGATCAGGCGATGATCGCAACTCTCCCACCCTTCCGCGGCCCCTTGTCCGCCGCCCCCGTCGCCGCCGCCCTGGCGGCCGCCTTCTGCTGGGCCTTCTCCAGCCTGCTCTGGCGCCGGCTGCCCACCTCCCTCTCGGCCGCCCGGCTGAACCTGCTCAAGAACCTGCTGGCGGTGGCCCTGCTGCTGCCGCTGGCCCTCGTGCTGCCGTGGCAGATGGCGCCGCGCTCGCTGCTGCTGCTGGCCCTCAGCGGCGTGCTCGGGATCGCCCTGGGGGACACCCTGTTCTTTGCGGCCCTGCGGCGGCTCGGCACCCGGCGCACCCTCACCATCGATGCCGGCGGCCCGGCGGTCACGAGCCTGGCGGGGGTGGCCCTGCTGGGGGAGGTGCCCCGGCCGGCCCAGTGGCTGGGGATCGCGCTGATCACCCTGGCGGTGCTGCTGGTGGTGCACCAGCGCGCCCCCCGGCAGGACGGGCCCGAGGGTGCCCTGCCCGCGGGCGCTGATGGGGCGGGCGGCGATCGGGCTGGCAACGACGGCCTCGGAGTGGCCTTGGCCCTCGGGGCCCTGGCCTGCGGCAGCGGCGGGGCGCTGCTGGCGCGGGCGGGGCTGCTGGCCGGCGGGCCGGAGCCGCTGCAGGCCGCCACCCTGCGGCTGGCGGCGGCGGCGCTGGTGATGCTGCCGCTGCTGGCGGGGCTGCCGCGGGCCGCCCAGGGGCCCCGGCCGGCCGGGCGCC
>NZ_JAFKRK010000029.1:0-65216 GCF_019038535.1 Synechococcus sp. CCAP 1479/9 | reverse complement strand
GCTGCCGCTGCGGGCGGGGCTGCCGCGGGCCGCCCAGGGGCCCCGGCCGGCCGGGCGCCGCTGGCCCCTGGCGCTCGCCGCCACCCTGCTGGGCACCAGCGCCGGCATCGCCCTGCAGCAGACCGCCCTGGCGGGCCTGCCGGGGGGGCTCGCCGTGGCCCTGCTGTCGACGGCGCCGGTGATGGCCCTGCCCCTGGCGGCCCTGGAGGGGGACCGGCCCGGCTGGCGTGGGGTGCTGGCCGCCGCCGCCGCCCTGGCCGGGGTCAGCCTGGTGGCGGGTCTGGTGGGGCTGCCGGGGGCCTGAGGCGCCGGTCGGCCTCGCCGGTGGCCCAGTGGATCAGGTCGGCCAGGTCGAGGGCGAGGGGCTCCTTACCGGCGGCGGTGGCGATGGCCGCCAGCTGGGCGGCCACGTGACCCATCTGGGTCAGGAAGGCCTGCTCGAAGCCGGCATCGGCGGCGATCAGCGGCTGGGAAGCGGCCCAGGCCGCCACCGCCTCCTCGGGCGGCAGGGCACCGGCCCGCTGCCCGGCGATGGCCTGCAGGGTGCGCAGGCCATGGGCCAGGAGCCGCAGGTGGTGGCGCTCCAGGGTGGGGAGCAGGGTGGACTCCAGCTCCTGCAGCTCGTCAGGGCTGAGCACGGCTCAGGGGGCCGGGGTGGGGCCGGTGGCCACGGGGCTGGCGGTGACCGGGCTGGCGGTGACGGGGGCGATGCGGAAGCCGCAGCTGTGGCCCCCCTCCAGCCGCCAGTGGACGCGCTCCACGGCGCAGTCGGGGAAGGTGTGGCGGATCAGGCGCAGCTCCTGGTCGCAGACCACCGGGTACTGCTCGGCGATGCGCATCACCGAGCAATGGAATTCGCTGATCACCCAGGCGGGACCATCGGCGTTATCGGCGGCGGGGTCGTCATCGGGGCGACATTCGGCCACGTAGCCCTCCTTGCGGCGCAGCTCCACCAGGCGCTCGATCCGCCTGCCCAGGGGGCCGCTGCCGATCTGGCGGCGGTACTCGGCCGCCTTCTCCTCGGCCTGCTGGCGCAGCACCAGCTCCAGGGTGTCCGCCGGCAGGCTTTCGGTGAGGGTGTGGAGCAGGCCGAGGGCGAAGGTCTCGCTGCCGTCGGGGAAGTGGCCCTGGCCCTGGGCGGTGAGGTGCCAGACGTTGCTGGGCCGGCCGGGCCCTTCGTGGGGGGCGCTGGCTTCCACCAGGCCGTCGTCCTCAAGGCTGCGCAGGTGGCGGCGCATTACCTGGACCGACACCCCGAGGGCGGCCGCCAGCTGGCCGGCCGTCGCCTCACCTTCCCGCAGCAGCATCGAGAGGGCCGCTTCCCGGGTGGGATGGCTTCCCTCGGCGGGAGCGGCCGGAAGGCCGCGGGACTGGGCGGGGGCGCTCATGACGGGGGTGTGACCAAAACACCATGCCACGCACATCGGGGGAATGGGGGCTGGCCCGTGGTGGCCGCCGGGGCGTCACAATGACCTTTCCACGCCGTCAACGGACCACGCCTGTGCCTTAGGCTCCCGCAGTAACGAAACCAAAGTGTTTCGTTATTCGATCCACCGGTGCGCGCAACCCGACGCTCTGCCCATGACCGACGCCTCCACCACGACGACCCCTGCAGCCGGTGCCGAAAGCCTGGAGGTGATCCGCCGTTTCGCGGAAACCTACGCCCAGCGCACCGGCACCTATTTCTGCAGCGATCCGGGGGTCACCGCCGTGGTGCTTGAGGGTCTGGCCCGCCACAAGGACGAGCTGGGCGGTGCCCTCTGCCCCTGCCGCCACTACGAAGACAAGGAGGCCGAGGTGGCCCAGGCGTTCTGGAACTGCCCCTGCGTGCCGATGCGGGAGCGCAAGGAGTGCCACTGCATGCTTTTCCTCACCGAAGACAACCCTTTCCGGGGCGAGCAGCAGACCATCAGTCTCGAAGACGTCCAGTCCCTCACCGCCGGCTGAACCGGTCCCTTATCCCCATGGCGAGCAGCGCAACCGTCGGCGATCTGGTGAGCCAGCCGTACAAGTACGGCTTCGTCACCGACATCGAAACCGAGAAGATCGCCAAGGGGCTCAGTGAAGACGTGGTGCGGCTGATCTCCGCCAAGAAGAACGAGCCCGCCTTCCTGCTCGATTTCCGCCTGCGCTCCTACCTCCAGTGGCTGCAGATGGAGGAGCCCGACTGGGCGACCCTGGGCCATCCGCCGATCGACTACCAGGAGATCATCTATTACGCGGCGCCCAAGCAGCAGGAGAAGAAGGCCAGCCTTGACGAGGTGGACCCCAAGCTGCTGGAAACCTTCGACAAGCTCGGCATCCCCCTGAGCGAGCAGAAGCGCCTCTCCAATGTGGCGGTGGATGCGGTGTTCGACAGCGTCTCGATCGCCACCACCTACCGGGAGAAGCTGGCCGAGCACGGCGTGATCTTCTGCTCGATCAGCGAGGCGGTGAAGGACCACCCGGACCTGATCGAGAAGTACCTCGGCACGGTGGTGCCCGGCAACGACAACTACTTCGCCGCCCTCAACTCGGCGGTGTTCAGCGACGGCTCCTTCGTGTTCATCCCGAAGGGGGTGGAATGCCCGATGGAGCTCTCCACCTACTTCCGCATCAACTCCGGCGACACCGGCCAGTTCGAGCGCACCTTGATCGTGGCCGAGGAGGGGGCTTCGGTGAGCTACCTGGAGGGCTGCACGGCGCCTATGTTCGACACCAACCAGCTGCACGCGGCGGTGGTGGAGCTGGTGGCGCTCGATGACGCCTCGATCAAGTACTCCACCGTCCAGAACTGGTACGCGGGGGATGAGAACGGCAAGGGTGGCATCTACAACTTCGTCACCAAGCGCGGCCAGTGCCGCGGCGACCGCAGCCACATCAGCTGGACCCAGGTGGAAACGGGCTCGGCGATCACCTGGAAGTACCCCAGCTGCGTGCTGCAGGGGGCCGATTCGGTGGGCGAGTTCTACTCGGTGGCGCTCACCAACAACCGCCAGCAGGCCGACACCGGCACCAAGATGATCCACGTGGGCCCCCGCACCCGCTCCACGATCGTGAGCAAGGGGATCAGCGCCGGCCACTCCTCCAACAGCTACCGGGGGCTGGTGCAGCTGGGCCCCAAGGCCGTGGGCGCCCGCAACTACAGCCAGTGCGATTCGATGCTGATCGGCGACCAGGCCGCCGCCAACACCTATCCGTACATCCGCTCCCAGCAGCCGGATGCCCGCATCGAGCACGAGGCCAGCACCTGCCGCATCTCCGCCGACCAGCTCTTCTATCTGCAGAGCCGGGGGATCGCCTTCGAGGAGGCGGTGTCGATGATGGTGAGCGGCTTCTGCCGCGACGTGTTCAACCAGCTGCCGATGGAGTTCGCCGCCGAGGCCGACAAGCTGCTGGCCCTCAAGCTCGAGGGTTCGGTCGGCTGATCCCGGCCCACGGCCACCCCGGCCGGCCCAACGCTTCTTCCCCCGTCCCTTTCCTGCCCTTTTCTCCCCCGCCGTGATCCGCCCCGACGCTCCCGTACTGCTCGAGATCCGTGATCTCACGGCCCGCGTGGAGGACCAGCCGATCCTCAAGGGGGTATCCCTGACGATCCGCGCCGGCGAGATCCACGCGGTGATGGGCCGCAACGGCAGCGGCAAGAGCACCCTCTCCAAGGTGCTGGCGGGCCACCCGGCCTACACCGTCACCGGCGGCACGGTGCTCTACAAGGGCGAAGACCTGCTGAGCCTGGAGCCCGAGCTGCGGGCCCGGGCCGGCCTGTTCCTCGGCTTCCAGTACCCGGTGGAGATCCCCGGGGTGAGCAACCTGGAGTTCCTGCGGGTGGCCACCAATGCCCGCCGCGCCGGCAAGGGGGAGGAGGAGCTCGACACCTTCGCCTTCGAGGACCTGGTGCGCGAACGGCTGCAGGTGGTGCAGATGGATCCGGCCTTCCTGGAGCGCAGCGTCAACGAGGGCTTCTCCGGCGGCGAGAAGAAGCGCAACGAGATCCTGCAGATGGCCCTGCTCGAACCCCTGGTGGCGGTGCTCGACGAGACCGACTCCGGCCTCGACATCGATGCCCTGCGCATCGTGGCCGGCGGCGTGAATCACCTGGCCGGCCCCGACAACGCCACCCTGCTGATCACCCACTACCAGCGGCTGCTGGATGTGATCACCCCTGATTACGTGCACGTGATGGCGGCGGGCCGGATCCTGCGCACCGGCGGCAAGGAGCTGGCCCTGGAACTGGAGGAGCGTGGCTACGACTGGGTCGACGCCGAACTGGCGGCCCTGGAGCGCACACCGGCGGAGGTGGGCTGAGATGGTGGCCGCTTCGCTCTCCACCCCCACCGCCGCAGCCGACGCCGCTCCCGGCAGCTGGGTCACCGCCCTGCTGGCGAACGCCACCGGTGGCGCCGATGCCCTGGCGGCCAGCCGAGGGCGGGCGGCCCAGGCCCTGGTGCAGCTTCCGGTGCCCTCACGCCGCGTGGAGGCCTGGCGCTTCACCGACCTGGCGCCCCTCACCGCCCTGAGCCCCACCCTGCTCACCCCCGCCCCGGCGGCGCAGCCCGAGGTGGCCGCCGGCAGCCTGCGGCTGAACCTGGATGGCCAGAGCGATCCCCTGGCCGGGATCAACCTGCCGGCGGGGCTGGAGCCCATCGGCGGCGACGAACTGAACGACACCCTGGGCCAGGTGCTGGCCGCCACCGGCAGCGCCGAGCTCTGGCCGGTGCTGCTCAACGGCGCCACGGCCCGAAACGTGCTGGCCCTGCGGGTGCGCGGCCCGGTTGCCACCACCCTGGAGCTGGTGAGCGACGCCGGCGCCGGCGAGGGGATCCTGCCCCTGCGGCTGCTGCTGGTGCTGGAACCCGAGGCCTCCATTGAGGTGCTGCAGGTGCACCGCAGCGGCGGTGCCAACCTCACCAGCGTGGTGCTGGAGGCCCGCCTGGGTGAGGGCGCCGAGCTGCGCCACGGCCTGCTGGCGCCTGGCGCCGAAACGGGCTGCCTGCTGGCCACGGTGGCGGTGGAGCAGGCAACGGGCAGCCGCTACAGCGGCGTGAGCGCCCACGGCGGCTGGGCCCTGGGACGGCTGGAGCCGCGGCTGGTGCAGCGCGAGGGGGCGGCCCACAGTGCCCTCAAGGCCCTGCAGCTGGCGGATGGCCGCCAGATCAGCGACACCCACAGCCAGATGGTGTTTGAAGGCCCGGACGGGCGGCTGGAGCAGCTGCACAAGGCGGTGGCCGACGGCCAGGGACGCAGCGTGTTCAACGGGGCCGTGCAGGTGCCACAGCTGGCCCAGCGCACCGATGCCGCCCAGCTGAGTCGCAACCTGCTGCTCTCCGACCGGGCCCGGATCGACACCAAGCCCGAGCTGGAGATCGTCGCCGACGACGTGCGCTGCGCCCATGGCGCCACCGTGAGCCGGCTGGAGCAGGACGAGCTCTTCTATCTGCAGAGCCGCGGCATCGCCGCCGACCAGGCGGCCCGGCTGCTGTTGCGCGGCTTCTGCGAGGAGGTGCTGCAGGAACTCCCGGAGGCCGCCCGGCCGTGGCAGCCTCTGGCCAGCTTGCTGGGGGAACAGGGACGATGACGCCGACCTCCACCAATTCGCCGATGGTTGCGGCCCCGCCCCTGGCGGGAACGCCCCTGGTGGCCGACCTGGCGGTGCAGACCCGCCCCGATTTCCCCCTGCTGGCCCAGACGGCCTGCCTGGGGCAGCCGCTGATCTACCTGGATTACGCCGCCACCAGCCAGAAGCCTCGCCAGGTGCTCGACGCGCTGCAGCAGTACTACAGCCTCGACAACGCCAATGTGCACCGCGGCGCCCACCAGCTGAGCGCCCGCGCCACCGACCATTTCGAGGCGGCCCGGGGCAAGGTGGCCAGCTTCATCGGTGCCGCCAGCGCCCGGGAGATCGTGTTCACCCGCAACGCCAGCGAGGCGATCAACCTGGTGGCCCGCACCTGGGGTGACGCCAACCTGCGGGTGGGCGATGAGGTGCTGCTGTCGGTGATGGAGCACCACAGCAACCTGGTGCCCTGGCAACTGCTGGCGGCCCGCACGGGTTGCGTGCTGCGCCATGCGGGCGTCACCGAGAGCGGCGAGCTGGATCTGGAGGACCTCAAAGCCAAGATCAGCGATCGCACCAAGTTGGTGAGCCTGGTGCACGTGAGCAACACCCTGGGCTGCCTCAACCCGATCGAGGCGGTGGCTGAGCTGGCCCACGGGGCCGGCGCCCTGCTGCTGGTGGATGCCTGCCAGAGCCTGCCCCACAAGCCGGTGGACGTGGCCGCCCTGGGGGCCGATTTCCTGGTGGGTTCGTCCCACAAGCTGTGCGGCCCGACGGGCATGGGCTTCCTCTGGGCCCACGAGGCGCTGCTGGAGGCGATGCCGCCGTTCCTGGGGGGCGGCGAAATGATCCACGACGTGTACCTGGACCACAGCACCTGGGCCGATCTGCCCCACAAGTTCGAAGCCGGCACGCCGGCCATCGGTGAAGCGATCGGCATGGGCGCGGCCCTGGATTATCTGCAGAACCTGGGCATGGAGCGCATCCATGCCTGGGAGCAGCAGCTCACCCGCCGCCTGTTCGAGCGGCTGCAGGCCATCGACGGCGTACGGATCCTGGGGCCCACGCCGGACCAGCAGCCCGACCGGGCTGCTTTAGCGGCTTTCAGCGTGGACGGCCTGCACGCCAACGACATCGCCGCCCTGCTGGATTCGGCGGGCATCTGCATCCGCAGCGGCCACCACTGCACCCAGCCCCTGCACCGCCACTACGGCCTGTCCAGTTCCGCCCGCGCCAGCCTGGGCTTCACCACCACCCCCGAAGAGATCGACCGCTTCGCTGAGGAGCTGGAGGGCACGATTGGCTTCCTGAGGGAGCACAGCTGAGGGGGGGAGGCCGGGGGATCTTGCCGGACTGTTGAAGAACACGTTGGCAGGGTTTGATCTGCGGTCTTGATGGGCATTGCTCTGGCTCGTCGTTGAGCATTGGGCAGGGCTCTGGATTGGGATCTGTATCGGGCTGCACATGTGGATATCGGGACCCGTGAACCACCGCTAGCGTTGGGGGACCCGAAGCATGAAACACCTGCAATTTAATGGCATTGCCAGAAGTCAGTTCACCGCTTCGGCGTGGTTCACGGGAAGATGGGACCGCCATTGGGTGGTTATCGGAAACCGTCCAATTGGCGTTAGGTAGACTCGGCAGACAGAGATGAGCCAATGACACTCGTCCAGATTTGGAAGGAAAATCCGGAGCAGATACGTGCAAAGCGCGTAGACCAGATTATTGGCTTTGCGGGAGACGGAAAGCTTGGCGACAATAACTCTGCGCCAATCGAATTTCGGGACTTTCTAGCCAGAGTTCCCGGTGAACTTATTGCAAAGTACGCCAATGACTGCCTTGAGAATGCGTTCAAAGATTCTGGCCTTGCTTTGCAAGACATTGTAAACGAGATAGCTACTCGGCTCGGGTTCAAAGTTGAACCAGGTCGCTACCGTGGCACGAAGAGCGACATTGGCCACGATGGAATATGGACTGCACCAAACAATCATGCAATAGTTGCCGAGGTGAAGACGACCGACGCATATAGATTGCCTATCGAAACTGTTGCTACGTATCGAAGACGACTCATCAAGACAGGACGTATCACGGAGGATCTGTCCTCAATACTCATAATTGTGGGACGAGAGGACACCGGAGAGATAGAAGCTCAGATACGAGGTTCGCGCTATGCATGGGATGTACGCCTGATTTCAATAGATGCTTTCCTTCGGCTCATGAAGATCCGCCAGGACCTCGACAGCCCCTCCGTTGAAGAGCGGATTCGTGCGGTTCTCATTCCGCGAGAGTACACTCGTGTTGACGAGATCATCGATCTCGTGTTTTCCACCACTGAAGACATTCTTGAGGAGGCTCCAGATGAGCTAAGCGGAGATGATGAAGTCGAATCTACCCCTGGTGAGAAAGAATCAAAAGAGAGAGAAAAGCCTGTCTCCTTCAACCTTGCCTGTGTTGAACGGATTGGTAAGTCCTTAAACGTGGAGCTGACCAAGCAGTCGAGAGTCATCTTTGGCGATCTCGATTCTGGCCTTAAGATTACGTGTGCAGTCTCAAAAGAGTATAAGAACGCAGGTGGCCTTGGCTACTGGTTTGCGTTTCATCAGCACCAACTAGAAAAGCTATCCGAAGCGCCTTCTGCTTACGCATGCTTTGGCTGTGGTTCTCCGGATCAAATAGCCATTCTTCCATTGGACTTTATCAAGTCACAATTAGAAGGTATGAATCAGACCACAAGGGAGGATGGCCGACTGTATTGGCATGTGCAGATCCATAGCGAAGGCGAGAGATGGATCATGCATCGACGCAAAGGCTTTGACTGGCCGGATATCACTTCAATGATGCTTATCAACAATGAACGTGCTACCTAACCAGCCCCTTGAGTGGACCGGCCACCACCAGCTCTTTACTGCGCCACCGAAGGCTCATTGCCTGCCACTCAGGGGCAGCGTTGGACCGTCGAAGAAGTGATGCGATGAAGTGGTTTCGAGTACTCGTCGGAGGAGAGCACGTCAAGATGGATGTCGCGAATGAGCGTCGCTATAAGGGTTTCTTCGTGACTCGGTTTGTCAACGCGGCAACCTCCGACCTCGCTCGCGCCACAGTGATTGCGGCAGTTCGCGCGGACCCAAGACTCGATGGTCTGATATTGAACGACGACGATGATCCTCCCCTGTTCTTTGTCGATGAGATTGACGAGGTCTCCGAACTCGATGTCCCAGAGGGTGAGCTCGGATTCGTGCTTTTTGATGATGAAAACCAATCTGCCAGCAGCGCGTTCAGTCCGCCGCCTTATCTTGTGATTCGGAAAGGCGTGGCCTTCTGGGTGGAAAACAGACGACTGAGCGATTGGACAGCAACGCCACAGGCCTTCAACGAGGGCTGTTTTCGCAATGCTTGTCTCTACGACATCGATGGGGATCTCTGGCAGATTGTCCGTGCTGAGTTCACGAAACGACCTTCGTTCGTTAAAACGATTCTGCCCCGGAGACATTTGCCCGTGCGAATTGAGATCCGTCCACGTGCAAGGCCTGCCGTTGCGGATATCGTGGCCGAGGTTGCTGCGATTCTCGAGTCCACGAATTCGTTTTCGGAGAACCTGAATCATAAATCGGCAGATATTCTTGGGTGTCTCAGAAGCGCTACTCAGCCATCGGAACTCATTGAATACGCCGGGAAATGCCCGTGAATCGTGGCTGCCCAACAACCGGTTGCAGCGGCGGCGCGTAGCGCCGTCCGCAGCAACCGGAGCGTTAGATGCACATTCCAACCAAGTAGAATCATGCGAATCACGATTGAAGTCCACGTTGCTGCTCCCATCGAAGAAGTGTGGAAAGCGTGGACCTCACCTGCTGACATTCAGCAATGGAATGCGGCTTCGGAAGACTGGCATTGCCCAAGTGCAGAGATCGACCTGAAACCCGGTGGAAAGTTCTCTTACCGCATGGAGGCCAAAGACGGCAGCATGGGCTTTGATCTCGATGGCATCTTCACGAAGGTAGTACCCTACGAACTCATCGAATTCGCGTTAGAAGACGAGCGGCTAGTCGTAGTGGAGTTCGCTGAGAGTGATGAGTCGGTGACTGTTCGTGAGAGCTTCGATGCTGAATCACCTAATTCAGGTGAGCAGCAACGGCAGGGTTGGCAGGCTATTCTGGACAGATTCGCTCGCCACGTCGAGGCTAAGCAGGTCAACTGAGGACGATTGCACGGCAGCTAACATCCAGATACAGAAGGCGGGAGTTGTGGATTTTGCCAATCACAAGCAGCACTTGCCCGCTTCCGATCTGGAGCGTTAGCCAAGGCCGAGATAGTCTCTTCAAGGCCAATCTAATGAGAGCCATGAAAGATATCATCGATTCTGCGAGATCCAGTGAATTAGCCTTGCCACCTCTCCTGAGCAAGCGTGATACAGCAAAGTTCACGAATTAAGTTATTTGAACTTATCGATGCAGTACTGACAGGGCAGCAGAAGATCGCCAAGAATGGATCGAGACAATAATTTGCATCCATGGCAGTAATGACTTGCCTTTGTGGCTCCCGAAGCGGGAATTCCCGACCAGGAACGCAGCAGGCAGCGAAAGTGCCGCTGACGTCTGCCGCTGAGACCTGCATAGGTCTATCTTCGTTCGGGGATGTTCTTTCCCAGTGGGTTCGCACATCCGAAAGGATCTATGCCATTACCTATGGCCAATGCGACGAGTGCTCATGCCCCGCTTATGCGGGCAGTGGGACGTATTGCGCCCGATCGAGCTGTGGGCATCATTGGAAGTCCCACAAAGCAGGATAATGGCATTATGCTCAATGTCCTGTCCTGGTGAGCAAATTCAGCAGGAAGCTTCTCTTTGGGATGTGACTCACGGTGAATAATGTTCCGGAGCCAGGAGGAGCTGGAGAGAGTTTGCACGGCATCGATCTTCTTCTGGCAACCTCCTCGAGTGGACAGACCCTCATCGATTCCCATTCTGAGTTGTCGCGTTCATGCCTGCCACTCAGGGTCAGCCCTGATCCGATGCGATAAAGTCAGTCTGCGATCGCCCACTGGTTCCGACCGTTATCCTTGGCTTTATACAATCCTTTGTCTGCTCTTGATAGCAGGTTGATGCACTTTGGATCTGGCGGGATAAAGGGGCTGATGCCAATGCTGACCGTGCTGCGAATAGATTCTCCAGAAGTTAGTTCGATGGTGGCATTGGCCACATTTTCTCGAATCCGTTCAGCGACAGTGCACGCCTCTGGCAAGGGTGTGTTCGGCAGGAGCACGACAAACTCTTCGCCCCCAAATCGTGCAATGACGTCATAGGGGCGAAGGGTGGACTCGCAAATCTGAGCGATCTTCTTCAGCACGATATCCCCATTGATGTGCCCATGGCAATCGTTGACTGACTTGAAATTATCAACATCAAGAATTAACAGCGACATTGGCTCGTTAGAGCGCAGAGTTCTTGCTGGCTCTATCTCAAGGCAGTCCAAAAGATAACGGCGACTGTATACCTTCGTTAAGGGGTCGCGGTTGACCATTTCCAGCAGCTGAGTTTGTAGATCCTCCAGCTCAAGCAGAAGCTTGACAACGAAGCTGCTCGCTAAGGGCGCAACGATCCCTGGGACGATGGCGGCTACCAATAATGACTTTAGCAGGACATCCACACCCTCCCACCAGAATACGGACATGATTACACCGGTAATCATGTCCGACATCAGAATGGAGAATAAAGTAATCGCAAGCACTGAGCGATAACGCCCCATGCCGAAGACTGCGTTGCGCCAGGCCTTTGCTGTTTGTGGTGCGTTATGGGCAGCCGTTGTCATGGTTCAGTATAGGTCGGCCAATGGATTGGCTTCATGTAATCCTGAGTGCGCTCACTACATCATAAATCATTGGACCGGAAAATGCTGTGATGATTTGGTTTGGGTCGGTGGTGATCGTTTGTTCCTCCATGCAGCCGTTAGGCCTCTACCGCAAGCGTGACTCATGCCGTCCTCGCTGTCCCCTGCATGGCCAGGGCTTTCTGCAGCGGCAATGGCTCAGGGTCCTTTACGTGCCTGGATTGGCATGAACAGCACCTGCCGGCATCATTCAAGTAAGTTGAAGGGTGGCACTTCGATCATCTTCGGAGGTCTGGTGCGCGATTGCCTTTTTGAATGCGTTCCATTCAATGCCGCCTGGCGACGCGGCCTGGCTCCATCGTTGGCTTGAGATGTTGACATCAGACTAAAGTGGATAGTCTCCATAGAGGAAGTGCGGTTGGCACGTGAAGGAGTTGTCCGAATTGGGAACCGGACCCTCGCCTATCTCGAAGTCGGTGATGACGGCGGGCCACTCGTCCTCCATAACCACGGTGGCCCATCCAGCCGCCTGGAGGCGAATCTTTTTGACGCGTCTGCAAGGGCCCATGGCCTGAGGTTGGTCTGCGTGGATCGACCTGGCATCGGTGTGTCCGATCCTCAGCCGGGCCGTACCTTCGCGTCATGGGCCAACGACCTCCTGGCCTTGGCCGACTTCTTCGGCGCACAGAATGTCGCGGTGACCGGCTGGTCGGAAGGTGGTCCGTGGGCCCTTGCCGCCGCCGCCTACCTGGATTCTGCCCGTGTTGCCCATGTCTCCTGCATCGCGGGTGCCAGCTACGGAACGTTTGGCGCCAACTGGGCGGCGAGGCATCAGAGCAGCGTTGATGCGCTTGGGGGCCGCCTGGCGTTGCATTTCCATCCTGGCTTCAGGCTCATGTATGAACTGCTTGGCCTGAGTGCAACGCACTTTGAGGCCAGCTATCTGCAGGCGCTCAAAAAGTCGATCGGCGTCTCGGATCAAGAAGTTCTGTCGGATGAGGGAGTCCGCCAATCCTTTCTGGAAGCATCGCGCGAATGTTTTCTGCAGGGCGCTGAGGGGCTTGTCACCGACGCCACGATGCTCTACGAGGCCTGGCCCTTCGACATGACCGCAGTGACCCGTCCGATCCACTTCTGGCAGGGAACGGATGACAAGCTGGTGCCTGAACCCATCAACAAGACGGTGGCGGACAGGACCCCCGGCGCCATCTGGCATTCCATCAGCGGCGGGGGCCATTTCATTGCCCTCAGCCATGCGAACGAGATTCTTGCTCAGGTGGCCGGTGATCTCGATGGCCATGGATAGGGCCTCCATGACGCCTCAAGTCCCCACCATCCCACCAGCGCCGCGATCCATTCAGAAGGGCACGCCTCTGAAGCACCTGCTGGGCCAGGAGGCCATTGCGTATCTGGCGAGCAACATTCAGTATGTACAACCAGACTTTCCGGTTAACCGATTCTGCGACTTTGCATTGACAGGGATTGAGCCCCTATCCATCATGCAGCGAGGCCTGCATATCGCCAAGGCGCTTCGGGAAGTCCTGCCTGGGGACTATGAGGAGTCTCTTCAAGTCCTCATGGCGTCCTTGACCCCGGAGAAGTCAGACACAGAAGACTTGGGCATGGCAGGCTTTTTCTATCTTCCCCACAGCTTCTATATATCTGAGTACGGGCAGGACGATCAACACAATGGTGGCATCGACCCCTTCGAGACGTCGATGCTGGCTTTGCATGCCCTCACCAAGCGGTTCACCTCGGAATTTGCCATCCGCACGTTTCTGATTCAGCAGCAAGAGCGCACACTGAAGACGGTTGGCCAATGGATCACTGATCCCAACCCGCACGTGAGGCGCCTGTGCAGTGAGGGGACGCGCCCGAGGCTCCCCTGGGGGAAACGCATTCCTTCGTTTGTTGCCGATCCGAGTCCAACACTGCCTATCCTTGAGGCTCTGAAGAATGATGCATCCCTGTATGTCCGCCGCAGCGTTGCCAACCACCTGGGTGACATCGCCAAAGACCATCCGGACCTCGTCTTCACCACCTGCGAGAGTTGGCTGCAGGAGGGTGCCTCCGCAGACCTTCAGTGGCTGATCCGCCATGCGGTTCGCTATCCCGCCAAGCAGGGAGATGCACGGGCAAGGAAGATCCGTGCAACAGCTTGCTAGCATCCAATGAGTCCTTGGCGTCGAATGAAGAACGACTGTTTTGATACTCGATCAAGCCAAGCCCATCATGGGCGGCCGCCGTCAATTCCGTTGTTCCGATGCGCTCTCCTTGCGATGGCTGCCGTCGCTGCAGGCGGCTCTGCTCCTGGCCATGCAGCGCAAGCTGCGGCCAAGTTTGGCCCGGCATGGTCATCCGTCGACTGCAGGACTTTCGACGTTCCTGCCGCCATTGCCGCCCAGTCGGATTGCGGTTACGTCACCGTCCCCGAGCAGCATGCCAAGCCCCAGGGACGCAAGATCCAGCTCGGTGTGGTCCGCACCCGCAGCACGGGGAAAACCTCTGCGGCGGATCCCCTGTTCGTGGAGCAGGGTGGCCCTGGCGATTCCACCATCGGCGACATTGCCAATGGAGCCCTGCCGAAGTACCCCGAGCTTCCGGCTTTGTTGCAGGGGCGTGATCTGATCTTCGTGGAGGAACGGGGTACCCGGTTTGCGAAGCCGTTCCTGTTCTGTCCCGAGCTCAATGCCCACAACATTGCTGTGGCGCAGGGGAAACAGAGCTACACCGATCCGAGCTGGATCAGGGCCTGTAACGCTCGGCTGAGGGCCCAGGGGATCAATCCCAGCGCCTTCAACACCCGCGAGAATGCGGCCGATATCTATGCCGTCGCTGAGGCATTGCGCTATCCGGTCTTCAACTACTATGGCGTGTCCTATGGCACGTTGCTGGGGCAATACGTTCTGGCTCAGGCCGACAAGCACAGGCCGAAACTTCGCAGCGTGATCCTTGATGGTGTCGTGCGGCCGGACATTGATTTCAACCTGGCCTCCGGTCATACAATCAGCTACGCCCTGAGGAACGTGTTCCGCGCCTGCGCGCAGGATCAACGGTGCAACGCGGCCTACCCGAATCTGGAGCCGACGTTTCTGGCGATTGTGGACCGGCTGAACCGGAAGCCCATCCCCCTGACGTTGACGATTCCCTCGAGCAAAGAGACCTTCACAACCCAGCTCGACGGCACGGCCTTCGTCTCAGGCGTTGTGGCCTATCTCGCCCGGCCCTATTCCGGTGAATCGTCACGGGGCAGTTCCTTGCCCCGGTTCATCCACGCCGCCAGCCAGGGCAACTTCGGCTGGATCGCCGAATCCCTGTCGGATCTCGAACCGAGGGGGGCCAGGGAGGTGTATCACACGGTCGTCTGTGCCCGGGGTCGGTCGGTCCGGGTCCAGCCCGGCCAGGTGCTGCCGCCCCCCTATCCGCAGCTGCTCCCCCTGGGCCTGCGTGAAGCCGAAGCGGTGAACAACGCCTGCGACGTGCTCCAGGTGGAGCAGAAACCTCCTTTCGTCTCCAGAAATCCGCAGATTCCCACCCTGGTGCTGAACGGCAGTTACGACCCGATCACGCCGGCCCCCTACGGCGAAGCCGTGGCCAGGAACCAGACCACCGCCTACGTGGTCACCTTCCCCGGTGTGGGCCATGGGGCGCTGTTTGCACCGCAGGGCATGCCCGCAGCCGCGTGCGTGACACAGATCGCCGCCGACTTTCTTGCCGATCCGAAGCAAGCTCCTGACAGCCATTGCCTCGCCCAGGTCAAGCCGGCGTTTGTCATTGAGTGATCGCTGCCCACCTCCAGCCTTGCCCTCCACGCAATGACGTTCTTCTCCTTTCTCGTCCCGCTGGTGGTGCACTACGCCCTGGCCGTTCTGCCCCTGGGTGTGGGGCTGCTGGTCTGGGTCCGGACACGACCCGGCCGCAGGCGCCAGCGTTGGATCGTGGTGGCTGGCCTGTTGGCTGTTCTGGGTGGCGCCCTGGTGCTGCTCCAGGGCAAGGCGGCTCTGCTGGGTGCGCCAGACGACGGCACCTGGTTCATCGTGGTGACGGGACTGCTGCCGATCGCCCTGGGGGGCGTCAGCCTGCTGCGCTGGTCCAGGCTCTGAGCCTTCGAACCAGGCAGTCTGGGGACATCAGGGCCAGGCGATGCCGCAGACGCTCCTTTCCACCCTCTCCCGAGCTGAACGGCTGTCGATCGCCGGCACCTATGCCCTGACGCTGCTGGAGAACCTCTGCATGCTCGCCTACCCCGCCATCACCGGCTGGGCGGTCGACGGGTTGCTGAAGGGCAGCTACCGGGGCCTGTCGGCGCTGATCGCCGTGTGGCTCGTGCACCTGGTCACGGCCTTTGTGCGCCAGCGCTTCGACACCCGGGTCTTCATGGGTCTCTATGCCCGCCTCGCCGTGCACACCGTGGCCGAGCAGCAGCGCCTCGGCCACGGCACCAGCATCGTGTCGGCGCGGGTGGAGATGATGCGCGACATGGTCGGCTTCTTCGAGGCCGACGTGCCGATGATGTTCTCCCAGGTGGTGACTGTGGTGGGCTCGCTGGTGATGCTGTTCACCTACGACCTCCAGGCGGGCTTCATCGCCATGGCGGTGCTGCTGCCGATGGGGCTCGTCAACGCCTGGTACTGGCGGCGTGCCCTGCGCCTGCACCGCGGCCTCAACGACCAGATCGAGCGCGAGATCGCGGACATCGAGGCGGCACGCCCGCGGCGCCTACGGCGCCACTTCGGCCGGGTGCGGCGCTGGCATGTGCAGCTCTCCGACAGCGAATCGTGGACCTGGACCGTGACGGAGCTCGCCACGATCGTCGCCCTGGTGGTGCTCCTGATCGACTTCACCCGATCGGCGTCCTTCAGCGCCGGCGCCATCTATGCCGTGCTCGCCTACGTGTTCGACTATCTCGAGGGCCTCGACAGCGCTCCGGCGCTGGTGAACAACGTCGCCCGGCTCAGGGACATCCGGGCGCGGCTGGGGAGTGCCGTGGCAGCCGATTGAGCGGACTGGTCAGCCCATGGAGCTGACGGGGCAGCTCGCTTAGCGTCAAGCTCTTGCCCCACCGGCTACGGACCGATGGCCACCACCCTGCGACTTCGGCTGGCGGCCCTGGTGCTGATGACGTCCAGCGCGTCATGGGCCGGGGAGTTCCCGGTGCAGGGCGGCTACGGCTTCGACGCCCTCAAGCCGACGACCACCACATGCCATCGCATCACGGCGCAGGAGGCGGCGACATTCACCCGCTGTGAGTTTTCGCCGGCCGGTTACGCCTTCGGGCTTCCCTCCCAGTACCACCAGTGCGATGCCTTGCCCCGGGGTCAAGTCTTCATCTACCAGTCTCCGGAACAGTGTCAGGCTGCCCTGGAAACGATGCAGTCCAACGGGCCCTGAACCATGGTTGTCGTCTCTGAGATCGCCCCCGACCTGTTCCGGCTCTCGATCCATGTGCCGGACTTCGATCTGCAGTTCAACCACTTCCTGGTGCGCGACGAGGAGCCGCTGCTGTTCCACGCCGGGCTCAAGGGCATGTTTCCGGCTCTGCGCGATGCCGTGGCCACGCTGATTGATCCCACCCAGCTGCGCCACATCGCCTGGAGCCATTTCGAAGCCGATGAGATCGGTGGCCTCAACCACTGGCTGGAGCTGGCGCCCCTGGCCCAGCCGGTGTGCACCCTCGTCGGCAAGTTGGTGAGTGTTGATGATTTCGCCCTGCGCCCCGCCCGTGGCATGGCGGAGGGCGATGTGCTCAGCACCGGCCAGTACCGCTTCCGCTTCCACCGCACCCCCCACCTCCCCCATGGCTGGGACGCCGGCCTGCTGTTCGAGGAGACCCGCCGCACCCTGTTCTGCTCCGATCTCTTCCACCAGTTCGGCGATGTCGCTGCTGTCACTACCTCCGATCTGATCGGCCCGGCGCGCCAGGCGATGCAGCAGATGCAGAGCGGTCCCCTGGCGGACTACATGCCTTACACCAGCCGTTCAGCTGGCCTGCTGGCGGGCCTGGCCGCGTTGCAGCCGCAGACGCTGGCTGTCATGCACGGCTCCTCGTTCACCGGCAGCAGCGAGCAGATGCTCATGGATCTGGCGGGGGTGATCCAGGAGGGGTTTGAGGGGGGCTAGGGAGTCGCTGGGGTGAGCACCGCCAGGGCTTCGGCCCGGTGGTCGCCCTGCCAGAGCCACTGCCACGTCCAGCCACAGGCTTCGGCGGTGTCGCGGATGGCGTCGCGATCCGGTGGGAAGTCGAACTGGCTGAGGTGGTCGATCACGGGCTGCTGCTGCTCGGGCGCCAGCACGCCCCAGTCGCTGCGGATCCGGTCCACGTAGCGCGCCACGTAGGCCGGGCGGTCTTCCCCGGGCGGGCGGAACACGTCGGCCCAGAGGAACAGGCCGTTCGGGGCCAGATGGCGGCGGCAGAGCCGCAGGAAGCGGGCCTTGTCGTCGTCGCTGAGGTGGTGAATGGCGAAGGCGGAATGGAGCAGGTCGACCGGTTCGGGCCCCGGTTCGGCTTCGGCCCAGGCCAGCAGATCCTGCTCCCGCCACTGGCAGGGGTAGGGCACCGGGCCCAGGGCGGCCGCCGCCCGGGGCAGCACCGGGCCGGAGAGGTCCACGCCCAGGTAGGAGCCCAGCGGCAGGCCTCGCAGCAGGGGGGCCATCACGGCCAGGTCGCCGCAGCCGAGATCCACCATCCGGGGCGGCGTTGAGCCGGCCGGCCGTGCCGCCAGCCAGCCCTCCAGCCCCTGGCCCAGGGCCGCCGTCAGGGCCCGGTGCTGCATCAGGTCGTGGTCCACCACCGCCCGGTAGGTGGACCACTGGCGATCGAAGAAGTCCATCTGGTGGTGTCTGCGGGCGTCAGCCTCCACCGTGAGGATGGCAGCCCCTGGCCCCCCGGCACAGCAGGCCAGTCAGCTTTCGGAGGCCATCGCTATGGTCAGCGCCACCTAGGCGCGGCGGCGCGAGTTATTCAGTGACGGAACGGCGGATGCATCTGGTGCGCTGGGCGCTCACCACCGGCTGGCTGCTGATCATCCTCTCCCTGCTCTACGACCCGTTCACGCCCCGGTTCACCGAGCCCGACCACCCCTGGAGCCCCCTGCGGCTGCCGGAGGCCTGCGTGACGGTGCAGGGTCTCTGCCTGAGCGAGACCCCCTATCCCCTTGGCACCACCCTGTTCTGGGGCCTGGTGGTGCCCTCGGGGATCTTCATCCTGCTGGTGTTCGGCCATGAGCTGTGGCGGCGGATCTGCCCGCTCTCCTTCCTCTCCCAGATCCCCCGCGCCCTGGGGCTGCAGCGCCAGATCGCCAAGGTGAACCCCAAGACCGGCGAGAAGCGCCTGCAGCTGGCCAAGGTGCCGGGCGATTCCTGGCTGGGCAAGCACTACTCCCGGCTGCAGTTCGCCTGGCTGTTCGTGGGCCTCTGCGGCCGCATCCTCTTCTTCAATGCCGATCGCCTGGTGCTGTTCGCCTGGCTCACGTTCACCATCGTCTGTGCCATCGCCGTGGGCTGGCTCTACGGCGGCAAGAGCTGGTGCCAGTACTTCTGCCCGATGGCACCGGTGCAGAGCGTCTTCTCCACCCCCACCGGCCTGCTGGGCAGCCGCGCCCACATGGCCAGCACGCCGATCACCCAGTCGATGTGCCGCACCGTCCAGCCCGACGGCAGCGAGCAGAGCGCCTGCGTGGCCTGCCAGCAGCCCTGCATCGACATCGACGCCGAGCGCCTCTACTGGGCCAAGATCCCCTCCCCCGCCTTCGCCTTCGAGCGCTACGGCTACGTGGGCCTGGTGTTCGGCTACTTCGTCTACTACTACGTCTATGCCGGCAACTGGGACTACTACTTCTCCGGCGTCTGGCTGCGCCAGGAGGACCAGCTGGCCCAGCTGCTGCGGCCAGGCTTCTACCTGTTCGGCCAGCCGATCGATGTGCCCAAGCTGGTGACGGTGCCCCTGTTCCTGGGGCTGTGCACCTGGCTCGGCACCCTCGCCGGCCGGGCGATCGAATCGGCCCTGCGGAGCCGGGTGCGGCGCAGTGGCGCCGAGCCCGACCGCGAGCGGATCCGCCACCGGGTGTTCGTGGTGGCCACCTTCCTGGTCTTCAACTTCTTCTTTCTGTTCGCCGGCCGGCCGCTGCTGCTGCTGGCGCCGGCCTGGCTCCAGTACCTGTTCGACGTGACCCTGGTGGCCGTCAGCACCCTCTGGCTCTACCGGGCCTGGAACCGCTCCCCCGATCTCTACGGCCGCGAGAACCTGGCCGAGCGCTTCCGCAAGCAGCTCACCCGCATGGATCTCGATGTGGGCCGCTACCTCGACGGCCGCTCCCTGGCCGACCTGGGCACCGAGGAGGTGTACGTGCTGGCCAAGGTGCTGCCGGGCTTCACCGGCCAGAAGCGGCTCGAGGCCTACAAGGGCGTGGTGCGGGAAGCCCTCGAGGAGGGCTTCGTCAATGCCGCCAGCAGCCTGGAGGTGCTCAAGCAGATGCGCCTCTCCTTCGGCATCAGCGACGGCGAGCACCGTCAGGTGCTCGATGAACTCGGCGTGGAGGATCCCGGCCTGCTGGATCCCGACAGCCGCCGCAGCCTGGAGGACCAGGTCCGCCTCAGCGGCTACCGCAAGTCGCTGGAGCGGCTGATGCTGGTGCAGCGCCTTGGCAGCGGCCCGGTGGCGGGCGGCCCCGATGGCGCTTCCCTGCAGGCCCTGCGGCGCGAGTACGGCATCTCCTCCCGCGAGGAGGAGCGGGTGCTCGACGACCTCTCCCCCGCCGCGGCTGCGATCCACAAGGTGGAGCGGCTGCTGGAGCGGCTGCCGGCCCTCACCGACGGCTACCGGGCCCTGCACCAGAGCGCCCTGCGCCACCAGTCCGCCGTGCTGGCCCTGCTCGACGACCGGCTGCAGCTGCGCAAGGAGCTGACCCTGCGGGCGATCCTCGACGGCCTGGCCACCCTCCAGGAGGATCCGGCGGTGCCGGCCCTGGTGCAGCGCCTCCAGGCCATCGCCCCCCTGGAGCTGCCGGAACTGCTGCATCGGGAGGGCTGGGAGCGCCGCCTGCCGGCGGGCGTTGCCGACACCCTGGCCCATCCCGGCGGGGAGGCCCCCTCCTGTTCCCTGGAGGTGCCCGTCGAGGAGACCCTCAGCTTCCTGGCCACCCTGGTGGCCGATTCCAGCCCCACCCTGGCCTCCGCCGGCCTGTTCCTGACGGCCTGCCTGGATGGAGGCCGGGCCCGGTCGATGGCGGCCGAACGGGGCGTGCCGGGGGCCCCGGCCCTGCTGCGCCAGACCGCCCGGGCGGTCGAGACCCTCGACGGCCCCCCGGACCTGCGGGGGTTCCCGGAGCTGGAGAAGCGGGTCTTCCTGGCCACGAGCGATTTCTTCCGCCGCTCCGACTCCGACACCCTCGATGCCCTGGCGTCCCAGGCCGATGTGCGCACCTTCGCCAAGGGGGAGCTGATCACCGAGACGGGCGACACCTGCCGCGAACTGCTGCTGCTGATCGAGGGCCGGGCCCGGGTCCTGCACCGGGACGGGCAGCGCACCTGGGTGGAGGATCTCCAGCCCGGCCGGGTGCTCGACGAGCTCCAGGTGCTCACCCACAGCGCCTCGGAGAGCACGATCGTGGCCGAGGCCGACGGCACCCGCCTGCTGGCGGTGCCGGTGGATTCCTTCGATGCGGTGCTGGAGCGGGACCCGGACTTCGCCCGCCGGGTGCTGGAACTGGAAAGCGGCCAGCTGCAGCGGCTGATGCGGGCCGGTGGCGCCTGAGGCCGGCCGCTGTCGCCTCGCTTAGGTTCCCCCCACCCCCATCCGATCCCCCCGGAGGTGCCCTTGGCGTTCACCGGCCCCGCGTCCGAGCTTCGCTTCGATTCCCCGGGCTCCGGCTTCTGGGAACTCGATCCTGTTCACTTCCCCCGGCCGGCCACCCGCTACTGGAGCGCCATCCACCCGCCGGCCTTCCAGCGCGGCACCGGCGAGTTTGCCCGCTCCTACGGGATGCTGATCGACTCGCTCGAGATGGCGTACGTCAACGGCTTCGCCTACAAGCGGGTGACGCCGCTCGATCCGGCCGAGGTCCCCGAGCGCTTCGCCCGGGCCGAAGTGGTGTTCGCCGAGAAGTACTGGCGGGAGCAGCTGCGCGACTGGAACGAGACGTTCAAGCCGGCGGCGATCCAGGCCCACCGCGCCATTCAGGCCATCGATCCGGAGGCGCTCGCCGATGACGCCCTGGTGGCCCACCTGGGCCGTTGCCGCGACCACCACGCCCAGATGCTGTACCAGCACATGCGGTTCACGGCGGCCGCGATCGTGCCCACCGGCGATTTCCTCGCCCATGTGGGCGACTGGACGGGCCTGCCGGCGGCCCAGCTGCTGGGCCTGATGCGGGGCAGTTCGCCGGTGTCGGCGGGGGCCTCCAGCGAGCTCGGCGCCCTGATCGCCGCCATCCGCGGCGATTCCAGCGCCCGGGAGCTGCTGGAGGCCCCCGGGGAGGCCGGTGCGGTGCTCGCCCGGCTGCGGGGCCTGGAGGGGGGCACCGGTGAGGCGGTCGCCGCCTACCTCGATCTGGTGGGCTACCGGCTGCTGGATGGTTTTGACATCTCCAACCCCTTTGCCCTCGAGCTGCCCGATGCCCTGCTCCGCGCCATCCGGGCCGCGGTGGCCGAGCAGGTCGCTCCCTCCGACCTGCAGGACCGCATCGCCACCGTGCGGGCCGCGGTGCCGGAGGCCCACCGCAGCCAGTTCGACGAGCTGCTTGGGGAGGCCAGGCTCACCTACCCGATCCGCGATGAACGGGGGGTGTTCAGCGACATCTGGGCCTCGGGCCTGATGCGGCGGGCGGCCCTGGCCGCCGGCCGGCGCCTGGCGGACCGCGGCCGTCTCCACGATCCGCTCCATGGCCTCGATGCCGACCTGGACGAGCTGGCCGCCCTGCTCGGCGGCAGCGCCGACCCGGACGCCGACGTCCTGGCCGCCCGCGCCGCCTACCGCGCCGCCCACAGCGCCAAGGAGGCCCCGGCCACCATCGGCACCCCGCCGCCCATGCCGGACCTGGCCGGGCTGCCCGCCGCCGCCGCCCGCATGATGCGCGCCACCGGCCTCGCCCTCGAGGCCCTGTTCGGCAGTTCGGCGGCCCCCCACGAGGCCGACCGGCTGCGGGGCCTGGCCGCCAGCCAGGGGACCGTTGAGGGGCCCGCCCGCCTGGTGTCCCACCCCTCGGAGTTCGACCGGATCCAGCGCGGCGACATCCTGGTGACCGTCTCGACCACCGAAGCCTTCAACATCCTGCTGCCCCTGCTGGGCGGGATCGTCACCGACAGCGGCGGCCTGCTCTCCCACGCGGCGATCGTGGCCCGGGAGTACGGCATCCCCGGTGTGGTGGGCACCCGCGAGGCCACCCAGCGCATCGCCGATGGCCAGCGCCTGCGGGTGGACGGCACCGCCGGTGAGGTGACGGTGCTGGTATGAGCCGGGTCGTTCCCCTCGAAGCGGCCGAAGACCTTGCATGCTTCGGTGCCAAGGCCGTGGGCCTCGGCCAGGCCCTGCGCGACGGCCTGCCGGTGCCGAGCGGCTTCGCCCTCGCCGCCGATCTGGTGGAGGCGGTGGCCAGTGGCGACGATGACGCCATCGCTGAGGTGCTGGCGGCGGTGGGTGACCTGGCCGGTCCGCTGGCGGTGCGCTCCTCCGCCATCGATGAGGACGGCGCCGCCGCCAGCTTCGCCGGCCAGCACCTGACCCTGCTCAACGTGCCCTCCCTGGAAGCGCTGGCCGGGGCTGTGCGGGACGTGTGGTGGTCGGCCAACTCCGATTCCGCCATCAGCTACCGCAAGCGGGTGGGCCTGTTCAGCCGCCCCAGCGTCGGCGTCGTCGTCCAGACGCTGCTCTCCCCCGTCAGTGCCGGGGTGATGTTCACCCGCAACCCCGTCACCGGTGTCGACGAACGGGTGATCGAGGCGAGCTGGGGCCTGGGGGAAGCGGTGGTGGCGGGCCTGGTGATCCCCGACCACATCTGCCTCGACCGGGCCGGGCAGGTGCGGGAGTGCCGGCCGGGCTACAAGACCGTGGCGATCCGGCCGCTGGCCGGTGGCGGCACCCGGGAGGAGACGCTGCCGGGCGAGCTGGTGGAGCGGCTCTGCCTCGATGACGCCCAGCTCCAGGCCCTCAACCGCCTTGCCCTGCGCTGCGAGGAGGTCTACGGCCCCGGCCGTGATCTGGAGTGGGCGTTTGCCGATGACGGGCTGGTTCTGCTTCAGTGCCGAGCGATCACCAAGGCCGGACCCTGAATGCGCGGCGCCCCCGTCGAAGTGCTCCAGCGCGTGCCGCTGTTCGCCGATCTGAGCCCGGAGGAGCTCCAGCAGGTTGCCCTGTTGTTCAAGGAACGGGACTTCGAGGCCGGGGAAACGATCATCCAGGAGGGCTCCGGCGGCTCCGCCTTCTATGTGATCGAGGCCGGGGAGGCGACGGTGACGATCCAGGGGACCGTGCGCTCCCGGCTCGGCGCCGGCGACTTCTTCGGTGAGATCGCCCTGATCGATGACGGCACCCGCATGGCCACGATCACCGCCGCCACCCGTCTCGACTGCTACGGCCTCACCTACTGGGAGTTCCGCCCCCTGGTGGAGGCCAACGGCGTCATCGGCTGGAAGCTGCTGCAGCGCATGGCGATGATGCTGCGCGACGCCCGGCGGGGCTGAACCGGCGCCATGGACCTGCAGCAACGCCCCCGGTCTGGCCTGGCCACGGCATCGTTCGGTGCCGGCCTGGCCCTGGCCCTGGGGGCTCCTGTCGCTGCAGCGGGTCCCGCTTCCACCTGCGAGGCCCGGATCCGGGCGGTGCAGGCGGAGATCCTGAGCCGCAACCTGGCCACCGGCTCCGGGCCGCCGCTCAACGCCTTCCAGCAGCTCAACCCCTACGCCCTGGAGCAGGCCGCCGCCCACGACCGCGCCCGGGCGGCGGGCGCCCCCGCCGGTGCCCTCGACTGCCTGCCGCTGGCGGTGAAGGACAACTTCGCCAGCGCCGACCAGCCCATGGCGGCCGGTTCCCTGGCCCTGCTGGGCAACCAGCCGGCGGCCGATGCCGAGGCGGTGGCGCGGCTGCGGGCCGCTGGGGCGATCGTGGTCGGCACCACCACGATGGACGAGTTCGCCTTCGGCATCCGCGGGCTGTCGGGGGCGGCGGGCCGGGTCGGTAACGCCTACGACCCCTGGCTCAGCCCGGGGGGCTCCTCCTCCGGTTCCGCCGTGGCCGTGGCGGCCGGTTTCGTGCCCCTGGCCCTCGGCAGTGACAACTGCGGTTCCCTGCGCCTGCCGGCCGTCTACAACGGCGCCGTGACCCTGCGGCCCACCCAGGGGCGCTTCTCCAGCGCCGGCCTGCTGCCGCTGGGTTTCGTCAACGGCACCCCGGGTCTGATCGCCCGTGACATGGGCCTGCTGGCCCGGGGCCTGGCGGTGCTCGATCCCAGCTGGCGGCCCGGGCGGGCGGCGGCCTCGGTGGACCTGCGCGGCCGGCGTCTGGCGGTGCTGGCCAGGGCCGGCAACCAGGACCTGGCGCCCACCACGGCGGCGGCGGCGGAGGCCCTGCGGCGGGCCGTGGAGCTGCTGCAGGCGGCCGGAGCGGAGGTGGTCGAGGCGCTGGTGGTGCCGGGGCTCGACACCCGGCTCGGTTCGGATTTCGTCAAGGGGTCGGGGCGCCGCATCGATGCCCAGCTGGCCCGCTACCCCGGCAGCCGACGCAGCTGGGACGACATCTGCGGCTCCGGCCGCCTGCCGCCGGAGTGGACCCCGGCCGAATGCCGCGACCTGATGGCCAGCGATCCGGCGGCGGAGGCGCGGGCACGCCGGCGGATGGCCGCCAACCGCCGGCGGCTGGAGCAGGCCCTGGGCGCCCAGCGCCTCGATGGGCTGCTGCTGCTGAGCGACCGGCGCGGCGGCGCCCAGCGCGAGCCCTCGCCCGCCATCACCTGCATGGTGAGCAGCACCAGCGGCCTGCCGGCGGTGGCCCTGCCGGTGGCCGTCGATGGCCGCGGCCTGCCCGTGGGCCTGGAGATCCTCGGCGCCAGTGGCCGGGACGAGGACCTCGTCGCCATCGCCGCGCAGCTGGAGGCCCGCCGCGGGCCGCTGCCGGCCCCCCGACCGGTGGCGCCCCTGGCGTCCCCCCTGGATCTGGCCGGCCACAACCGGCTGGTGCCGCTGCTGGGCTGGCACGCCTGGCGCAGCCGCCGGGGCGAGGCCCTCGGGGATCTCGAGCCCGCCCGCTTCCGGGCCCTGACCCGTGGGCTGCTGGGCCGTGACGCCCCAACACCGGGGGGGCTCCCCTGAATCTCGGCGGCTTCGTGGCAGCGCCGTCCCGGAACCACGCAGGAACGCGGGACCTTACTGGTGGGCGTTCTCGATCGCCTTCTCGCGCTGGTCCTGGGCGGCATTGACCTGATCCACGGCCTGCCTGGCCTTGGTCATCGGAGCCAGCAGCGGCGATTCCGCCGGAGCCGGCGCCACGACGTTCGCGGGCGGAGCGGAAGCGCAGGCTCCCAGCAGGCCCACCAGCAGGCTGAGTCCAACCAGGGCAGGCCGTGGCTTCACCGTCAGCACTCAACGGGGTGTTTTGAATCTATGGCCCTTGTTCGGCCCTTCCCTGCCGGCAGGGATGATCGGAACCATCTGACGGCTTCTTGAACGACCATGAACATCGACGGCAGGCCCTGGCGCACCATCTGGCTGGAGGAGGGCGGCCGCTCGGTCGGCGTCATCGACCAGACCCTGCTGCCGCACCGGTTCGTGACCCGCTCGCTCACCAACGTCGAGGAGGCGGCCGAGGCGATCGTCACCATGGTGGTGCGGGGGGCTCCCCTGATCGGCGTCACCGGGGCCTACGGGCTGATGCTGGCCCTGCAGGCCGATCCCTCCGACGCCTCCCTGGCCGCGGCCTTCGAGCGCCTCGACGCCACCCGCCCCACCGCCATCAACCTGCGCTGGGCCCTGGAGCGGGTGCGGGCCGCCGTGCTCCCCCTGGCAGCGGAGCAGCGCGCCGAGGCGGCCAGGGCCGAGGCGGCCGCCATCGCCGAGGAGGACGTGGCCATGTGCGAGGCGATCGGCGACCACGGCTTGCGCCTCTTCCAGGCGATCGCCGCCCGGCGCCCGGAGGAGCGCCGCGGCCAGCCCCTGAACGTGCTCACCCACTGCAATGCCGGCTGGCTCGCGACGGTGGACTGGGGCACGGCCCTGGCGCCGATCTACAAGGCGCACCGCTCCGGCCTGCCGATCCACGTCTGGGTCGACGAGACCCGCCCCCGCAACCAGGGGGCCAGCCTGACGGCCTTCGAGCTGGGCCGCGAAGGGGTGCCCCACACCGTGATCGTCGACAACGCCGGCGGGCACCTGATGCAGCACGGCCAGGTGGATGCGGTGATCGTCGGCACCGACCGCACCACCCGC
Source organism: Synechococcus sp. CCAP 1479/9 (assembly GCF_019038535.1). Lineage (NCBI taxonomy): Bacteria > Bacillati > Cyanobacteriota > Cyanophyceae > Synechococcales > Synechococcaceae > Synechococcus > Synechococcus sp. CCAP 1479/9. The sequence continues at coordinate 38,449 of NZ_JAFKRK010000029.1, read as the reverse complement.
ACGGGCGATGTCTGCAACAAGATCGGCACCTACCTCAAGGCCCTGGCCGCCCACGACAACGGCGTGCCCTTCTACGTGGCCCTGCCCGCCTCCACCATTGATTGGTCGATCGGCGACGGGGTGAAGGAGATCCCGATCGAGGCGCGCTCCCCCCTGGAGGTGACCCGCATCGCCGGCAAGCCCGCGGCGGGGGAGCCCACCAGCGTGCAGCTGGTGCCCGACGGCAGCGACGGCTTCAACCCCGCCTTTGATGTCACCCCCGCCCGACTGGTGACGGCCCTGATCACCGAGCGGGGCGTGGCACCGGCCAGCGAGGCGGGCCTCCAGGCCCTCTACGCCGCCCCGGTGGCCGCGGGCTGAGCCGGCTTCAGAGCGAAGGGCGCAGCAGGCTGATGGGTTCGCCGGGCCCATCCGGCCGGACCGTCAGGGTGGAGTAGGTCCAGGTGCCGGCTTTCTGGCGGGCTTCCACGTAGAGGGTGCCACCGCCCCTGGGCCCCTGCAGGGGAATGGCCAGCTGGGCTTCCCCCGTGCCACCGGAGAGGCTGACATTGCCGGAGACGAGGAAGCCCCCCTGGATCGGTGCGCCCAGCAGGCCGATCACCACCGGATCCCGCTGGGCCTTGGCCAGGGCCTCCTTATAGGGCGTGGTGGACTTGAGAAGCCCGAACACGAGGCTGACGATCAGGGCGATGAAGCCGGCAACACCGGCCAGGCCCGTGAGGCAACCGGCCGGCACCAGCCACTTCCAGTGGCGGGCCCACCAGCTGGGGGCCGGGGTGCTGTCCGTGGGGTGACCCGGGTCCGTGACCCCTCAGAGCCCTTCGAAGCGGACGTTGAGGTTGAGCTGGTTGGGGCCGATGGCGGTGGCCTGCAGCACCAGGGCGGCGGCCTTGCCGTCGGCGGTGCCGTCCACCTTGGTGCCCGCCGGGGGATCGAGCACCAGGTTGAAGCCCCACGGGCCCACCACCGTGTTGATCTTGCGCTCGCTGTAGCCCTGCTTGGCCAGGGACGCCTTCACCTTGGCGAGCAGCTCGTCCGGCTTGCCGGGCAGCTGGGTGTTGAGGCTGGTCTGGCCGATGGCGTTGGCGGCGAACAGGCTGGCCGCCGGCTTGGGCAGCGGCAGCGCCAGGCCCTTGAGCAGCGATCCGGCCGGGGTGGCCAGGGCGGCCCCGCCGACCAGGGCGCCGGCTCCCACCAGCAGCGAGGTGGAGAGGGCCAGCAGGCGGGGACGCCAGGGCATGGTTCGGTCGCGGGATGGAAGAAAAGGTAGCCCGGAACACCAGGAGCGCCCCACTGTTGCTACGCCCACAACCAGAGGCGCCCACCGTTCTTCTAAGATCGGTTCATCGATCACCTTTGTGTTCAATGACGTTTTCCAGGGCCCGCCACTCCAGGCTCCGCCACTCCAGGCGTCTGCTGGTGTCCGCCGCGCTCGGTGCCGCCGCCGCCATCACCACCGCCACCACACTGGGCTTCGGCAGCTCCCCCGCCACCCAGGCCCAGGCCGCCGCTCCCGCCCAGGCCAGCGCCGCTGTCACCACCCTGGCCGCGGGGGGCACGAACTTCCAGGTGTTCTCCCCCGAGCAGGCGGCCGACGCCGCCCGCTCGGGCCGCTGGAAGGTCCTGGATGTTCGCCCGGTGCCTCCGCTCTCCTACATCGGTGGCCACGTGCCCGGCGCCGTCCACCTCTCCGAGCAGGCCTTCCGTGGCCCCAACGGCCGCCTGCCGTTCCAGATCTGGGGTCCCACCAAGCTCGCCAGCCTCCTGAGCGAGGCGGGCATCTCCAACCGGGATTCGGTGCTCGTCTATTCCGACGGCAACGACGTGCTCGGCACCGCCCTCGTCTCCTACATCCTCGAGAAGAGCGGCGTGCGTCAGGTCGCGATCGTCGATGGGGGCCTCAGCGGCTACAAGGCGGCCGGCCAGAGCACCACCAAGGCGTTCCCCACCTTCCAGGTCGGCAGCTTCCGGCCCACCACGGTCAAGGGACTGGCCATCACCCTCAAGGAGCTGCAGCCCCTGATCGGCCGCAGCAACGTGGTGATCATCGACCCCCGTCCCAAGGCCCAGTTCGAGGGCACCGACCAGACCTTCATCCGCAACGGCCACATCCCCGGGGCCAGGAACATCCCCTGGCAGGCGTTCACTGAAGCGAACAACGCCGATGAAACGAAGAAGAACGCCCACAAGCTGAAGTCCGCCGAAGAGCTCCGGGCCCTGCTCGTCAGCCGCGGCATCACCCCCGACAAGGAGATCATCATTTCCTGCAGCACCGGCCGTGAGGCCAGCCTGCAGTTCCTCACCCTCAGGCACGTCCTCAAGTACCCCAACGTGCGGATCTATGAAGGCTCCTGGACCGAATACAGTGCCTCCAATTTGCCGATCGCCGTTGGGCCGGAAGGCAGTCCGGCCCTGGTGAGCAGCCGCTGATCCCACCTCCAGCTCCACCCCGTTTCTCCATGGCCATGCCCCTCCTTCGCCAGGCCACCCGGCTCTTCTCCCTGGCCGGCGTGCTGCTGGTGCTGCTGCTCCCACCGGCCGCAGCCCTCGCCTGTGACACCGGCAGCGAGTCCCCATCCCAAACCAAAGCGAAGAAGCGTTGAGGCGTTTCCCGTCTGCCGCAATCACCGTGGCCCCCGCCGTGGCGGTGGCCGCGGCCCTGGCGGTTCGGCAACCCACTTCGGCCCTCGTCTGGGGGCTGGGCTGCGGCCTCGGCCACGCCCTGGTCCGCTCCGGCTTCGGTTTCGCCTCCGGCTATCGCCGGCTGATCGTGCGGCGGGATCCCCACCCGGTCTTCGCCCAGCTGCTGCTGGCGGCGCTGCTGGTGATCGCCATGGCCCTGGTGCTCACCGCCGAGCCCCTCACCGGCCTGCAGCCGAAGCTGCTGGCCACCCCCCTCTCCCTGCCCTTCCTGGCCGGGGCCTTCCTGTTCGGCATCGGCATGGAGCGGGCCCGGGCCTGCGGCTGCGGCACCCTGGCGGCCACCTCCCGCGGCGGCGGCGGCGTGCTGGCCGCCCTGATCGGCCTGATCGTCGGCGCCTTCCTCGGCACCCTGCACGCCCCGCAGCTGGCGGCCCTGCCCCTGCCGCGCCTGCCGTCCCCGGTCGGCCTGGAGCTCTTCGGCCTTCTGGGAGCCCTGACCCTGCAGCTCGCCTTCATCGCCCTGATCGCCGTGCTGCTGATGCGCTGGAGCGGCCATGCCCCCTGGCGCTCCCCCAGCCGCCGGCTCTACGGCGGCGCCATCGCCGTCGCCCTGCTGGCCACGGGCCTGCTGCTGGTGACGGCCGAGCCCTGGAAGGTGCTCTGGGGCCTGGCCCTCAGTGGCGCCCACGCCGCCCAGGCCCTGGGCTGGGATCCAGGCAGCAGCCTGTTCTGGTCAAGTCCCCGGGGCCAGGCCCTGCTGGCGGGGCCGGAGGCCTGGCTGTTCAACGAGGCCGTGCTCGTGGATCTGGGCCTGCTCTATGGCGCCGTCGCCACCGCCCTGGCCGAGGGACGTTTCCGCTGGCGCGGTGAGCGGTCCGAGCCCCTGCCGGACCTGGCCCGGCGTGGCTTCGGCGGCCTGCTGATGGGCTACGGCGGGGTGCTCGCCTCGGGGTGCAACGTCAATGCCTTCCTGGGCGGGGTGATGAGCTTCAGCCTGCACGGCTGGATCTGGCTGGCGGTGGCCCTGGCGGGCTTCGCCGCCTCGCTGCGGTTGCGCCCGGCGCCGGGGGCCGCAACGCCGTCAGACTGAGTCGCCGCCCCTTCGCCGTCCATGGCCCAGGCCCAGCCTGCCGCTCCGGCCCTGACCGCCGCCGCCCCGCCCCCCAACTGGGTGGCCTCGCGCCATCCCCTCGGCTGGCTGATCGACCGGCTGCTGGCGGTCGAGCCCCTGCGGCGGCTGCTGTTCCTGCAGGCCCGCCAGCTGATCATCCGCACCGCCGAGCGCCGCGGCATCGCCTGGCGGGCCCGTCGCGAGGAGCTGGTGCGGCAGGCCGAGCCGCTGCTGGCCAGCAGCACGGATAGGGCCACCGCCACGCCGGCCTACTACCGGGCCCGCTTCCACGCCTACCAGGAGGGCAACCTCTGCTGGCAGGCGGCCGGTGAGGCGGAGCAGGCCACCGATGCCATGGCCCTGCGGGTGTGGCCGGGGGAAACCCTGGAGCCCCAGGACGCCCAGCGGCGGCTGAGGGACGCGATCTTCGCCGCGATCGAGCCCAGCCTCACCGGCCCGGTGGGCAGTGCCCTCGACATCGGCTGCTCGGTGGGCGTCGGCACCCTGGCCCTCAAGGACTGGCTGGAGCGGCGTGAGGGCACAGGCGTCGCCGTCGACGGCCTCGACCTCTCCCCCCAGATGCTGGCGGTGGCCAGGGTCCGCGACCCCGGGGGGCGGATCCGCCGCTGGCACCACGCCGCCGCCGAGGCCACCGGCCTGCCCGCGGCCAGCGTCGACCTGATCACCCTCCAGTTCGTCTGCCACGAGCTGCCCGCAGGCGCCACCCAGGCGGTGCTGCGGGAGGCGGCCCGCCTGCTGCGGCCCGGCGGGGTGGTGGCCCTGGTGGACCAGGACCCGGATTCGGCCGTGATCCGCCGCCTGCCGGCCCCGATCGCCACCCTGCTCAAGAGCACCGAGCCCTACCTGGCCGACTACTTCAGCCTCGATCTGCCCAGGACCCTGGAGCAGGCCGGCTTCCGCGACGTGCGCCGGGAGGCCTGCGACCCCCGTCACCGGGTGCTGGTGGCGCGACTGGCCTAGTCCCAGCCCACCAGGGCGATCTTGCCGATCGTGCGGCCGGAGGCGAGCTGGTCGTGGGCGATCTCCAGGTTGGCGGCGTTGATGGGGCTGAGGGTGCGGCCCAGGGTGGGGCGCAGCTCGCCGGCCTCGAAGAGCGCGGCGAGGTGATCCAGGATCCGCCCCTGCTCCCCCATGTCGGCGGTCTGGAACTGGGAGCGGCTGAACATGAACTCCCAGGCGAAGGTCACGCTCTTGGCCTTGAGCAGGTTGAGGTCGAGGGGGCGGCGGTTGCCCACGATCGCCACGATCGACCCCAGCGGGGCGATCAGCTCGGCCATCACCTCCCAGTAGGCGTCGGTGTCGCTGAAGTTGGCGATCCGGTCCACCGCCGCGAAGCCCAGGGCGGCCAGCTGGGGGGCCAGGGGTCGGTGGTGGTCGACGACGTGGTCGGCCCCCAGCTCCCTCACCCAGGCGGCACTCTCCGGCCGCGAGGCGCTGGCGATCACCACCGCCCCGGCCCGGCGGGCCAGCTGGATGGCGATCGAGCCCACCCCGCCGGCGCCGCCGAGGATCATCAGACTGCGGCCCCGCCCAGTGCCACCGGCTGGATCAAGGTCGAGCCGCTCGAACAGGGACTCCCAGGCCGTCAGCCCCGTCAGCGGGACGCTGGCCGCCTCGGCCCAGGAGAGCCGCGCCGGCCTGTGGCCCACCAGCCGCCCGTCCACCAGCACGGCCTCGGCATTGCAGCCGGCCCGTCCCGCGTCGCCGGCGAACATCACCCCATCCCCCACCCGGAAGCGGCTCACCCGCTCCCCGGTCGCCGCCACCACCCCGGCGCCGTCCCAGCCCAGCTGCCGGGGTGGATCCCCTTCGCGCACGGCGGCCCGCAGCTTGGTGTCGATCGGGTTCACCGCCACCGCCTCGATCCGCACCAGCAGGTCGTGGGGGCCGGGGACGGGCTCCGGCAACGCCGTGTCCACCAGGGACGGGGTGGCGAGAATCGCTCTCATGGCGGGCGGGGTCAGTAGCGGCAGTAGCCCACCTCCCCCTTCAGGGGCGGTTTGCAGGGGAAGCGCAGCGGCACGAAGATCCGGTTGCCGTTGGCCTCGTTGGTGAGGGTGATATTGCCCTGGACGAAGAGCTCCCTGCGCCAGAGGCCCCCCAGCCGATCGCGCAGCAGGTCGCTGCCGCTGGCGTCCTTGCCCTTGGCGGACACCGCCCGGTAGGTCATCGACTGGCCGTCCTTCCAGCGGATCTTCAGGCCGCCGGGGAGCTGCTCATCCACGCAGGCCAGGGGCTTGTCGTTGTATTCGCAATCCTTCCAGCCGTCGCGGGGGATCTGGGGGGGCACCGGCTGCTCGGCCAGGGCGGGGGCCGCCACCCCGACCCCCACCGCCACACCCACCACCAGCAGCAGGGGCAGCAAGGCCCCGCCGGCCCACGGCTTCAGGACCTCGCGGCGGCAGCGGCGGCGGCGGCGGATGGACACGGGCAGCCCCTGGAGGATCGCTCCCCGTAGTCTCCCCCCAGAGTCCCCGTTTCGCCCCATGGCCGTGCAACATCGCTGGTCGGATGCCGCCGCCCGCGAGGCGATCGCCCGCTACGGCGACCAGGGCGTGGGCGAAGACCTGGCCCTGCGCACCTACTCCGCCCGGCTGCTGGGGGCCGACCCCGAGCTGGTGCTGCACGGCGGCGGCAACACCTCGGTGAAGACCACCGTGCACGGGCTGCTGGGCGAGCCGATCCGGGTGCTGTGCGTCAAGGGATCGGGCTGGGACCTGGGCACGATCGAGCCGCCGGGCCATCCGGCGGTGCGCCTGGAGCCCCTGCAGGCCCTGCGGGCCCTCGATGCCCTCAGCGATGAGGCGATGGTGGCGGCCCAGCGCCAGAACCTGATCGATCCGGCCGCCCCCAACCCCTCGGTGGAGGCGCTGCTGCACGCCTTCCTGCCCCACACCTTCGTCGACCACACCCACTCGATCGCCCTGCTGGCCCTGGCCGACCAGCCCGATGCGTCCGAGGTGTGCCGGGAGGTCTACGGCGATCGGGTGGCCCTGGTGCCCTACGTGATGCCCGGTTTCGCCCTGGCCAAGGCGGCAGCCCTGGCCTGGGAGGCCGCGGCGGCCGGCGGCAGCGAACCGGAGGGCATGGTGCTGCTGCAGCACGGCCTGTTCTCCTTCGGGGCGACGGCCGAGCAGAGCTACGACCGGATGATCGACCTGGTGCGGCGGGCCGAGGAGCGCCTGGCCCGGGGCGAGCGCTCGCTCCATGCCGTGGCCGTGCCGGAGCGCCCGGCCCCTGCGGCGGCGGTGCTGCCGGTGCTGCGGGGCGCCCTGGGCCGGGCCGCCGTCGCCGCCGGCGTCCGTCCCCACTGGATCCTGGCGCTGCGCGACACCCCCCTGGCCCGCGCCATCAGCGACGACGCCCGGCTGCCGGATTGGTCCGGCCGGGGCGTCGCCACCCCCGACCACGTCATCCGCACCAAGGCCCGGCCCCTGGTGCTGCCGCCGCTGCCGTCCGGCGGCGACGGCCCGGCCCTGGCCGCCTGGGGCAAGGCCCTGGAGCAGGCCCTGGAGGCCTACGCGGCCGAGTACCGCGCCTACTTCCAGCGCCAGAACGCCGCCGCCGGGGGCGTCAAAAAGGCGCTCGATCCCCTGCCGCGGGTGGCGGCGATCCCTGGCCTGGGGCTGGTGGGCATCGGCAAGTCGGCCGCCGAGGCGGCCACCGTGGCCGACATCGCCGAGGCCTGGGCCCAGACCCTGCTGGCGGCGGAAGCCATCGGCCGCTTCGCGCCCGTCAACGAGGCCGACACCTTCGCCATGGAGTACTGGAGCCTGGAGCAGGCCAAGCTCGGCAAGGCGGCCGAGAAGCCCCTGGCCCGCCAGGTGGTGCTGGTGACCGGCGGCGCCGGCGCCATCGGTGCCGCCACAGCCCGCGCCTTCGCCGCCGCCGGCGCCGAGGTGGCCGTGCTCGATCTCGACCGGGAGGCGGCCGAAGCGGTGGCGGCCACCTGCGGCAAGCGGGCCCTCGCCGCGGCCTGTGACGTCACCGACCCGGCGGCGGTGCGGGCCGCCGTCGCGGCGGTGGCGGCCCACTTCGGCGGGCTCGACATCGTCGTGAGCAATGCCGGGGCCGCCTGGACCGGCCCGATGGCCACCCTGGCCGACGCCGACCTGCGGGCCAGCTTCGAGCTCAACTTCTTCGCCCACCAGAGCGTGGCCCAGGCGGCCCTGGCGGTGTTCCGCGCCCAGGACCGCCCCGAGGGCGGCGGCCGCCCGGTGCTGGGGGGCCAGCTGCTGTTCAACGTCAGCAAGCAGGCCCTCAATCCGGGCCCCAACTTCGGCGCCTACGGCATCAGCAAGGCGGCCCTGCTGGCCCTGGTGCGCCAGTACGCCCTCGAGGAAGGCGAGGCCGCCGTGCGGGTGAACGCCATCAATGCCGACCGCATCCGCTCCGGCCTGCTCGACGACACCATGATCAAGGAGCGCTCCGCGGCCCGCGGCCTCAGCGAGGAGCTCTACATGGCCGGCAACCTGCTGGGGGCCGAGGTGCGCGCCAGCGACGTGGCCGACGCCTTCGTGGCCCTGGCCCTGATGCCGCGCACCACCGGCGCCGTGCTCACCGTCGATGGCGGCAATGTGGCGGCCATGGTCCGCTAGGCGCGCCTCCCGGCGCGACGGTGAGGTGAGCGCGCCTATCGGCGCGACGGTCCGCTAGGCGCGCCTCCCGGCGCGACGGTCCGCTAGGCGCGCCTCCCGGCGCGACGGTCCGCTAAGCGCGCCTAACGGCGCGACGGCCCGCTAAGCGGCGGCCCGGGCGCGCGCCGCCAGCCAGAGGCCCAGACCGCTCCAGAGCACCACCAGGCCCAGGCAGAGGCCGGTCCAGGCCGGCAGGCCCCAGCCGTCCACCACCAGCGGGGCCACCACGGTGATCACACCCCCGGCCAGCAGGGGCTGGAGCAGCAGCTGCTTGATCGAAAAGGCCGTCACCGCCTGACTGCGGTCGCCCGGGTCGGCCATGCGCAGCAGCAGCAGGCCACTGGCGGCCACCCCGGTGGCCTGGCCGAATTCGATGATCGCCCGCTCGAACCAGTCGGGCGGCAGGATCCGCGGCGCCAGCAGCAGGATCACCCCCAGGTTCCAGAGCAGGCCCACCACCGCCAGCACCGTCAGGGGAATCCAGTCGTGGGCCAGCAGGCTCAGGTCCAGGCAGGCGGTGGCGGCGGTGATCAGCAGATCGGCCGAAAGGGTGCCGGTCCGCCCCTGGATGGCTGTGGAGACCCACTGGGTCTGGCCGCTCTTCTCCAGGATCAGGCGCACCAGCAGGGAGCCCACCAGGGCCAGGGGGAACACGGGCAGGGCATCGATCACCAGGGCGAAGACCCCGCCGCTGGCGTCGGCGACGACCCGCAGGGCCGCCAGGGCCCCGCAGCCGAACAGCACCGCCACCCCCGCCAGGCCCAGGTTCACGGCCCAGTCGGCGAGCTGCCGCCACAGCGCCGGCACCTCGACGGTGCCCTCCTCCATGGGCAGATCCACCGACACCTCCTGCAGGGGCGGTGTCTCCCCTTCGACGATCGCCATCGCTTCCTCGATCGGCAGCGCGTCGGGGAACTTCAGCCAGCCCCGGGCCCGACCCAGCACCACCAGCAGACCGCCCACCACCGTGGACACCAGCAGCCCGACGGTGGCCATGGCCAGCCCCAGGGCCTGGGCCCCCTCCAGCCCCAGTCGCTCATAGGTGGGCCCCATGGCGGCGGCCGAGCCGTGGCCACCCTCGTAGGCCACCTCGATCAGGCAGGCCATCACCGGGCTCACCCCCAGCCAGGGCTGCAGCACCAGCAGCACCGCCAGCCCCCCCACCAGGAACTGGCCGAAGGCCAGGGTCAGGGCCAGCAGCACCTGGGCCGAGAGCGGACGCCACAGGCCCCCCAGCTTCGGCAGCGGCTTGCCCAGCAGCAGGGTGGCGAACACCAGGGTCAGCAGGGGCAGGGGCAGCTGGTCCCAGAGGTCGATCACCCGCTGGGGCAGCAGGGGCAGCAGCCCGGCCGGGGCCACCACCAGCCCCAGGCCGCCCGCCAGCAGGGCCTCCGGCAGTCCCCAGCGCTTCATGCCCAGCAGGCCGCCGATGCCCGCGCCGATCAGCAGCAGCACGGTGAGGGCGGCCAGGGCCAGCGCCAGCCACTCCACCCGATCCACCACCCCCGGTACCAGCGATGCGATCACAGGTGGAACTGGCGGCGGAAGAAGGCTTCGGTGGCCTCGAGCACCGCGGTGCGCACACCGCGCTCACGGAAGCCGTGGCCCTCCCCGGGAATCAGGTGCAGCTCCGTCTTCAGTCCGCGTCGTTGCAGGGCATCCACCATCCGCTCACTCTGACTCGCCGGCACCACCCGGTCGTCCTGGCCATGGAAGAACACCACCGGCGCCGTGATCCGCTCCGCATGCCCCAGCGGTGAGCGCTCCTCGTAGAGGGCCCGGGCCCCGGGCCAGGGGCCGATCAGGGTCTCGGTGTAGCGGGCTTCGAAGCGATGCTCCACGGCCAGCAGGGCCTGCGGATCGGTCACCGGGTAGCGGACGGCGCCGGCCGTGAACACGTCGGTGAAGCACAGGGCCGCCAGCACCGTGAAGCCCCCGGCACTGCCGCCCTCGAACGCCACCCGGGCCGGGTCGGCCCGGCCCGCCGCCACCACGGCCCGGGCGGCGGCGGCGCAGTCGGCCACGTCCACCACGCCCCACTGGCCGTTGAGCCGCTCGCGGTAGCCCCGCCCGAAGCCGGTGGAGCCGCCGTAGTTCACATCCACCACCCCCCAGCCGCGGCTGGTCCAGAACTGGATGGTCAGATTCAGCCCCGTGCCGGCCATGGCGGTGGGGCCGCTGTGGCCCTTCACCAGCAGGGGGGCATCGCCGCGGCTGCCGCCCCGGGGCGGGTAGTACCAGGCCTGGGTGGGCGCCCCGCCATGGCCATCGAACCAGAGGGGTTCGGGGAGGCTGATCGCCTCGGCCACCAGCGGCGCCGGGGCGGCCGGCGTGTGCTCCCAGGTGCCGCTGGCCGTGTCCAGCTCCAGCAGCCCCTGGCCGATGGTGGGGGCGGCGGCCACCGCCACCAGCCGGCCCGCTTCGGCGCCCAGGGCCGCCAGGTCACTGAAGGGCAGGGGGATCGGCTCCCAGGGGCCGCCGTCGAGGCCCAGCCGGCCCAGTTCCCAGCGCCCCTGGCGGCAGACCGCCGTCAGCAGCCCCGTGCCGTCCCAGGCCGTGGTGCGCAGGCCATAGACCCACTGCGGCGTGCCGAACTCGGCCTCCATGGGACACAGCGGCTGCCAGCGGGGCGGGGTGTCCGGCCCCAGGGCGGCCACGTCCGCCAGCCGTTCCAGGTTCCACCAGCCGCTGCGGTCGTTGGCCACCACCAGGGAGCCGTCGTCGAGCCAGAGGGGCTGGAACACCGAGAGCCCCTGGGGATCCCCGGCCGCCGAGCCGGCGATGGGCCGTGCCTGGCCCAGCTGCCCGGCCGCATCGATGGCCGCGAGCCAGAGCTGGCTGCGCTCCCAGGGCATGAACGGCTGCTCCCAGCTCACCCAGGCCAGGTGGCCGCCGTCCGGCGCCAGCACGGCGTAGCCGCAGAAGTCGGCCGGCTGGTGCAGCAGCTCCGGCTCACCCCCCGCCAGGGGCACGCCCACCAGCCGGTCGAGGCCGTCCTGCTCCATCACCCCGATCCAGCGATCGTGCCGCCGGTCGATCAGGCCATCGGCGAAGGCCCGCGGCCGCTCCGGGTCGGGGGGGGCGGTGAGCCGCCGGGGATCGCCTGCGGCCGTCGTTGATTGGGGGCCGGCCAGGTCGAGCCGCCAGAGGCAGCGGTCGCCGTCGTCGACGAACACGACCTGATCGCCCGCCACCGCATAGGCGCCCCCGCCGTATTCATGCACCCGGGTGCGCAGGTTCCAGGCCCCCGGGGTCAGATCCACGGCCGCGTCGCCGGCCCCGCCCCGCCCCATCAGGGTGGTGCGGCCCCGCTCGTCGGGTCGCTGCTCCAGCCAGAACAGGCGCCCCCCCTCCAGCCGCGGTTCGGCCACGCCGGCTGTCCGGCCGACCGCCAGCTCGGCGGGCAAAGGCCCCGTGTCCCGCCATGGCTGCGCCCCCACCGAGTCCTCCGCAGGCTGCTTCTAGAATCCGCCCATCGTTTCAGGTGACGACTTGGCCCGCAGCTTCGCCCAGATGGCACGGTCGGCCGAACAGGGCGGCAACTCCGTGCTGGTGCCGAAGGTGCCGGTGGAGCGGCCACCCCTGGAGATCCACAAGCTGGGCTCGAAGGAGCTGCGGGCCCCGGCCCGGCGGATCAGCAAGGTGGATGCCTCGATCCGGGATCTGGCCCGCGACATGCTGCGCAGCATGTACACCGCCAAGGGGATCGGCCTGGCGGCGCCGCAGGTGGGCGTGCATCGTCAGCTGCTGGTGATCGATCTGGACCTGGAGGAGGCTGCCACTCCGCCGCTGGTGCTGATCAATCCGGAGATCACCGCCGCCGGGGCCTCCTTCAACACCTACGAGGAGGGCTGTCTCAGCATCCCCGGGGTTTACCTCGACGTGGTGCGTCCGTCGGTGGTGGAGGTCAGCTACCGCGATGAGACGGGCCGCCCCCGCCGCCTCAAGGCCGACGGCCTGCTGGCCCGCTGTATCCAGCACGAGATGGACCATCTCAATGGCGTGCTGTTCGTCGATCGGGTCACCGACGAGCTCAGCCTCAACGAGGGCCTGCAGCAGCAGGGCTTCCGCCGCTCCGACGTCCAGTCGATCCGCTGATCCCATGCCGATGAAACCCCTGGCCGGCCTCTTCCTGGGCCTGGCCTGCCTGCTGGGCATCGCCGCCACCGGCTCGATCTTCGAGCTCTCCTACGGCGACCCTGATCTGGGCGTCCAGGCCACCCGCTGGATCCTGGCCGGCAGCCTGCCGGGCACGGTGCTGGCCCTGCTGGTGGCAATCCGGATCAACAAGCCCGCCTGAGCACGCTGCGGTCCGTCTGCGGTCCGGCTGCGCCCCCGCTGCGACCCCCCGGCCGGCCCGACAACCGGCCGGCCGATTGGGACACATGGGCTGGTTTCCGGTGGTTGCCGTTCATACGATTCAGGCCGCTTCGATGAACGCCGTGACCCTCCCCGTGCTTCCCCGCGCAGGCCTGGCGGCCCTGACGGTGCTGGCGACAACCCTGGCCACCGCGGGCCCCGCTCCCGTCCGCGCTTCCGCCCTGTTCGCCGCCGCCGAGGTGGACCAGCAGAACTTCCTGATGGTGGCGGCCCCCATCGGCACCCGGGGCGAGAAGGCCCAGCTCAACATCTACGAGCAGCTCAAGCCGGTGCGCCCCTGCTTCGAGGTGGGCGCGGGCCTGCCGTCTCCCGTGAACCCCCTGCTGGCCACCTTCGACTTCACCGGCATCTGCAACCGCTACATCGACGCCAACGGCTACTCGGTGCGGGTGGGCGGCCAGGACCTGGCCACCTCCTACCGGCTGATGGTCACCCGCAGCGGTGGCGACATGCTGCTGCTGGCCTTCCCCACCAAGGCCGGGGCCGGCCCTGAGATGGTGGTGGCCCGCACCCAGGGCAGTGCCCCCGGCTTCCTCAAGCTCCACCTGGAGCCGGGCTGGCGACTGATGCGGCGCCAGTTCGGCGGCCGCAACCTCGGCCACCTGTACGTCTATGCCGACAGCTGGCCGGGAACGGCGGCCACCGCCGCCCAGCCCGCCACGAGCACTCCCGCCCTGCCGGCCCAGCCCGCCGCCGCTACGGGCACGCCGGTACCTGCCGCCGCCGCCCCGACCACCCGGCCTGCTGCATCAGTCCCCAGCAGCAGGCCCGCCGCAGCCGGGCGCCGGGTGCTTCCGTCGACGACCCGCCCCACGGCCGTCCCCCCCGCGACGGAGTCGGCTCCGGCCGCCGCCCAGCAGCCCGTGGCTCCGCCGGCCATCCCCGCCACCAAGCTCTGAGGCGGGGCCCCGAAGCCCCGCTTGCTAGGGTGCAACGCTGCGAACGTCTCAGCAGTACTTCATGACCCAGGTCACCGTCGGCGAAAACGAAGGCATCGAATCGGCCCTGCGCCGCTTCAAGCGCCAGGTGTCCAAGGCGGGCATCTTTGCCGATCTGAAGCGGCTGCGCCACCACGAAACCCCCACCGAGAAGTACAAGCGCAAGGCCCAGCAGCGCCGCCGTCGCCGCTGAGCCTGGCCTTGGGGGGCACCGTTTCAGGTGCTTCTACCTGTTGCCCTGACCTCCGCCCGGCTCCAGGCTGGAGGGGCCATCGCAGCAGGGTCCATGGGCCATCCGGTCGCTTCCACCGCAGGCCACGCGCGGTCTGGTTCAGCGCTTGAGCGTTTCGGCCACTGGTTGTCGGAGACGATCAACCACGCCTGGGGGAATCCGGGTGAGGAAGCCCAGCACCGGCCGCCCCTGATCGGCGTGCAGCCCTACAGCGACAGCCCGCCGCGGCGCCGGCGCCGCTGAGGGCATCCTTCCCTGACGTCAGCCCTGGCTCGGTCGAGCCACGCACTCAGTCGATCCGGTCGAAGGAGCGGTAGCTGAGGGCCTCGGCGATGGCGCCGCTGGCCACCCGCTCCTCGCCGGCCAAATCGGCGATGGTGCGCGCCACCCGCAGCACCCGCTCCGCCCCCCTGGCGGAAAGGCGCCGCTGGCTGATGGCGCGCTCCCACAGCGCCAGGGCCTCCGGCGCCGGATCCACCACGGCGGCCAGGGAGGGGCCATCCAGCTGGCCGTTGGCGGCCCCCTGGGGGTTGCGCTCGCCCATCCGCCGGCGCGCCGCCGCCACCCGTTGCGCCACCACCGCACTCGACTCTGCGGCAGAGCGCGGCCCATCCGACGCCCCGCGGTAGGCCCCGCCCAGCTCCCGGGCCTCCGGGCGGCGCATCACCACCTGCAGGTCGATCCGGTCGAGCAGGGGCCCGGAGAGGCGCCCCCAGTGTCGGCGTCGCTGGGCCTCACCGCAGCGGCAGCTCTGGCTGGGGTCGCCGTACCAGCCACAGGGGCAGGGGTTGGTGGCCGCCACCAACAGGACCCGGCTGGGGAAGCGGCAGCGCTGCCGGGCGCGGCTGATCCACAGCTCCCCCTCCTCCAGGGGCTGGCGCAGCTGGTCGAGCACCTCCCGGCGGAACTCCGCCAGCTCGTCGAGGAACAGGACCCCGTGGTGGGCCAGGCTCAGCTCCCCCGGCCGGGGCAGGGCGCCGCCGCCGATCAGGGCGGCGGCGGAGCAGCCGTGGTGGGGGCTGCGGAAGGGGCGCTGGCGCCGCAGGCCGGCCCCTTCCCCCAGCAGCCCGGCCAGGGAGTGGAGCTGGGTGACCTCCAGGGCCTCGTGGTGCGCCAGGGGGGGCAGCAGCGTCGGCAGCCGCCGGGCCAGCATCGTCTTGCCGCTGCCGGGCGCCCCCACCAGCAGCAGGTGGTGGCCACCCGCCGCGGCGATCTCCAGGGCCCGCCGGCCATGGGCCTGGCCCCGCACCTCGGCCAGATCGGGAGCGGCCAGCGGCGGCTCCGGCGGAACCGCCGCCGCGGGTGCCGCCGCGCGCTCCGGATCCCGCAGCAGGGCCACCACCTCCCCCAGATGGTCGGCCGCCCAGACGGGCAGCCCCTCCACCAGGGCGGCCTCGGTGGCATTGGCCGCCGGCACCACCAGGGCCCGGGCCCCGTGCCGGCGGGCCGCCAGGGCCAGGGCCAGCACCCCTCGGATCGGCCGCAGCCGTCCGTCGAGGCCCAGCTCCCCGGCGCTCCAGATCCCCTCCACCTGGGCGGCCGCCAGCTGCTGGCTGGCCACCAGCAGCCCCAGGGCGATGGGCAGATCGAAGCCTGGGCCCGCCTTGGGCAGGTCGGCGGGGGCCAGGTTCACCACCACCCGGGTGAGGGGCACCCGCAGGCCGCCATTGCGCAGCGCCCCCCGCACCCGCTCCCGGGACTCCTGGGCCGCCGCATCCGCCAGGCCGACCACCCGCAGCCCGGGCAGCCCCGGGGCGATGTCCACCTCCACCGTCACCGGCAGGGCCTCCACGCCCCGCAGGGCCCCGCTGCTGCACCGTGCCAACATCCCTTCGGAGCCCACTGCCCGTCCAGTGCCACCTCCCGACCACTCCGCGGCGTCCCATGGCCAGCAGCGACACCATCTTCGGCCGCATCCTGCGCGGCGAGATTCCCTGCCAGGAGGTCTATGCCGACGACCTCTGCCTCGCCTTCCGGGATGTCAATCCCCAGGCGCCGGTGCACGTGCTGGTGATCCCCCGCGAGCCGATCCCCCAGCTGGGGGAGGCCACGGACGCGCACCAGGCCCTGCTGGGCCACCTGCTGCTGGTGGCGGCCAAGGTGGCCCGGCTGGAGGGACTCGAGAGCTGGCGCACGGTGATCAACAGCGGCGCCGAGGCCGGCCAGACCGTGTTCCACCTGCACCTGCACGTGATCGGCGGCCGCCCGCTGGCCTGGCCGCCGGGCTGATCACCGGCTGCACACCGCGGCCCCGGCCGGGTCGGGCCGGCGGTGAGAATGGCGCGATCCGCCCACGCCCATGACCCCCCTGAAGGCCCTTCGCGAGCAGCTGGGCAAGCTGCAGCGCCTGGCCCAGCCCTACTTCCTGCCCCTCGATGAAGGCGGCGGCGGCAGCGGCCAGTTTCTGCTGCTGGTGGTGGCCCTGCTGGCGGTGGTGGTGGGCTTCACCCTGCTGCTGCTCACCGGCGTGGTGGCGGCGGCCGGGGCCTGGATCCCCGAGCTGCGCAACCGCTTCCTGCCCGGGGTGCCCGAGCAGGTGGCGGCGGTGTGGAAAGGGCCGATCGG
This sequence comes from Synechococcus sp. CCAP 1479/9, assembly GCF_019038535.1. Lineage (NCBI taxonomy): Bacteria > Bacillati > Cyanobacteriota > Cyanophyceae > Synechococcales > Synechococcaceae > Synechococcus > Synechococcus sp. CCAP 1479/9. Next base: position 21,922 of record NZ_JAFKRK010000029.1, on the reverse strand, counting down.
CATCGTGATCATGGTGCTGTTCGCCGCCGGCCTGGGCGCCTTCATCAGCCTGCGGGCCAAGCTGCGCCAGGGGCGCTGGCTGCCCTGGCTGCTGCTGGGCATCATCGCCCTGCTGATCCTGGTGATCAACGGCATCAACGTCGGCATCAGTTTCATCGCCCGGAACATCGAGAACGCCCTGGTGGCGTACAAGGCGGAGGAGTTCTGGAAGATTGTCGCGATCTACGCCTTCTGCCTGGTGCTGGCGCTGCCGATCCGCGCCATCCAGAGCTACCTGATTCCCAAGCTGGGGCTGCTGTGGCGCGAGTGGCTCAGCGGCCGCATGCTGGGCCGCTACCTCACCAACCGGGCCTACTACGTTCTCAATCCCAACGATGAAAGCGTTGAGGAGATCGACAACCCTGACCAGCGGATCTCCCAGGACGCGGCCAGCTTCACCGCCACCAGCCTGAGCGTGACGGTGGAGATCATCTCCGCCCTGCTGACGTTCTTCAGCTTCATCATCGTTCTCTGGAGCATCAACCAGACCCTGGCCCTGTGGCTGCTGGCCTATTCGGTGGGCGGTACGGCCCTGATCGTGTTCGCCAGCCGCAAGCTGGTGAACCTCAACTACCAGCAGCTGAAGCTGGAGGCCGATTTCCGCTATGGCCTGGTCCACATCCGTGACAACGCCGAATCGATTGCCTTCTACCGGGGTGAACGGCAGGAGCAGAAGGAGGGGGAACGGCGGCTGGACGGGGTGATCGTCAACTACAACCGTCTGATCATCTGGGAGGCGCTGATCAGTGTCATCCAGCGCTCCTACGACTACTTCTCCCGCTTCCTCCCCTGGCTGGTGATCGCCCCGATCTATTTCGCCAAGGAGGTTGATTTCGGCGTCTTCGGGCAGGCCAGCATCGCCTTCTCCCAGGTGCTGTTCTCCGTCAGCTACATCGTCAACAACATCGACCGGCTGGCCGCCTTCTCCGCCTCCATCAGCCGTCTCGAGGGCTTCCAGGGCAAGGTGGAGTCGATCAGCGCCGAAATGGCCGAGTTCGTGGCCGCCGAGCAGGCCTCCGCCGGTGGCGCCATGGGGGCGGGTGCCGGCGCGGTGCGCCCCGAATCGATCCTGGTGAGCCATGTGGATCTGGTGCCGCCCCGCACCAACCGCCTCCTGGTGCAGGACCTCAACCTGGAGGTGACCGCCAACCAGCGACTGCTGGTGGTGGGCCCGTCGGGCTGCGGCAAGACCTCCTTCCTGCGGCTGGTGAGCGGCCTCTGGCCGCCTGCCGCCGGCAACGTGCAGCGGCCGCCGGTGGGGGAGCTGATGTTCATCCCCCAGAAGCCCTACATGCTGCTGGGCAGCCTGCGGGAGCAGCTCTGCTATCCCCAGCCCACCGACCGCTTCAGCGACGAGCAGCTGCGCCATGTGCTTGAGGAGGTGCGCCTGCCCGAGATGGTGCACCGCTATCCCGACCTCGACATCAAGCAGGACTGGCCGCGGCTGCTCTCCCTCGGCGAGCAGCAGCGCCTGGCCTTCGCCCGCCTGCTGCTCAACTCGCCCCGGTTCGTGGTGCTCGATGAGGCCACCAGCGCCCTCGACGTGGCCACGGAGAAGGCGCTGTACGAACTGCTGGTGGAGCGGGAGATGGCCTTTGTGAGCGTGGGCCACAGGCCCACCCTCACCGCCTACCACGACACGGTGCTCGAGCTGGATGGCAACGCCGGCTGGCGCCTGCTTCCGGCGGCCGGCTATACCTTTGGCCGCGAGGACTGATCCGATGAGCGACCCTTCCGCCACCCCGTCCGCCGACGGGCCCCAGGACACCGCAGTCCCGCCCGCCCACAGCGCCACCACCTCCGAGGTGCCCGCCTTCGGCTGGAGCGGCTACGCCGAGCGGGTCAACGGCCGTTTCGCCATGCTCGGCTTCGTCGCCGTGCTGCTGGTCGAGGCCCTCAGCCACGACACCTTCCTGCACTGGGCGGGCCTGGTGCCCTGATCAGGGCACCGCGATCAGGTCCACCTGCCACTGGCCCTGGCGACTCACCTCCACCGCCAGCTCCCTGCCATCGGCCCGCAGGGACACCCGCCGGGGCACGCCGGGGGGCTGGAGCGGCACCGGCTGCAGGGCCATCAGGTTGCGCCGGTAGAGCACCAGCTCGGTGCGCCCTTCCAGCTGGCGCACCAGGGCCAGCCGCTCGCCGCGACCATCCACCGCCACGCTCAGGGGCTGGGCGTCGGGGCGCTCCAGCCCCGGCAGGGGCACCGGCTGCTGGCGCTGCAGGTCCACCAGCTCCACCCGGTCGCGGCCGCCCCTGCTGACGATCAGGGCCAGCCAGTCGCCGGAAAGGGAGGGGGCCCGGGCGGGGCCGGCGGCCTCGAGGCGCTGGTTCAGCCCCACCAGGGGCTGAGGGAGGGGGCCCAGACAGCCTGCCAGCACAGCCGGCAAGGCCACCATCACCGCCACCGCTGCCGTCCCCATCCGCCGGCCGGCCCCGGCTGTCATGGGGCCTCACCCGGCGCGCCCCGCACGGGCAGACCGGCGGGCAGGTCCGGCTCCAGCAGGGCGGTGAGGTCGTACAGCTGCACCCGGGAGCGGCCATCCCCCTCGGTGGCGATGGCGATGCGGCGGCCGTCGGCGGCCAGGCTGAGGCTGTCGGGCGCCAGGCTGCCCGGCAGGGGCAGGCGGTGCAGCCGTCCGGTGGCCCGATCCTCGATGACCACCCGCCGCTGGGGGCCCTCCTGCACCAGCAGGGCCAGATAGCGGCCGTTCCAGCTCAGGGACGGGGAGCGGTGCGGCTGCAAACGCTGCAGGTGGCGCAGGGGCAGCACCGTGCCGGAGGGCTGCTCCTGCAGCAGCACCGTGTCGCGGCCGTCCCGGCGCACCACGCTGGCCAGGACGCGGCCGTTGCCGCTCAGGGAAGGATCCTGGCGGTCAGCACTGCCCCAGCCCACCGGACCGGCGCTGCGGCGGCCCCAGCTCCAGCTGCCGCAGCCGGAGAGCAGCAGGGCCAGGAGCGCCACGGCCAGCAGGGGCAGGCGGGTGCCAGCGGGGCGCCCCAGCCGGCAGGGAGATAGTTCAGTCGTCGAAACGGGAGCTGTTGTCCCTGGCGGTGGAGGGGCGAGCGGGCGGCTCTGTCGCCGGCGGTCGGGTCTCAGGGGCCGGGGGCCGGGGCCGGCCGCTGGCCATCGGCGAGAAGTCGGCATCACTGACGTCATCGGCGGCGCCGCCGCGGGAGCTGGGGCGGATCGGGGTACCCATCGGGGTTCCCGGCGGACCGGCGGCCGCGGGGCCGGGCTCACGGCCCGTCGGGGCGGTGCCCCGGCGGGTGGAGCGGGGCACCGAATCGGCCGAGGCCACCGGGCGGGAGCCGCGGCGGGGTTCCGGGGCGCTGTCACGGTCACGGCGACGGGCGCCGAAATCACTGGTGGCGGAACGGCCCTGGCCAGCTGGGCTGTAGCGGCCGGCGGTGCGGTCCGGGCGGTCGTCGAGGGGGGGACGTTCGGGGCGGCCCGAGGGGCGCTCGCCCCTGGGGTTGTCCCAGGCGTCCGGCTCGTCGCGACGGCTGGCGGCCCGCTCGGGGATGGCGGCCCGGCTGGGCCGGCGCGGCCGGTAGAAGTCGTCTTCGGGTTCCTCGCGGGAGGGGATGCGACGCCGCAGGGGTTCGGGTTCATCGAACCGGTCGGGCTCGTCGTCCCAGCTGCGGCCACCGCCGAGGCCACCACGGGGCCGGAAGGGGGCGGCGGGCTCCTCGTCGTCGAAGTAGGAGGAGCGGCGGGCCTGCTCGGTGGTCACCCCCCGCAGCCGGACGCTTTCGTAGGCGAAGAAGACCGTGGTGCCGGCCAGCAGGAACTGGCCGAACTGCAGGATCGGATCCAGGCGCCAGCCCTGGAAGAAGAGGATGCCGCCGCAGAGCAGGCCGATGGCGGCGAAGAACACGTCGTAGTCCCGGGCCAGGGCCGGCTTGAAGCTCCTCATGAAGTAGAGGAAGGCTCCACCGACCGCCAGGACGATGCCGACGATGCTGGCCCAGTTGAGGCTGGCGTTGACCACGGCGGTTCACCCGGGCGACGGGCCCCACTCTAAGGACCGCGCCCACCGTGTCATCGGCAGGCGCAGGGGGCCGGTCGGATCAGAGGCGCCGGTCGAGCTGGTCGTTCTGGCTGATCAGCACCAGGGCGATGGAGATGGGGATCACCACGATGACCGCGCCCCAACCGAGGCTGCTGAGGAAGTTGGCGAGGGAAGGGGTCATGGCAGTGGTTCGCGCCGGACAGCTCGGCGGATCCTAGGCAGTGACGGCGGCTTCCTACGATCCGGGTTCCGACGCTTAGAGCTTTGTGACGGCCCCGGCCCTTTCCGCACCGGCCCTGCTGCCCCTGCTGCACCTGGCCCTGGGGCTGCTCCTGGCGGGCTGGACCCTGCTGTTCCTGTTCCGCATCGTCCTCACCTGGTACCCCGGCATCGACCTCACCAAGGGGGTGATGCGGATCGTGGGTGCGCCCACCGAGCCCGTTCTGGCCCTCACCCGCCGCCTGATCCAGCCCATCGGCGGCGTCGACGTGACCCCGGTGGTCTGGGTGGGGCTGATCAGCCTGCTGCGGGAGCTGCTGGTGGGTCAGCAGGGGCTGGTCACCCTGGCTTTGCTGCGCAGCCAGGCCGTGGGCTGAGCTGGTGTCCGGAGGCTGAACGGGCGCCGGTTCAGCGGTTCAGCATCTCCTCTTCGACGAACTTGGTCCAGACCTCACCGCGCTGGAACTCCTTGCGATCCAGCAGGGCGAGGTGGAACTCGATGGTGGTGGGAATCCCCGTCACGGCACATTCCGACAGGGCCCGGCGCATGCGTCGGATCGCATGGTCCCGGTCGGTCCCCCAGACGATCAGCTTGCCGATCAGGGAGTCGTAGAAGGGGGGGATCTCGTAGCCCGTATAGACGTGGCTGTCGATGCGCACCCCCGGCCCGCCGGGGGGCAGCCAGCCGGTGATCTTGCCCGGGGCCGGCCGGAAGTTGTGGCGCGGATCCTCGGCGTTGATGCGGCACTCGATGGCGTGGCCGGTGATGTGGATCTGGTCCTGGCGGACGGAGATCGGCTCGCCGCCGGCGATGCGCAGCTGCTCGGCGATCAGGTCGATGCCCGTCACCATCTCGGTGACGGGATGCTCCACCTGGATGCGGGTGTTCATCTCCATGAAGTAGAAGGCGCCGCTCCGGTCCACCAGGAACTCGACCGTGCCGGCGCCCTCGTAGCCGATGCTGCGGGCCGCCGCCACCGCCGCCTCGCCCATGCGGCGGCGCAGGTCGGGATCGAGCCCCGGGCTGGGGGCCTCCTCCAGCAGCTTCTGGTGGCGGCGCTGGATCGAGCAGTCGCGCTCTCCCAGGTGCACCACGTTGCCGTGGCGGTCGGCCAGCACCTGCACCTCCACGTGCCGGGGCCGGTCGATGAATTTCTCCATGTAGAGGCCCGGGTTGCCGAAGGCGGCCTCCGCCTCCCCCTGGGCGGCCCGGAACAGGCCCTCGAGCTGGCTGGCCTCCGGCACCAGGCGCATGCCCCGGCCGCCGCCGCCGGCGGTGGCCTTGATCATCACCGGGTAGCCCATGGCCGCGGCGAGGGTGGCGGCTTCGGCGGGATCCTCCAGCAGCCCCTCGCTGCCGGGGATCGTGGGGACCCCCACCCGCTGCATGGTGATCTTGGCCGTCGACTTGTCGCCCATGGCCAGGATCGAGGCCGGTGAGGGGCCCACGAAGATCAGGCCGTGGTCGAGGCACTTCTCGGCGAAGTCGGCGTTCTCCGCCAGGAAGCCATAGCCGGGGTGGATGGCGTCGGCGCCGCGGGAGGTGGCGGCCGCCAGGATGTTGGGAACGTTGAGGTAGCTGCGGCTGCTGGGGGCCTCGCCCACGCAGACGGCCTCATCGGCCAGCTGCACGTGCAGGGCGTTCTTGTCCACGGTGCTGTAGACGGCCACCGTGGCGATGCCGAGCTCCCGGCAGCTGCGCAGGATGCGGAGGGCGATTTCGCCGCGGTTGGCGATCAGCAGCTTGCCGATGGGCATCCGTGCAGGTCCGGGCGAAGGGGCTGGCGGGGGTGCGGCCGTACCGGGGCGGACTGTATCAGTGCTCACCGGCACCACCCCTGCTTAGGGGTCGCCGGGGGTGGGGAAGCCTGTGCGTATATTGCTCAATCGGTGAAGGCCCCGGCCCGATCCGACCACGCGGATGTGGTGGAATTGGTAGACACGCACGTTTGAGGGGCGTGTGGCTTCGGCCTTGCGAGTTCAAGTCTCGCCATCCGCATTTCTCTTCTCCAGCCCCGTCCCCCGGAACCTGCGGTTCTCTTGACCCAGCCGTCGCCGGTCTCCGCTCCAGCCGCAGGCAGCGCGATCGTGCTGGTCAGCAACGGCCCCGGGGAGCTGAGCACCTGGGTGCGCCCGCTGGCCGAGCAGCTCCATCAGCTGCAGCCCCTGCGGCCCCGGGATCCCGCCGCCCCCTGCAGCCTGCGGCTGGTGCTGGTCCCGTGCCCCAACGCCACCGGGGCGGAGCATCGGGTGGCCCAGGAGTGGGGGCTGTTCGAGCGGGTGCTGCCGGCCTCCCGGTTCTGGTGGATGCTGCTGCGGCCGCGCCGCCACGGCCCCTGGCCCGAGCGGGGCGTGGTGGTGTTCCTCGGCGGCGACCAGTTCTGGACCGTGCTGCTCTCCGCCCGTCTGGGCTACCGCCACCTCACCTATGCCGAGTGGGTGGCCCGCTGGCCCCGCTGGAACGACCGCATCGCCGTGATGGGGCCCACCGCCGCCGGCCGCCTGGCCCCCCGCTGGCGGCAGCGGGCCACGGTGGTGGGTGACCTGATGGCGGATCTCTCGACCCTGGCCCGCCAGGACGATCCCCTCCCGCCCGGCGACTGGGTGGCCCTGCTGCCCGGCTCGAAGCGGGCCAAGCTGCTGGTGGGGGTGCCCTTCCTGCTCGAGACCGCCGACCGGCTGGCGGCCCTGCGGCCCGGCTGCCGCTTCCTGCTGCCGGTGGCCCCCACCACCTCGGTGCGGGAACTGCTGGCCTATGGCGGCCCCTCCAACCCGCTCAACCGCCACCAGGGAGCCGGTGAGCCCCAGCTCCAGGGCGACGAGATCGTCACGGCGGCCGGCACCCGCATCCTGGTGCTGGAGCGCCATCCCGCCCATGCCGCCCTGAGTCAGTGCGCCCTGGCGCTCACCACGGTGGGGGCCAACACGGCCGAGCTGGGGGCCCTGGCCGTGCCGATGATTGTGCTGGTGCCCACCCAGCACCTGGCGGTGATGCAGGCCTGGGACGGCTGGATGGGGCTGGTGGCCCGGCTGCCCCTGCTGCGGCGCCTGGTGGGGGTGGCCCTCACCGCCTGGCGGATGCGCCACCGCGGCTTCCTGGCCTGGCCCAACATCTCCGCCGGCCGCGCCGTGGTGCCGGAGCGGGTGGGGCCGATCGAACCGGCCCAGATCGCCGCCGAGGCCGCCGACTGGCTGGAACATCCCGAGCGCCTGGCGGCCATGGCCGACGACCTGCGCAGCCTGCGGGGCCAGCCGGGCGCCGTGGCGGCGGTGGCGGCCATGGTGCGGGGCTTGCTGCCGCCGCCGGAGCGCTCCGGGGTGCCGGTGCGATCTGGATAGGATTCAGCTCACCATGGCCCCATGCGGGGCTCGCCACCATGCAGCCGAGCGATTCCACCACCTCAGCCAGCACCGTCCCCGCCGATGCCGACTGGCGCTCCAAGCTGACGCCCGAGCAGTACCGGGTGGCCCGCGAGGGGGGCACCGAGCGGGCCTTCACCGGCGCCTACTGGAACAACAAGGCCACCGGGATGTACCACTGCGTCTGCTGCGGCAGCGAGCTGTTCAGTTCCGCCAGCAAGTTCGATTCCGGCACCGGCTGGCCCAGCTTCTGGCAGGGGGTGAGCGACGGAGCGATCACCACCCACACTGACCGCTCCCATGGCATGGAGCGCACCGAGATCCGCTGCGCCACCTGCGACGCCCACCTCGGCCACGTCTTCAACGACGGGCCCACCCCCAGCGGCCTGCGCTACTGCGTCAATTCGGCGTCGCTGCAGTTCAACGAGGGCTGAGGCCGGGCGGCCTCCCGCTCACCAGGGGTCGTCGAGGATCTCGGGCTCCACATCCACCGGCTCCTTGGCGCGGGGGGCCTCCCGGGGTGGTGCTTCTTCGGGGGGGGCGTAGGGGTCCCGCTGGGGCTCCCGTCCCCGGGGGGGCTCAGGACGATCCCGTTCCGGCTCGTAAGCGCGCTCGGGACGGTAGCGCTCCTCGGGGTATCGGTCTTCTGGTAAGCGATCTTCGGCGTAGCGGTTTTCGCTATAGCGCTCTTCGGGATAGCGCTCCTCGCCGTAGCGCGGGGGCGGGTTGCGGTCGGGCGTGCGGTCAGGAACGCGGTCGTCGTAGCGGTCCGGCGTCAGCCGCTCCCGCCGCTCGCTCTCGCGCCCGTAGGCCTCGGCCGGGCGGGCTTCGGGGCGCTGGCGCGGCTCGGGCAGGTCGTCGTCGAGGTAGCGGCGCTGGCGCAGGGGCTCGCGCTCGCGCCGTTCCTCCAGCTCCACGTACTCCAGCTCCTCGCTGGGCTGGAAACTGCGGCTGGCGGCCGGCTGGATGCGCCGCTGCTCCTGGACTGTGGGTTGGCCGGCGGGCAGTTGGTTCTCGGCGGGAACGGCCCCGGAGCGGAAGCGATCCCGCTCCTCCTGCTCCCAGCTGGCGCCGCCGATGCCGAGCTTCTCCAGCAGGCCGGTGCCCAGCTGCTTGAGCTTCTCCTCGGCTCCCTCGTAGACGATGATCCGGTCCGGTCCGCTGCTGACGACCTCGCCCACCGGCATCTCCCAGGTGCTCAGCACCCCTTCCCCCAGCAGGGGGACGCCGAGGGCCCCGATCACCAGGGTGGTGAGCTCACCGGTTTCGATGTCGAAGCTGAAGCCGAGCACGCGGCCGAGCTGTTCGCCGGACTCGGTGATCACCTGGCAGTTGATGACCTTGCTGTAGCGCTCGGGATTGAACCCCTCAGCCAGGGAGTCGGCTGAATCCACCAGGATCACGTCACCCACCTGGCGGATGCGGTCCAGCGGCATCCAGCGGGGCAGGCCCGGCAGGAAACGGGTGAGGGGGTTGTCCCGCAGGCCGAGGGCGATCACCTCACGCCGGTCGATGTCGACCACCACCTCGCCGACGACGCCCAGGCGGCGGCCGGTGTCCCGGGTGATGACCTGCGTGCCCATCAGTTCGGAGCGCAGCCAGAGGCGGTCGCTGGGGGCGGCGGGCTCGGTGGAGGGGGGAATCGGGGAGGTCAAATCCGGAGATCGGGGCTGGACGGCAGGGGGAACGGGAGCGACTTCACGGCCTGGAACAGCCTGGTCGGCCCATTGTGGCCCACGCGGTCGGCTCAGGCCGCCGGCGGCAAACCGACCACCTGGGTATGGGAGCCGCGGGCCTGGGTGACACCGATGGTGCGGGTGGCCGCGGCGATCATCGGCCGGCGGTGACTGACGACCATGAACTGGGCCTGGTGCGCCTGGGCGGCGATCAGGGCCGCCAGCCGCTCGACGTTCACCCCGTCCAGGAAGCTGTCCACCTCATCGAGGGCATAGAAGGGCGAGGGGCGGAAGCGCTGCAGGGCGAACAGGAAGCTGAGGGCGGTCAGGGATTTCTCACCACCCGACATCGAAGCCAGTCGCCGCACCGCCTTGCCCTTGGGGTGGGCCACCAGGGTCAGGCCGCCCTCCAGGGGCTGCTCGGGGTTCTCCAGCTGCAGGTGGCCCTCACCGTCGGAGAGGCCGGCGAAGATCGTCTGGAAATGGCCGTCGACGGCCCGGAAGGCCTCCATGAAGGCCTCCTGGCGCAGGGTGGCCACGGTCTCGATCCGCAGCAGCAGTTCCTCCCGCTCCTTGCTGAGCACCTCCAGGCGGTCGTCCAGGTCGGCCAGCCGCTGCTCCAGCTGCTCCAGCTCCTCGAGGGCGAGCATGTTGACCGGCTCGAGCGCCTCCATGCGCTGCTGCAGGCTGCGCAGACTCTGCTGCAGCGCCTCCAGGCCGGCCTCGCGCACCTCCTCGGGCAGCCCGGGACGGGGGTCGGGCAGCTCCCGTTCCATCTGGGCCAGCCGCAGGCCGTGGCTGCGCTGCTCTTCGGCCAGGGCCAGCCGCTCCTCCTGGCGCCGCTGCAGCTCCCACTGGCGCTGCTGCAGGGCCTGGCGCCGGCCGGCCAGGTGGGCTTCGGCCCCGTCGCGGGCGCGGCGCCGTTCGCCGAAGCGGGTCTGCAGCTCGCTCTGCTGGCGCTCCAGCAGGGTGCGGCGCTCCTGCTCCGCCTGCTGGCGTTCCTTCCAGTGCTGGCGTTCGGCCACCAGGGCCTGCACCGCCTCCACCAGCCGCCGTTCCTCCCCGGCGAGGGCCTCCAGCTGGCTGCCCAGCCGCTCCGCCCCCAGGGCCCGGTCGCGCCGTTCCGCCTCCAGTTCGTCCCGCTGGCGTCGGGCCTCCACCAGGGCCTGGTCGGCCCGCTCCAGCTCACCCTGGAGCCCCTGCCAGCGGGCACTGTCGTCGTTGCCGCTGGCGGCGCGCTCGGCCTGCTCCAGTTCCGCCAGGGCCTGGCGCAGGGGCGGCAGGGTCTGCTCGAGCACCCCCATCCGGCCGCGGTCGGCCTGGTGGGCCTCCTGCAGTTGCCGCCGCCGGCCGGCCACCTGGTCGCGGCGCTGCTGCCGCGGGGCCAGGGTGCGCTCGGCGGCGCCTCGTTCGGCCTGGAGGGCGGCCTGGCGCTGCTGGAGCTCCAGCAGGCCCGGCCGGGCCTCCTCCAGGCTCCGTCCCAGCTCGGCTTCGCGGCGGCGGCAGGCCAGCAGGCTTTCCCCCAGCTCCAGCAGCCGCTGCCGCAGCGGCTCGGCCTCATCGCCGTCGCCGCTGCGGCCGAAGCCCAGCTGGCCCGAGCGCTGCTGCAGGCTGCCGCCGGTCATGGCGCCGCTCTTCTCCAGCAGTTCCCCTTCGAGCGTCACGGCCCGGCAGCGGCCCAGTTCCCGGCGGGCGTCGGCGAGGGTGGCGAACACCAGCGTGTCGCCGAAGACGTAGCGGAAGACATCGGCGTAGACGGGCTCGTGGCGGATCAGATCCACCGCCCGCCCCACCAGCCCGCTGGCACCGCCACTGCCGCCGGCGCTGCCCCGCTGCAGGGCCGCCCCTCCCGCGCCGCCACTGCCGCCCCGGATGCGGTTGAGGGGCAGGAAGGTGAGGCGGCCGGCACGGCGGCTCTTGAGCAGCTCGATCGCCCGGGCGGCGATGCGGTCGTCCTCCACCACCACCTGGGCCAGGCGCCCCCCCGCCGCCACCTCCAGGGCCACCCGCAGCCGCTCCTCCACTTCACCCAACTGGGCCACCGAGCCGTGGATCCCCTCCAGCCCCGCCTCCAGCAGCAGGCGCAGGGCGCCGGTGCCGCGGCTCTCCTGCAGGGTCTCGCGGCGGCTATCGAGGCGGGCGATGTCCCGCTCCAGGCTGGTCTGCTCCTGCTCCAGCCGCACGCGGGTGCGCTGCTGCAGCGCCACGGCCTCGGCCAGCTCCCGGGCCTGCTCCTGGCGTTCCTCCAGGACGGCCCGCAGGCTGCGCTCCTGCTCCGCCAGGGCCGCCAGGGCGGCGGCGGCCTCCCCATGGGCCGCGTCCTCCTGGAGCTCCTCACCGCCCAGTTCCTCGAGCCGTTCACCCGCCTGTCGCAGCCGTTCCTCCAGCTGCTGGCGTTCGGCCAGCAGGGGGGCGAGCCGCTCCTGCAGCTCCTGGCGCCGGCGGCTGCGCTCCTGCTGCTCCTCCAGCCAGCTGCCGGAACGTCCGGCCACCTCCCCGAGGCGACGCCGGGAGAGCTCCACCGCCGCTTCGGCGTCGCGGCAGAGGGCCTCGGCGCGGTCGATGGCGCCGTCGTCGGCCCGCTCACCGAGGGCCTGCTGCTGCCGGCGCAGCTCCGCCTGGTTCTGCTGCAGCTGCTGGCGGCGGCGCTGCAGCTCCTCGGCCTGCTGGCCATGGAGCTCCGCCTGGCGGGCCAGCTCACGGCCACTGGTCTCGAGGCCGGCCAGTTCGGCCTGCACCGCCAGCAGCTGGTCTTCGCCCAGGGTCTTCACCTCCGCCTGCAGCTGCTCGAGGGCGGCGGCGGCGGCGACCACCTCGGCTTCGCCGGCGACGATCGCCTCCCGCTCCTGCTCCTGCTGGCGGTCGAGGCTTTCCAGGCGACCGGCCAGGGCCAGGCCGTGGGTGCGGGCCTCCTCCCAGGCCAGCACCTGCTCGTGCAGGCGCCCCTGGTGCAGGCGCTCCCGCAGCTCCTGGTAGGTGCGCGCCTTGGCGCAGTCGCGTTCGAGCTTCTGGCGGGCCGCCAGCAGTTCCTGCTCGACGATGCGGCAGCGCTCCTGCCGTTCGACCACCTCGTCGAGCTTGCCCCGGCTCTGCTCGATGCGGGAGTCGAACAGGGCCACGCCGGCCAGCTCATCGATGATGCCGCGCCGGTCGCGGGCGCTCATCGAGACGATGCGGGTGACGTCGCCCTGCATGACGACGTTGCTGCCCTCCGGGTCGACCCGCAGGCGTCGCAGCTGGGTCTGCAGCTGCTGCAGGTTGCAGGGCACCCCATCGGCGCTGAAGCTGCTGCTGTAGGTGCCGCCGGGGGCCACCCGCAGCCGCCGGGTGACGCTCCATTCCCGCTGGCCCCGCTGCAGCCAGGGGCCCTGTTCGGGGACGTCGAGCCCCTCCTCGGCCGTATCCGGCTGCCAGTCGCCCAGGTCAAAGCGCACGGTGACGCTGGTTTCGGCGGCCTTCCCCTCGCGCAGCACGGCGCTGTTGATCAGGTCGGGGAGCCGCTCGGCCCGCATCCCGCGGCTGGTGGCCAGGCCGAGGCAGAAGAGCACCGCGTCAAGGATGTTGCTCTTGCCGGAGCCGTTCGGGCCCGTCACCACCGTGAAACCCTCCTCCAGCGGGATGGTCATCGACCCGCCGAAGGACTTGAAGTGGGTGAGCTCGACCTGATTGATGTGAACCAACAGGCCCGTGCGCCGAGCAGGCCGAATTTAACCGAGGTGCTGACGATCACAAGCCCTTCTTCCTACGGTGATGCCGTGCAGCCGTCGCACGGAGCGCCCCATGGAAACGGACACCACCCCTGTCGACTCCCCGGCGGCCCCCGCCCCGGGCCCGGCGCCCGCCGGCAGCGGCGAGGCCCAGCAGGCGCAGAACCTGTTCCGCGAACGCTTCGAGAGCCTGCTGCCCAGCATCCAGAAGGAGTGGCCCGAGGTGGCTCGCCACACCCTGGAGGCCACCCGGGGCAGCTTCGACCACGTGGTGGAAGTGATCAGCCGTCAGAGCGGGCTCACCACCGCCGGCGTCAAGCAGCAACTGCTCGATCTGGTCAACGTCACCGGTGAGCAGGCGGGCCACGTGGTGGATTCGCTGCGGCCCCTGGAGGAGCAGCTGGAGCACCTGCTCGACGAGCTCAACACCACCCTGCGGCCCCGGATCGAGAAGCCGGTGCGGGAGCGGCCCCTGATGGCCCTCGGCATCGCCGCCGGCGTGGGGCTGCTGGTGGGGCTGCTGCTGTCGTCGGGTCGGCGTTCGGCATGACGGGTCCGAACTTCAGCCGGGTCACGGCCCTGATCAGCTCGGTGATGGACCTGCACGTCCGCATCGCCCTGCAGGAGGCGGATAAGGAAAAGCGGCGCCTGGTGGGCGGCGGGGTGATGCTCGGCATGGGCCTCACCCTGATGACCCTGGCGCTGGTGGCGGCCGAGCTGGTGCTGCTGCTCTGGATCCGCGAGGCCTTCAGCCTCAGCTGGCTGCAGGCCGCGGCGGCCGTGGCCGCCATCGACCTGGTGCTGGCCGGGATCAGCCTGCGCATCGGCGGCCAGATGCTCAAGGGCCCCTACCTGCCGGAGACCACCGCCGGCCTGATGCGCACCACCCGGGCCCTCACCGGCAAGTTCTGAGGCCGGCCAGGTTCAGAAGCCCATCTCCAGCCGCAGGCTGCGCAGGGTGCCCCTGTCGGACCGGGCGGTGTCGGACACCTCCAGGGTCCAGGTGCCACTGGGGTCCTTGCCCTTCAACGCCGCCAGGGCGGGGGCATTCACCGCGTCGTAGGTGACCTTGAGGTTGTCGGTGCCGCCGCCGGAGCGGTCGTGCAGAAGCACGGGGGCGGCCCCGAGGGCGGCGGGCGGCAGCAGCCGCACCACCAGATCGCCGATGTAGGTGTGGTCGAGATCCACCGCCACCCGGATCGACTGCAGCGGGCCCGGGGCGGCCACCGGCAGGGTGAGGGTGGCGGTCTGGAAGTCGTTGATCGGCACGTCCTGCACCGCCTGGAACACCAGGGCCGCCGCCGGCTGGGGCGGGCGGGCCAGCTCCACCGCCTTGCGGGCACTCACCCGTCCGTAGCCGTAGAAGGGGCTGCGGCCGCTGGCGTCGTAGTTGCCGCCCGTGGGGTCGATGCGCACGCAGGCCTGCCGCAGGATCTCCCGCACCTGGTCCCAGCGCAGGGCGGGATTGCGGGCCAGCACCAGGGCCGCCACCCCGGCCACGCCGGGGCAGGCGCTGGAGGTGCCGCCGAAGGAATTGGTGTAGTGGCCCGGCGTGTCCCCTTTCTGGGGACTGCCCTGGTTGTAGCCCGCCACCCCGGAGCGGTCGGTGGTCCAGATGCCGGGGGTGAGGGAGGGGCGGCCGTCGCTGCTGGGGAAGCTGCACCACACGGCCCGGCCGAAGTCGCTGTAGGCGCTGCGCTTCGAGAGGTCGTTGCAGGCCGCCACGGCGATCACATTGCCGTAGCTGGCATAGCCGTCGTTGTCGACGCTCTCGTTGCCGTTGCCGGCCGCGAACAGGACCACGCAGCCCTTGCTGCCGCGGCCCTGGGTGGTGGCGAAGTCGATCGCCAGGCGGGTGGAATCGGGCAGGGGCACCACCTGGCGGTGGGCCGGGTCGTTCGGGTCCCACCAGGCCCCGTCCGGCGGGCCCCAGCTGCAGGAGATCACATCGGCGCCGTTGCGGGCCGCCCACACGAAGGCGTCGGCCTCCGCCTGGGAGCCCAGGCCGGAGGCCAGCCGGATCGGGATCAGCCGGGCGCCGGGGGCGACGCCTGTGGCGCCGAACTGGCCGTTGGCGCAGGCCACCCCGGCGCAGGCCGTGCCGTGGTCGTCGCCGCGGCCGGGGCGGGGGTCGCCGCTCTGGCGGGTCACATCCCGCGGGGCGACGATCTTGCCGGAGGAGCGGAACTCCTCGTGGTCGAGGTCGAAGCCGTCGTCCACCACGGCGATGATCGCCCCGGTGCCGTCGCTGAGGGCCCAGGCCGCCTCCACCTCGGCGTGGGCATCAACGAGCCGGCCGTTGACGGCGGTGGCTTTCAGATGCCACTCGGGCGGGAAGGCCTGGCGGCGCTGGCGGCTGGGGCTCACCAGTTCCGGATGGCACAGGGCGACGCTCTCCTCGCCCAGCAGGGTCTCGGCGACCTGGAACACCGCCAGCCCGCTGTTGCCTGGAGCGGCCACGAAATAGGCGTTGCGGGCATAGCTGAGGCCACGCTTGATGGCGAGGCCCAGGCGTTGCAGCAGGTCCTCGCAGGCCTCGGGCTCGGCGTCGTCGTCGAACTTGACGAACAGATTCTCCGTGTAGACCACGGGCCGGCCTTGGCCATCCACCAGAACGCGGCCGGCGAAGTCGATGCCGGGCTCCGCCTTGAGCAGGCTGCGGGCGGCATCGCGCAGGGCCCCATCGGCCTGGGGGGCCCGGGTGCTCAACAATTCGACCCCCGCTTCGCGGAAGCGCGTCAGGCACTCGAACTGGGCGAGGATCCGGTGCGCCTCGGCGCTGACCGGCGCCACTTCGAAGGGCCGCTCCGGCATCACCGCCTGGCGGTTGAGGGTGCGGACGACGAGGTGATTGTCGCTGACATCGAGGGCGTAAGGGGCCGCATCTTTGCCGCCATAGCGAACCTGAACCATCGCGGTGTCATCGCTGCGGCGATCACTCTCCGCGCATCAGCTGGCGAATTCAAGCCGGCGGAACAGGACGTGATCTGCCGACACAGGCCGGGGGATTCTTCACCCTTCTTCAGAGGTGAGACCCCCCTGGCGCTGATCGGTGGCTGGATAGCGTGGAGGAGCAGCGGAGCGGCCGCCAGGTGACCATGGGCCCCGCGACGTCCTTCGACGATTTCCCCCGGCAGATCCTCGTCGGCGTGGAGCGGCCGGTGGTGTTCGAGCAGAAACCCGGCTGGTACGCCCTGCACGGGGAGCCCCTGCCGGCAGCCGAGGCGGTGCTGCTGTTCGAACCCGAAGCCATCGCCGTGCTGCCCGGAGTCCCGGCCGTCCCCTTGGCGGCGGGCCAGTCGCTCAGCCCGGTCTATGCCCAGCCCGGCAGTGGCGCGCTGGCCGTGCCCACCGGCCAGCTGTTCATCCGCTTCCGGCCCGGGGAGTCGGCGCTGGCCCACCGCGCCGCCCTGGAGCAGGCGGGCTGCCGCATCGCCGCGGCCCCCGACCATGCCCCCGAGGCCGCCTGGCTGCGGGCCCGCAGTGGCCGCGTGGCCGATGCCCTGGGGTGTGTGGCGCGGCTGCGGCAGCTGGAGGGGGTGGCAAGCGTCGAGCCCCAGCTGCTGATGGGACGGGTGCTGCGGTAGCCGCCGGCCCCCCCCCAGCCCGCCCTGGGCAGGCCAGACCCCCTGGGGTCAGAGGGCCACTCCCATCGCCGCCAGCGCCGCCTCCTCCACCCACACCGACACCGAGCCCCCCGGGCAGTGCCATTCCGCCCAGCCGTCGCCGTTGGTGGTGATCGGCGTCCGGATGTGCCCGGTCAGGTCGCGGAAGGTGGTGTGGCGCTTGCCCACCTCCATCCACTTGTGGCCGGCGGGCCCATCGCTCATCAGCACCGCCATGGCCCGGGGGTGGCCCGGGGTGCCCAGGCGTGTCCAGCCGATGGTGTTGTCGTGGTCGAGGTAGTCGTACTGGGGCCCGTAGGCGCAGTGGCCGCGGGCCAGCAGGAAGCGGTCGATCAGGAAGCGGTGGCTGGGAAGCACGATCCGGTACTCCTGGCCGTCTTTCCTGTCGGTGTACTCGGCGCCGTAGTAATCGGCACCGAAGATGCAGGGATAGCCCTGGTCACGCAGCAGGATCACGGCGTAGGCGAGGGGTTTGAACCAGGCCTCCACCACCGATTCCAGGGCCTGCAGCGGCTGGGTGTCGTGGTTGTCCACCAGGGTCACCGCCAGCAGGGGCAGCTGCTGCATCAGGGTGCCGTCGAGCAGCCGGCGCATGTCGTAGTTGCCTCCGCTGCGGCTGGCCTGGTGGAAGTTCATGTGCAGCGGCGCATCGAACAGGCTCATGTGGCCGCCGGTGTTGGCCGCGTACCAGTGCAGGCTTTCGATGTTGTAGGTCCAGTACTCACCCACCACGAACAGATCACGCTGGGCGTGGGTCTCCAGGTCGCTGATCCAGTCGAGGAAGAAATCGCTGGCGATGTGCTTGATCGCATCCAGCCGGAAGCCGTCCGCCCCCACGTGGTCGAGGCTCCAGCGGCCCCAGTGCTTGAGCTCACCGCGCACCTCCGGATGGTTCACGTTGAGGTCACTGCCCATCAGGTAGTCGTAGTTGCCCTTCTCCAGATCGACGTTGCCCTCGAAGCCGGCGCCCTGGGTGCGCCAGACGGCCCGGAACCCCGGATCGAGCGTGTTGTGATCCACCGCGTCGAAGTGGTGCCAGTGCCACTGCATCGACGAATAGCGGTCGCCGCGGCCGTCGAAGCGGAAGCGGGTCCAGGCGCTGATCGTGCGTTCGTCCCCCAGGGGCCGGTTGCGGTCGCCGGGGTCGTAGGGGGTGGCCCGGTACTGCTCCTGCTCGTCGGCGTTCAGCTTGTGGTTGAACACCACATCGGCGTACACCTGCATCCCGGCGGCGTGGCAGGCCTCGATGGCCTCCAGATACTCCTGCTTGGTGCCGTACTTGGTGCGCACCGTGCCCTTCTGGTCGAATTCACCCAGGTCGAACAGGTCGTAGGTGCCGTAGCCCACGTCCCACACGCTGCCCCCCTTGCCCGCCGGCGGCAGCCACAGGGCGGTGATGCCCGCCCTGGCCAGGGCCGGTGCCTCCTGGCGCAGCCGCCGCCAGTGGCCGCCGTCGCCGTCGCTGTACCAGTGGAACCACTGCATCAGCGTGCCGTTGAACTCCGTCGGCGCCGCCAGCTTGCGGGCGCTGATCTCGGCTTCGTGGCTGGCCAGCCACTCCTGCACGAGGGCCATCGTGGCCTGGCCGGTGTCGAGGGCCGGATCCTTCTCCACGGCCAGCACGTCCTGCTTGAGGGCTTCAAAGAGTGAGGCCATGGCTCTGGCGGTGGCGGAGGCAGGACCCACCGCTAGCAGCGCTGCTGAGGCAACGGGGCCCGCGTGCGCTTCAGCGGATGTCGTAGCGGATCCAGCGGCAGTCGATGCCGCCGTTGCTCACCGGCACCCGGCGGCTGGCCTTCATGCGCAGGGCGCCGGTGAGCGCGGGGTTGCCGCTCAGCAGCCACAGGGTCCAGCCGCTGCAGCGCTCCTTCACCATCCGACCCAGGTCGCCGTAGAGCGCCTCCAGGTCGTCGTCCGCTCCGAGCCGGTCCCCGTAGGGCGGGTTGCACACCAGTACCCCGGGGGATTCCGGGGGGCGGAAATCGCGGCAGTCCCCCTCCTGCAGCTCGACCCAGTCGGCCACACCCGCCGCCGCCGCGTTGCTGCGGGCCATGGCCAGCACCGCCGGATCCCGCTCCATGCCCACCACGGCCGCCAGGGGCGCCCCATCGGGGAGGCTGGTGCGGGCCAGGTCCTGGGCGGCCTGCCGCTCCCGCTGCCAGAGGGCGGCATCGAAATCGGGCCAGCGCTCCAGGCTGAAGCTGCGCTCCAGGCCGGGGGCGCGGCCGAGGGCGTGGCAGGCGGCCTCGATCAGCAGGGTGCCTGAGCCGCAGAAGGGATCGGCCAGGGGCACCGTCCCGTCCCAGCCGGTGTGGGCGATCAGGCCGGCGGCCAGGTTCTCCTTGAGGGGGGCCAGGCCCATGGCGGCCCGGTAGCCGCGCCGGTGCAGGCTGGCGCCGCCGCCATCGAGGCTCAGGACCGCCTCGGGGCCGCTGCCGCCGGGCCGGCCTGGGCTGAGGTGCAGGTGCAGCACCAGGTCGGGATCGTCCAGGTCCACCGAGGAACGCGACCCCCACGCCTGGCGCTGGCGGTCGACCAGGGCGTTCTTGACCTGCAGGGCGCTGTAGTGGCTGTGGGTGAGGCCGGGCACGCTGCCACTGGCCTCCACCCGGAAGCTCAGCTGGGGCGGCAGCCAGCGCTCCCAGTCGGCGGCGTGCTGCACGCCGTCGTACAGCTCCTCGCGGCCGCGGCAGGGGAAGCGGGCCAGCTGGCGCAGGAAGCGGAACGGCAGCCGGGCCTGCAGGTGCAGGCGGTAGAAGGTGGCCGCATCGGCCCGCAGGCCCACGGCGCGCCGCAGGGGGCGCACCTCATGGGCGCCCAGGGCCGTCAGTTCCGCCGCCGCCGGCTCCTCCAGCCCCGGGGGAACCACGGCGATGACGTCGAAATGGGAGGGGGTGGACATCCCCCCATGCTGCTTGCCGGCCGGCGCCCCGAAGGTGGCAGGATGAACAGGCTCGTCTTCGGACGAACTAGGTGGTCCACACCAGTGTCTCGGACAGCGGTTCGATTCCGCTCAGCTCCATTCCCCCGACGCACCGCCCCGCAGGCGGTGCGTCATCCCGGGGCTGCAATGGTTTCGACGGGGCATGAGGAGGGTGACTGAAGCCTGCTCGGTAAGAGCGAACCCGTAACAGCGAACAACATCGTTCGTTTCTCCCGTCAAGCCGCCCCTGTGGCTGCCTGACACTCTTAACGGAGACGGGGTGAGGTCAGCCTTGTCACCCAAATGACCCATGGGGCCTGGAAGGGCCCTTTTTAGTAGGTAGATCAAGGGTTTTCAGAGTTTCAGTTTTCGTTCCTCAGGCGACCGCGGAAAATGCGCGGAAAGTCAATAGCAAGCGACTCTGTGGGTGGCGCCGAGGACGCTGTAGGCACTAGGGGGAGTCTTTAGTTGTATGGCTGGAGCGGCGCCACAGCTCAGCCATCAAATCAGGCCTGGTTGGGGCCAATGACCAGAGGTGCAAGGTTGGGCGGGCTCAGGCCTCGCACTTCTTTAAGGAACATTGAAGCCCATGAGCAAGCGGTTGAGGATGCACTCTCCCTCAGGATCCTGGAGGATGTTGCCGGTCAGAGCCTCCCAGCGATCAGCGCAAGGCGTTTTGAGGCCGGTTGCACCACCCGCAGCGGTAAAGCCCTAAGCCCCACCCAGGCGAAGCTGCTGCTGGCTCGAATCCATGAGTCACTCCTTGCAGAACAATGGACTGAAGTGGCGCGTGTTCTCCCTACCCCATCCGATCGGTAGAGCCATCCTGACGCTTCAAGTCGTCATCACCGAGAGGGAAGAGGAAGTCATCCTTTAGTGACCAGACTTGATCGTTGGGTGGTAGGGCAGCGCAGGATTGGCAATCTGGCTGATAAGCCCAGTGATCGGAACGCCAGCGAGTGCCAGAGAGGCCTCAGCCTCAGTCAAGACAGACCAGGTGGACCCTTGGCGCCGCCCTGGGTCATTCCTGGTCTGTCTGGAGATCAGGTGGTTGCCGGTAAAAGCACCGGTGTCGGGATGTCATCATCGAACGGATGCAACTTCCAGGGGGTGAGACTTCACCTGGAATCCCGTTCCGGTGGATCCACTGTTTGGCCCCTCCGGATGTCTTCGGGGGGTGGCTGTCTGGTCGAGCGACCCTCAGAGGCTGTTGACCCGGAGGATGAGATCGTCGAAGTCGGCGTCACCGCCACCGCTCAGGTCCTCGAAACCGAAGGTGTTGCTGCCGAGCAGGCGGATGTGGCCGAAGTTGTCTGCATTCCTGGAGGCACCCGCCACGAAGGTCTGCTTGGTGTTGGCCACCTGAATGAAGGGAAGCAGCACGTAGTCGTCGGGGTTGAGGGATTGGCCGAGGGTCACCGAAGCGCTGAGGCTGGCCACGGTGTTGTTGGGGGTCGTTCCGGTCCAGAGCGCGTTGGCCACCGCCGCTCGGCGGTAGTTCACTTCGCTTCCGGCCCAGCTGCCGCCACTGGCCACGGCCCCGGTGAGGGGGTCGATCACATCGCCGGTGCTGCGCTTGGAGAGGTAGAGCCCCAGCGTGCCGTTGTAGGCGGCTTCACGGAAGATCTCCACTTCCAGGGTGAGCTGGTTGGTGAGGCCGGTGAGGTCCAGTCCGATGAGTTCTTCCCCACCGACGGCGAAGCTGGTGTTGTAGACCTCGGGCTGCGATGCCCCAGGGGTGAGGCTGGCTGTGATGTTGAAGCCACCGCCAGCCAGTACGAACCCGCTCTGGGCGGAACCGGAAAGGGTCAGGGGAGTGGTGGCACCGCTCGAGAGGTTGGTGAGGAAGAATTCCGCCCTGCCATTGAGTTGGCCGTCACCGAGCACACCAGGCTGGGTGTCGGCATCGAATCCGGCAGGCAGCCCGGAGGCCTGTCCGATGGCGGTGGCGAGGGTCTGGGTCGCGGGGATCGGCTGGCCCTGGGCGTCGAAGAAGCGGGCCTGAAGCGCGACAGCCGCCGGCTGGTTGCTGCCGAAATCGAAGCGGAAGGCGCTGGGATTGGCGATCAGGTCGGTGCCGAGGGTGAGTCTCGGGGTCTGGTTCGCCTCCACGGTGACGGTGTTGTCGGTGCTTGTCGAGGCGAGGCTGGCGTTGCCGGCAGCGTCGGTGGCGACCCCGGCGGCGATCGAGGCGGCCACCGTGCCGGGTCCGGTCATGCCGGTCACCGTGACGGTGTAGTTGGCGCCGGAGCCGCTGACGGTGGCGGTGGTCGCGCCGGCGGTACCGGAGAGCGTCACGTCGCCGGTCTGAAAGCCGGTGACCACCTCGCTGAAGACGACGTCAAAGAGGATGCTG
>NZ_JAFKRK010000028.1:0-112901 GCF_019038535.1 Synechococcus sp. CCAP 1479/9 | reverse complement strand
AAGTGGAAGCGGCCCGTGGACACTTCCTTCCAGAGAATCTGGTTCTGGTTGGTGCCGACGGTTTCGGCGGCGAGGATCTGCCAACCGGTGAACTGACCGGCCCTGATCTGGGAGCCGCTCCTGAGGACCGCTGACGTGACGCCGTTGATGCGAACGGAGACCAGGTCGGTGGTGGCGTCTCGCAGCAGCTGGACGGCTCCATTGGGGTCGAGCACCTGGAGGGTGGTGCTGGTGGTGGGCGGCGGGGTCGTGGTGGTGGGCGGCGGGGTGCTGCCGGTGGGCTGGACGGTGCCGCTCACCATGTACTGGCCGAGGCTGCCGTAGTCGGTGTAGCCGTTGGGGATGGGGGCCAGGGGGTTGCCGAAGCCGACGCCGTCGATTCCGAGGTAATAGGTGCCGGCGTCGAGGCTGAGGGAGAAGTTGGCCGTGGTCAGATCGGCCGGGTTGAAGGTCTGGACGACGGTGCCGTTAGCCCGGTAGAGGGTCGCGGCGATGTCCAGGTTGGGGCCGCGGGAGGCGAGGTACTGGGTGGTGTAGCTGCCGGCGCTGCCGACAAAGGCCCTGGAGGCGTTGACGATGTTGAAGGACACCAGACCGGCGCCGGTGTCGAACCGGAACATGTCGATGTCGGTGTTGCGCTCGATGACGCCGAAGCTGCTGAAGCTCAGCCCGGTGAGCGCCGTGGCGGTGCTGAGGGTGCTGCCGTGGTCATCGACGTTGTAGGTGAAGCCGTTGCCGCTGGTGATCGTGGCGAGGTCGTCCTGGGTGTTGTTGGCGCCGAGGTACTGGGCGTTGCTCCACTGGGTGAGGTTCTCGTCGTTGCCCAGCCAGGCCGCCCCCATGATGGTGCCCCAGCTGGTGGCACCGGTGCCGCCGTGGCCGCCGTAGTACTCCGTGGTGGTGCCGGCGCCGTCGTGGGTGAGGCCGAGGGTGTGGCCGACTTCGTGGCTGGCTGTCTCGGCGGCGGTGTATTCACCCCGGTTGAACACCAGGGCCACGTCGTCGGTGCTCCAGTTGAAGCTGTTGTAGTAGGCGGTACCGCC
Source organism: Synechococcus sp. CCAP 1479/9 (assembly GCF_019038535.1). Taxonomy (NCBI): domain Bacteria; kingdom Bacillati; phylum Cyanobacteriota; class Cyanophyceae; order Synechococcales; family Synechococcaceae; genus Synechococcus; species Synechococcus sp. CCAP 1479/9. Next base: position 111,858 of record NZ_JAFKRK010000028.1, on the reverse strand, counting down.
ACCACCGGCATTGGCGATGGCCCTGCCGGTGAGCAGGTTGAGGTTGCTGGTGAAGGCCACCCGGATGCCCCAGCGGTCATCGCCAGTGCCGAACTTGCGCAGGGCTTCGGTGCCTGGGTCCTGGGTGGTGACGTTGACGTTGAAGGGCGCGAAGTCTTCGGCCACCCGTTGCCAGATGCGCTGGATTTCCGTGAGGGCGGTGGAATCGAGGGTGCTATAGAAGCCTTGCAGGCTCAGGTTGCCGCCGTTCTCCCAGGGGGAGTTGTTGATCTGATAGCCGTCGAAGTCGAGAAAGATCGTCTTCGTGGCTGTCGGATTGCTGTGCAGACGGAACACATTGCTCAGGTCCACGCCCGTGCCAAGGGTGACCAGGCCGTTCAGGACCAGGGGAGCCTGGTCGGTGGTGGTGTCCCAGGCAGCGGCACCGTCACCGGTGGTGACGGCCAGCACGCTGCAGGCCCGGCAGCCGCAGGTGGGTGCCATGGAAGTGGCGGTGGAGCCGGACGCTTGACCGGGCCAGGGATCATTCAGCGCCTGGTGGCTGTTCGTGGCCACCGCAGGGGTGGCGACGATGCTGACACCGTTCTGGAAGGCGGCCTCCGGAGCGGGGGCCTGGGCGGCTGGAGCCGAAAAGCTGGCTTCCAGGCTGTCCAGGCTGTGGCCTGAGCCGCTGGGGGGCGGTGAGGCCTTGGTCGTGGCCAGAACGGCGTTGATCAGCATGGCGGGCGCTTCGGTTGAGGCCGGGGCCGCGTCCGCCAGCAGGCTGAGGGTTGTATCGGAGGAGCGTCTGGCTTGGCTCGAAAGTTCAGGGAAGAGGGGGGAAAGCGATTTTTGGCCCCCTGTGAATTCGGTGGTAGTCATGGCGAAGAAAGGGGTAAACAGCCAGCGAGATCCATCAGCACCCGCAGCCTCCGACCATGGACAGGTGGATGCTTCAGGAGATCTTCAAAGTCGTTGCGCCCAGAGGACTGGAGGGATCGACTTTGTTTCCGGGGGGGGCTGATGGAAGGGAGCCTTTTCCCCCGCACTCATCATCGTTCTGCAGCAGCTTTGCTGTCTTTATGCACAGGCCAATTCACGGGGAGAGTTGCGTGATCGACGCTGAGCATTTCCTTGGAATTGCACCACCAACCCTGTGGGTTCGGATTCAAAAATCGCTGTAGGGCGACCGCTGCGTCCTTGCCCGGGAGGTCGAGCGAAGGCGGTCCGGACGACGTTGCCGATCGGAGCGGGAGGCTTCCCGAAGGGGGTGATGGAGCCGGAATCCCAGTCGTGCCAGTGCTTATGGCCGCCTGCTGCGCGGCCTGGCGCACCTTGGAAGAACCCTGCCTGAAGCCTGAGGGTCAGAGCTTTAACGCCCTAAGCGCCTTTAAGCATTTGGTGCAGTTCTGTAACGGATGCGCAGCCATGGCGCTGCTCTCCGTTGGGGGTCTCCTTTTGCCGGGATGGTGCCATCCGGACCACCGGGTGGCAAGCCTCAGGTGGGTGGGGGGACGCCGGTCTCCGAGTTCTCGTCCTCCTCGGGGACCAGTCGGGAGAAGTACTCCTCCTCGCTGGGGCCCGACGACAGGCCCGGTACGGGCCCACCCCGCAGGCTGATCGCCGTGTGCCACTCCACCAGCAGGGGCACCTCCTGCCCCTTGCGCTGGGCGCCCATGGCGAAGGCGATGGCCAGGGCGAAGGAGGAGAGCATCACCCGCAGGCTGTCCCTGACCACGGCCTCGATGGCCTTGGGCGTCGGGGCCTGGATCCTGGCCGCCACCTCCTGCCTCACCTCCTTGAGGCGAGCCAGCATCCTGCGCTTGGTGTCCGGCAGCGGCAGCCCCATGGTCTCGAAGCGGATCCCGAGGCTTGGGGTCTGGATGGCCTGAAGGCGGGCCTGGAGGTTGTCGAGGCTGGTGGCGGTCGTGATGGTCTCCTGGAGGAGATCGAAGGTGCCGTTGGCGACCGAGAGCTGGCGGGCGACGTTGGCCCTGGCGGCCACGACGCTGTTCCAGCCGGCAAAGGCCTGCAGGGGGACGATCAGCAGGAAGCCGATGACCGCCACGACGGCCAGACGGGCCAGAGCGTCGCGCCGTTTCTGCAGGGTTGGATTCTCGGGGTCGAGGTAGGCCGCCAGATGAAGCAGCCCGAGGGCCACCAGGGGAATGGTGGCCGAGTCAAGGCAGGCCGAGATGAAGCGCAGTTGCCAGTCGGTGTCCAGCAGGCGAACGGGAAGGATGCTGGACAGCAGGGTGATGAGGTAGGTGACGAACAGGGCGATCGCCATGAAGGCGAGCCGATCGGCAAGGATCGCCGAATCGAAGGCCCTGAATTCCTTGGTGCCGGCCATCAGGAAAGCCGGGTCCCGGTTCGGGACTCTGGGTGGCCTGCCGGTTTCCCTGCGTGGATGTCGATGGGATGGGACGCGAGCGCCACGGGATCGGAAGCATTCAGGCCGCAGAACTTTCTCGCAGCGCCTGCAATTCCCGACGACGGAAGTTGCCAGTCTGCCAACCGACCGGCCACTCAATGTATGACTGGTTATGACCAGGACGGGGTATGGATCACGACTTCGATATCACTGATCGCTGCTGATGTCGGCCTGAACACGGCTCAAAGTGTTGCAGGAGTCACTTCTCAAGCGACTGGCGATCACCATCAGGATTCGGTGCTGCTCCGGGCTGAGGAGAGCCTGATCCGGTGCCGCATCTTGCGGCTCCATCCGAAGGCTGCCGCACCGCCAAGAACAGGAAGAGGACCTGGAACTGCATCGGTGGGCCCGTCATCGGGAATGCGCCAGAACGCTGCTCCTGTCACCTTTTCACCGCCACTTTCACTTCTTCCGTTGGCTTTTTTGACGTTCTGGTAGCGCAGAGCAATCTGTGCCTTGCTCCAGCGATCGCCCGGTTCAAAGGCGTTGAAGAGGTTGTAGAAACGCTCTGCCACCTGGTCGGCCGTGGCGATGCTGGAGTCGTTGGATTGCAGCTTGAACTGAACCTTGACGGTGCTGCCTCCACCGATGCCCGTGCTGCCGGATCCCCCATGGCAGCCATTGCTGCTGCTCATGCGGGCGCAGAAATCAAAGTTGGAGAAGGGGGCGTAGGGCGCGGTGGCCGAGCCCGTGATTGTCAGCCATTCGTCTTCGTTGACGCGTACACCGCGGCTGCGTTGTTGCGAGGTGGTGTTGTTCACACCACCGAACACCCTGCCGAAGCCGGAATCCAGCGGGTTGTAGCTCAGCAGGGAGATCGCCTCGCTGCCGTTGCTGCGCAGGGGCTCGTTGAAGGCGAATCCCACCAGGGTGCCGGAGGAGGGGCCCGCCGCCGGGGAGGTGTTGGTGATGCCGAGGTCGAGGGTGTAGGTGTTGCCGTTGCCCGGGTCCTTGCGGAAGTCGAAGCTCATCCTGCCCTTGACGCCGGTGTTGTAGTAGCTGGTGCCGGCGATGCCGCTGTCGAACACCACATCGAAGGCGGTTCTGGCCATGGCGGGGCTGGCGAGGCCCACCGGCCCGACCAGGGCAGCGAGGCCCACTCCAATGAGGCCACCGAGCAGCCGGAGGGGGGTCTTGGCTGTGGCGCGCATGAACGCTTCCTTAATCCATGCTCACCTTAGCAGGGATTCTCTCACCCTGCTCACAGTTTTGGCTGTCCTCGGGCCTTCAGGGGGAGGCGGGCGGATCGTCCTCCGGCGGGGCGAGCTGGGCGAAATAGTCTTCCCCGATGGCACCGGGGGAGCCAGGACGGGGTGGTCGGCCCTGTCGCCGCAGGCTCCAGATCGTCAGCACCTCAACCAGCAGCGGCACCTCCTGGCCGCGGCGCTGGGCCGCGATCGCGAAGGCCAGCGCATAGACGACGCTGGTGGCCGTCACCCGCAGGGCGTTCGTCGCCACGTTTTCGATGGCCTCCGGTGGCGGCGCCTTGATCCTGGCCTTCACCTGCTCCTCGATTTCGTTGAGGCGGATCAGCATCTGGCGCTGGGTCTCCGGCAACGGCAGGCCCAGGTTCTCGAAGCGAATGCCCAGCTCCGGCGACTCCAGCGATTGCAGCCGCGCCTGGAGATCCTCCAGGCTGGTGGCGTCATTGATCGCCTCGCGGACCAGGGCGAAGTTCCTGTTGGCGATCGTCAGCTGGCTCGTCAGCCGGGCCCTGGCCGTGGTCACCGTGCTCCAGGAGGCGTAGGCCTGGACTGGGATCAGCAGCAGAAATCCCAGGACAGCGAGGATCGCCCAGCGGGCCAGGGCATCCCGGCGTTGTTCCAGGGCGGCATTGGCGGGATCCAGGTAGGCCGCCAGATGCAGCAAGGCGAGGCCCAGCAGCGGAATGGCGGCGGCGCTGATCAGCGCGGAACTGACGTTGAGCTGCCAGAGGGTGTCGAGCGGCCGCACGGGAAAGGCTGTGGCGACGACCCTGACGCCATAGATGACGAAGAGCGCGACCGCCAAGACCGAGAGCCGATCCGCCAGGACGGCAGCCCCACGGGGGCTGGCAGGGGAATCAGTCACCATGCGCGATGGCTGCCCATGGCATGGTTTCTCCCATCAATGGCAGAGGCTCTGCGGGACAGGTTAGGGCCCGAGGACCGGAAACTTCAGAGCGGCTCAGGCCGCAGGCTGGTTGCGGAGTTGCGCCGTGGTGATCCTGCGGCGCAGCCGGCGGCTGAAGGCGAAGGCAGTGGCAGCACCGAGCACGGGAAGGGGGCCGGGGACTGGATCGCCGGGGCTCCTGGGCGGCCTCCTCGGAACACCCGCCACCTTGTCGCTCTTGCCTCTGGCACCACTGGTGGTGGTCACGTTCTGGAAGCGGAGGGCCACCTGGGCGTTCTTGAAATCGCCGTCATTGGTGAAGGTCCGGGAATTGAAGAGGTCGAAGAACGACTGGGCGACGAGAGTGGCGCTGTTGATGGATGATCTGTTGGAGGCCAGGGTGAACCGGACAGCGGCCGACTGACCATCCGTCAGGCCCGTGCCGTTCTGGGAGCCGCCGTGGCAGCTGTTGCCGGTGTCCCGGGCGCAGAAGGTGAAGCTACCGAAGGGTGCGTAGGCAGCCCTGCTTGGCGTTGCCGTAGGGAAGTTGAGGATCTGATTATTGCTGACGTTACGCTCTGCACCACTTGTTGATGCGCCCCAGACATCTCCGAAATTGGAAGCCAAAGGGTTGTAGGTCAGCAGCTTGAAATCAGGAGATGATGTAGTGCCCGGAACGTTGAAGGCAAAGGCTGTCAGCGTTCCTGAGGGATTGCTGCCAATTGGAGATGTGTTCTGGATGTTCAGATCCAGCGTGTAGCGATTATCTGCAACGTCTGCTGGGTTCAGCTTGGTGAAGCTGAACGTCATCTTGCCGGAAACACCGGTGGCTTCTGCGCTTGTTTTCTTATTGGCCGCGCTGAAATCGACGTCAAACGACGTGAACGCCATCGCAGGGGCGGCCCCCCCGACGAGGAGACCAGCCAGGCAGCCGACCGACAGAAGCTGGTTGCGGCGGGCCGAGGCCAACATTGCGACAGCATGAAAGTCCCCTCACCATACCACAGGTTTTGTCACCCAGCATCAAGGCGCTTTAGCCAATCCTTAAGCTGAAGGGCGGTTGTGGGCCCGCGCCACGGTTTCTGGCCCGGAGCCCTTGCGGTGACTGGGGTGGGAGGGCGCCAGCGCGGTGCTGGCTTTCCGGCCCAGGGCCGCTCCTCCACGTTGGTTTCCTGACGTGCCTTTCAGGCGGCGGGGTGCTGGCCCCCGTCCTCTGGAGGGGCCAGGGATTCAAAGAACTCCGCTTCCCGCGCAGCGGCCGAGCGGCGCAGCGCCATGCCGCCGTTCCCCCGGCCGGTGCGGGCCCGCCGCCACAGCGCCAGGGGGTTCAGGTGGGCCAGCAGGGACGGCCACTCCACCAGGAAGGGCACCAGCTGACCCTTGCGCTGGGCGCAGGCGGCGAAGCCGGCCGCGAAGGCGATCGACGAGACGATGACCCGGAGGCTTTCGCGCGTGATGCGATCGGCCGTGGCGGGATCGACGGGCGCGAACCTCGCCTTGACCTGCCCCTCCGCCAGATCGAGCTGGCTGAGCAGCTGCCGCTTCAGGACCGGCAGGGGGATGGTTGGAAAGCGCGAGGGATCCAGCTGGATGCGCAGATCCGGCCGCTGCAGCGCCAGAAGCCGCCGTTGCAGGTCCTCCGGGCTGGTGGCCTGCTCGATGGCGAGCCTGACCCTGTCTGCCCGCTCGCTGGTGCTGGCCTGCTGCTGGTCGGAGACGGCATTGGCCAGCTGATAGGACCGCCAGACGGCCTGGCCCTGCAGGGGCACGATCAGCAGAAACGCCAGGGAGACGGGAACGGCCAGCCGGGCCAGGGCTTCCCGCCGCCGCTGCAGCGGCAGGTTGGCCGGGCTGAGATAGGCGGCCAGGTGCACCAGGGCCAGCCCCAGCAGCGGAATCGGGGCCGCTTCCACGGTGATCCTGGTGCTGCTGAGTTGCCAGAGGGGATCCAGCAGCCGGGGCGGAAGGATGGAGGCCAGCACCGCGGCCCCGTAGACCGCGAACAGCGCCAGGGCCACCAGGGCCAGCCGGTCGGCGACGATCGCCGTCTCCAGGCCCCTGTTCTGAGGGGTCTCGCTCATGGGGTCGGCGTGTGGGCCCCGATCCGGCGACGCAGCTTGCGGCTGGTGCCGAAGGCCGCTGCGGCGCCCAGGAGGGGCACCGGGCCCGGCACCTCATCGCCAGGGGCTTGCCCACCACCACCGATGGTCCCGGCGAGGAGCTTGTCGCTGCGGCCGCCTGGCTGGATCGCCTTGAACCTGGCCGCAATCGGGCCGATGTAGGCCGGATCACCCGTGGGCGGAATCAACGGCTGGTAGAAGTTGAAGAAGGCCTGGCGGAAGGCGAGGGCGCCGCTGACATCAGCGGCCGACAGCCGGAAGGTGCCCGCAGCGGAAGCAAGCGTCGCATTGTTGAGGCCGTTGCCGGGGTTGCCACCGCCGGTGCAGCCATCGCCGTTGCCGGCGGTGATGCACAGGGAGTAGGGCGTCAGCGGCGGCCTTGGGGCGGTGGAGTCAAAGGGGGGCAACGCCGCATTGGCCACGGCGATGTCGAACAGGGAGCCGTTCGATGGTGTGTAGCCGAGGTCGGCATTGGCGCCCGCTCCGAGATCGACCGTGCTGATGTTGCTGGGCAGCTGGAACGCCAGGGCGACGAATTCCGAGGCCGTCGGTTGGGAGATCAGGGGCGGGGGGGTGGTGCCCGTGAGATTCGACAGCGTGACCGTCATGTCCACGAAGCTGCCGGCGTCGACAAAGCTGAAGGTCGCCGCCGCCCTGACGCCCGTCGCTTCGGTGGATTGGTCCGGTCCGAACGTGACCGTGAAGAACGGGTCGACCGCCCAGGCCGGCGTGGCGGCGGACAGCAGGCCCACCATCCCGGCGGCCGCCATGGCGCCGGTGGCTCGGGCCAGGGCCCGGGTGGGGGTGCGCCGGGGGGAGGGATTCATTCAGACAGGACTCAACTGATCGCAAGTTATCGGGTTTTGTTATGTCCGAATTTTCAGGCTGTAACCGGCCCTTGAACGGATCTTGGTTGCTGCGCAGCCTGCAGCGCCGTCGGGCAGTCAGCGGAGGATGGCCTGAACGCCCTTGTTCTCACTGGGTTTCCCCTGATCGAGGGGTTTTCACTTCTGCGGCAATGACCGCGGAGTGGTGTGAATCGGACCAGAAACTGGCAGATGCTGAATCCTCTGATCTGCTGCAGAGGCGATGCGGATGGTCGGCGGTGTCTGTGACGGCCTCCTCCACCGGCCCGGCCGGCCCCGCCGGTCCGCCGGGGAGGATGATCGAGCCCCCGCCTGCCGTTTGACCGGCTTCGCTCCATGCTGCGCATCGCCCACGCCCTGAACAGCCAGCTGCTGGGGGCCCTGGAGAGCGCGTTCCCTGAGGCGTGCGCCGCCGCCCGTGCGGCCGGCGCACCGCTGGATCCCCAGCTCGGGCCCGCCAGCAAGCCCGAGTTCGGTGATTTCCAGGCCAATGGCGCCCTGGCCCTGGCCCGCCCTTTGCGCCTGGCCCCTCGGGCGGTTGCCACGGCGATCGTGGACCGGCTGACGGCCGACCCGGACTTTGGGGCCCTCTGTCTGCCGCCGGAGATCGCCGGGCCGGGCTTCATCAACCTCACCCTGAGGCCCGAGGTGCTGGCCGCCGAGGTGGGGCGCCGGATGGCCGATCCTCGCCTGGGGGTGGAGCCCGTGCCCCCCGGCGGCGCCCCGGTGGTGGTGGATTTCTCCAGCCCCAACATCGCCAAGGAGATGCACGTGGGGCACCTGCGCTCCACGATCATCGGCGACGCCCTGGCCCGGGTGCTGGAGTTCCGCGGCCATCCGGTGCTGCGGCTCAACCACGTCGGTGACTGGGGCACCCAGTTCGGCATGCTCATCACCCACCTCAAGCAGGTGGCGCCCGAAGCGCTCGACACCGCCGACGCCGTCGACCTGGGCGACCTGGTGGCCTTCTACCGCCAGGCCAAGGCCCGCTTCGACAGCGATGAAACCTTCCAGACCACCTCCCGCGAGGAGGTGGTGAAGCTGCAGAGCGGCGATCCGGTGTCCCGCCGGGCCTGGCAGCTGCTGTGCGACCAGTCGCGCCGCGAGTTCCAGCGTCTCTACGACCGCCTCGACATCCGCCTCGACGAGCGCGGCGAATCCTTCTACAACCCCTACCTGGAGGCGGTGGTGGCCGATCTGGCCGCCGCCGGCCTGCTGGTCAGCGATGGGGGCGCCCAGTGCGTGTTCCTCGAGGCGGAGGACGGCACGGCGAGCCAGGCGCCGCCGGTGATCGTGCGCAAGAGCGACGGCGGCTTCAACTACGCCACCACGGATCTCGCGGCCATCCGCTACCGCTTCGCGGCCCCCCCCGCCGGCGACGGCGCCCGCCGGGTGATCTACGTCACCGACGCCGGCCAGGCCAGCCATTTCGCCGGGGTGTTCCAGGTGGCCCGCCGCGCCGGCTGGATCCCCGAGGGCGGGCGGCTGGAGCACGTGCCCTTCGGGCTGGTGCAGGGGGAGGACGGCAAGAAGCTCAAGACCCGCGCCGGCGACACGGTGCGGCTCAGGGAGCTGCTGGATGAGGCGGTGGAGCGCTGCGAAGCCGACCTGCGCCGCCGCCTGGCGGAGGAGGAGCGCCGGGAGGAGGAGACCTTCATCAGCGAGGTCGCCACAACGGTGGGCCTGGCGGCGGTGAAGTACGCCGACCTGAGCACCAACCGGATCACCAACTACCAGTTCAGCTTCGATCGCATGCTGGCCCTCAGCGGCAACACCGCCCCCTATCTGCTCTATGCGGTGGTGCGGATCGCCGGGATCGCCCGCAAGGGCGGCGGCGATGGCGCGGTGCCGGCGGTGCTGGGCTTCAGCGAGCCCCAGGAGTGGGCGCTGGTGCGCCAGCTGCTGCAGTTCGACGCCGTCATCCAGGAGGTGGAGGAGGAGCTGCTGCCCAACCGGCTGTGCAGCTACCTGTTTGAGCTCTGCCAGCTGTTCAACCGCTTCTACGACCAGGTGCCGGTGCTCAGGGCCGAGGAGCCGGCCCGCGGATCACGGCTGGCGCTCTGCCGCCTCAGCGCCGATACCCTCAAACAGGGCCTGGGCCTGCTGGGCATTCCCACCCTGGAGCGGATGTGAGGCCACGGGAAAGGTCCGGTAGCGTTTGCCGGCACGGCGGCTGATGGATCCGGATGGTCGTGGGAGAGCCGGTCAGAGGAGAGCCGGTCAGAGTTGTCATCATCGGCGGTGGCTGCGGTGCCATGACCGCGGCCTACGAACTCTCCAGACCTGAGCACAACGGCCGCTACGCCGTCACTGTTTACCAGCAGGGATGGAGGCTGGGGGGCAAGGGGGCGTCGGGCCGTGGTCCGTCCGCTCGGGTCGAGGAGCACGGACTGCATGTGTGGCTGGGCTTCTATGAGAATTCCTTCCGGATGATGCGGGAGTGCTATTCCGCCCTGGAGGCGTCGCCGGAGGGGTCACCGTTCGGCCCCTGGCAGGAGGCCTTTCTGCCGGAAATGGATGTGGGCCTGTTCTCCAGGGCAGGATCGGCTGACTGGCAGAAGTGGACGGCGCAGTTCCCACCCAGGCCGGGCCTGCCGGGGGACCCCCTGGAGCCCGGCGCCGTCTATTCCATGGCGGGATATCTGCAGCAGGCCATTGCCATGCTGCGCACCCTGATCCTGGATGTGGAGGTGAGCACGCCGACGGAGCCCCGCGATGGGGACCAGCCCGGGGACCTTCTGGAAGCCATGGCCGGCTGGGTGGCGGGGGGCACGTTCACCGGCGCGGCCCTGATCGTGGAGGGGCTCGGTCTGCTGAGCAGTGCCCTGCGGATCCTGCCGCTCCCGGTGGAAGCCCCCCTGATCCGCTTCGTTGAGGAGCTGAACACCGCCATCCGATCCTGGCTGGAGGAGCGATGGCTCTCGGATCATCCCAAGCGCTACATCTGGGAGATCGTCGACCTCGTGCTGGCGATCATCGTGGGCAGTCTTCGATTCAATCTGCTCCGTGACCCCAGGGGACTGGATGCGATCGACCACTACGAATGCAGGGAATGGCTCCGCCTGAATGGGGCTACGGAGCGGGCCGTACGCTCCCCTTTCGTGGTCGGTCTTTATGACCTTGCCCTGGCCTACGAGGACGGTGATTCCAGCAAGCCGGCCCTCGCGGCCGGACAGGCGATCCGGGGTTCCCTGCGCATGTTCTTCGGCTATCGAGGCTCCCTGTTCTGGCGCCTGCGGGCTGGCATGGGTGATGTGGTGTTTGCACCCCTGTATGCCTTGCTGCGTCGCCGGGGGGTGCGTTTCCAGTTCTTCCACAAGCTCACCGATGTTCAGATCCCTGCAGGGCCACCGATCCAGCCCGGCGATCGCAGCCATGTGGAAGCCCTCGAGTTTGAGGTTCAGGCCGAGATTCACGGGAGCCGCGACTACGACCCCTTGATCAACGTGGGCCATCGCCCCTGCTGGCCATCGCAGCCCGATTTCAACCAGCTGGTCGACGGTGACCGCCTCCGTGTCGAACAGCGGGATTTCGAGTCGCACTGGGATCGCTCGTTCGCCTCCAGACGCCGCCTCGAAGTGAAGCGTGACTTCGATGCCGTGGTTCTGGGTGTCAGCATCGGTGCCGTCCCCCATGTCTGTTCCCAGATCCTGGCCAGGGATCAGCGCTGGGCCACCATGGTGGAGAAGGTGAAGACCACGGCGACCCAGGCCTTTCAGCTGTGGCTGCAGGAGGACCTGTCCCAGCTGGGATGGCAGGGTCCTCCCTACATCGTCTCGGCCTTCGATAAACCCTTCGACACCTGGTGTGACATGGCCCATGTCATTCCTGAAGAGGCGTGGGCGCGGCCTCCCGCCACCGCCATCTACTTCTGCGGCGTGCTCCGGGATCCGCCTGTGCCGCCGCCAGATGCCGACAGCCACTATCCACTGCGGCGAGCGGAGGAGGTCAGGGAAAACGCCGTGACCTTTCTGCGCAACGCCGGCTCGGCCCTGTGGCCCCTGGCCTATGACGCCGCGGGAGCCTTCCGCTGGGAGCTGCTGGTCGATCCAGATCCGCCGGAGGGTGCCGGAGAGCTCCAGGGTGAGCAGCGATTCCTGAGCCAGTACTGGCGGGCGAACGTCAACCCGAGTGACCGCTATGTGCTGGCGCTGCCAGGAAGTCTGAAGCATCGGATTTCTCCGCTGGATCCCACCTACGACAACCTGACCATCGCCGGAGACTGGACTGACTGTGGGTTCAATGAGGGATGCACCGAAGCCGCCGTGATCTCCGGGCGGCTGGCGGCCCACGCCCTGTCTGCTTCACCGCCATTGGCTGAGATTCACGGATACGATCATCCTTGAATCTTTCGGTATACAATCTCCGCTAACGTACGAGCGTATCAATGTCAGATTCCCAGCCGCCAGATTCCCAGCCGCCCGGTTCCCAGCAACCAGATACTCAGCCGGGAATGGAGCAGGAGGCAAGCCCGGAGGGCCGTTGGCAACGTCCCCCGCTCGAGCGTGAGACGCCCTTCCGGAGCGGCTGGTCAGAGGGAGGTCCTCACCTGGGGGGGCGCCGCATCACCGACACGGTGGAAGACACCATCCGAACGGCCTATCAGGTCATTGGCGAGAACTTTCGCCAGGGTCATGACGCCGCCGAGCGCTACAGCCAGCAGACACCCCGCGGCGCTGCCGATGCCTCCCGCGACCTGGGCGCCCTGACCAGCCGCATGATCCAGTTGGGACGGGACATGGCCAACACCTATTTTGATGCCATGGATATCCTCTTGCAGGAGGTTGATCAGCGTCGCGCTGAGCGTGAACGCCCGCAGGAGCGGCGGGATTCTGCTGCGGGCACTGGAGTTGATGATGGCGGCGAGCCCCGTTAATGCAGGCCGTGGTTCTTGTGGTGCGTGGGGTCCATGACCAGAACGATCCAGCCACTGCTTGAGTCCTATGGGACGCTGATTCGCGAGTATGTGGATCGCTATCTCACGAGCCAGCCCCGGGCTCCCTATCTCCATGACCTCCTGGCCGATTATCCGAGCCGTGGCGGCAAGATGATGCGGCCGTGCATCTGCATGGCCAATGCGCGGGCCTTCGGAGGACGGCTGGAAGACGCCATCCCCTTCGCCGGTGCGGTGGAGATTCTCCACAATGCCCTGCTCATTCATGACGACATCCAGGATGAAAGTGTGGAGCGACGAGGCCTCCCCACCTTGCATGCCCTGCATGGTGTGCCGCTGGCGATCAACGCCGGTGATGCCATGTTGCTGATGGCCTTCGGCCCCCTGCTCGACCATGTCGGCAGTCGCGGTGGCCTGTTTGCCCGCAGGATTCTTGACGTGACGCGCCGGATGGCCAGGGAAACGGCGGAAGGGCAGGCGCTGGATATCGGCTGGAGACAGGACCATCGCCATGACATCACCACGGCTGACTATCTCACCATGGTTCTGAAGAAGACGGCATGGATGGCCACCATCTGGCCGGCCCAGGTGGGGATGCTGCTGGGAACCCATGGCCTTGTGGACCCGGATTCCGTTGTCCGCTTCGGTTTCTTTCTCGGTGCCACCTTCCAGATCCAGGATGATCTGCTGAACTTCTCTTCCGAACCCTCCTACGGGAAAGAGCCGCGGGGCGATCTGTTTGAAGCGAAGCACACCCTGCTCTTGATTCATGCCCGTGACCAGTGCAATGCGAGTGAACGCCAACAGCTCGACCACTTCATGAATCTGCGTCGCGAGGAGCGCACCGCTGAAGCCGTGGCTTGGCTTGCGGATCTCATGGTCAGCAAGGGTTCCCTGGACTATGCACGCATGGTGGCGGAGTCCCTGGCGGGTGCCGCGCGCCACGAATTCACCAGGGCCTATGGCCACCTGCCGGAGTCGCAGGATAAGGATTTCATCGAGGACCTGGTCCCCTGGGTGTTCAATCGGACGACCTGATGCCTGAATCTTCCGGTAACGGTTTCCTCCATCCTTCCGGTCGCGTCCTGCTCTACGGCGCCACCGGGTTCAGCGGTCGCCTGCTGACCCGGTGCCTTCAGGAGCAGGGGATCGATGTGGTGCTGGCGGGCCGGAATGCAGCCAGGCTGGCGGAGTTGGCTCGCCGATGGAAGCTGGATTTCCGTGTGTTTTCCCTCGATGATCCTGCGCAGGTCGAGGCTTCCCTCGACACGATTCAGGTGGTGCTGCATGCGGCTGGCCCCTTTCAGCGCACGGGCCTGCCGATGATCTCGGCCTGCATTCGCACCGGCACCCATTATCTCGATCTGGCCGGGGAATGGCCCGTGTTTCAGCAGGCGATGGATCAGGGTGATCGGGCCGCTGCCAACGGCGTGATGCTGATGCCGGGGATCGGCTTTTCGGTCGTGGCGTCGGACTGTCTCCTGGCGATGGCCCGGGCCAGGTTCCCTGAGGCGGTCGCTCTGCGTCTGGCCCTTTCCGCCCCTGATGTGATGTCACGGGGCACGTTCCGCAGCCTGATGGGACTCACCAGCTCCACCGTGATGGTGCGCAGGAACGGGACGCCCACCTGCCTGCCTGCGGGGTCGCTGTCGCGCTGCTTCGACTTCGGCGCTGGCTTGCGGCAGGCGGTCGCCGTCACCTGGCCGGATGTCTTCATCAGCCAGGTCACCCATGGCATCGCCACCCTGGAGGTGTATGCCCAGGCGGATTGGCCCGTTCAGTTCGCCTACCGGGCCGGCTCCCGCTTGGCCCCTCTCCACCAGTCGGCCCTGGGCCAGCGGCTGCTGGATCTTCTCAGTCAGGGCTGGCCCGATGCCCCCTCCGCAATGCAACGGCAGCGCTCCGGCTTCACCCTTGTGGTGGAAGCGGAGGATCGCTGGCGACGCTGCCGCTCCCTCCGCATCCAGACGCCGGATGGCTATACCGTCACCGGTGCGACGGCAACGGCGATCGTCGGGCGTGTCCTCAAGGGCCATGTGGCTCCGGGTTTTCAGTCGCCCGCGCATCTCTACGGAGGTTCGCTGCTGGAGGACGTGGGTTGTGTTCTGCCAGTAGGGTGAGCCAACGCGTATCGGGACCAGTCGCACCTGCATTCGTGAACGATCTTCCCTATCTCGACAATCCACTGGATGGCCAGCAGGAGGCCCCCCCTTACCTGTTCACGGGCATTCAGTCGCACTACTTCAAGCTCAAGGCCCAGGCCGGCGCCCTGGAGAGCTTCTGCGCACGCTATCTCAACCCAGCATCCAACTCTTTCACCTACTGGCCGCTGTCCTCCCTGCCGCTGGTGGGTGCCGGCTTTGGACAGCCTTTCGTTGTCCTTGGGGTCCTCTTCTATCCAGACATGCGGTCTGGCAGCTTCCACCCTGAGCGCTCCACCCGGCAGCACGAGGTCTTTTTCTCCTTCCCCGTTCTGCGCTTCAACAATGGATTCCCAGACAAGATCTGCTGGGTCTACCCATTCATCTGTGTCGACAACATCCGTTCAGCGATCACGGGTCGAGAAGTGATCGGGCTGTCCAAGCTTGTGGGCCGATTCGATTGCCTGGATTCCCGCCCATCCGGTTCGTCACACCCCCCGTCCCGCGATTCCCTGTCCGGAGAGCTGTTCGGTGAGGATACGGATTCGTTGGGGATCAGTGTCCCCACCTACATGCGCTATGGCCGTGACAGCCATGAGCATATGCTCCCCATCATCCGCATCCAGGCGGACCCCAAGTTCCAGCCTGAGGGCCTGCTCGGCGACACGGCGTCTGACCTGCAGGACTCTCCGGTCCTTGACCGCACCGCAGCCGAGGCACGGGCTGGCTTCGGACTGCCCTGGCCCACCCCTGACGCGGCCAGCGCGGCAGCTTTCCTGAGCCGAATCGAAGAGTTGGTCCATGGATTCACCTTCCTGACTCCGAAGCTGGCCATCAACAGCCTCAAGCAGACGAGGAGCAGTGTTGATCCCGCCTATTCAGACCATCAGGCCCTGCTGGAGACGGTCTGGCAGTCGGAGAACGTTCGCCAACTCCGATTCTGGGAACTCGGCCACTTCCGAATCCAGATCTTCAACTATGCTGGCCTGCCCCTGGCTAACCAGCTCGGCCTGGGGGAATACAAGCGAGATGGTGATTTCATTGAACTGGAAGGGCTGGGCTCCAGCTATTCCCTGAGCACCGATCTGCGGATGGTGAGCTCCTCCGTTCTGGCGGAAGCGAATGGGGCTGCGCCTACGGCTGGCAGCACCCTGCTCCGTGATCTCACCAACATCCCCATCGCCTGCCTGTCCCTGACAGCCGACGTTGCGGATGCCTATTTCCAGTGGGGTGGCTTGTCCGTTTCGCTGGCGCGACAGGCGCTCGGCCTGAAACCCTGAGTCAGCGCCTCCGGTTACAGCGCGGACCCGCCGATCCGTTCCCGGGCGTAGAGCTGTTTCTTCTCCTTGATCATGGTCTCGAAGCTTGTGGCCCCCTGGGTCCTGGCCAGGGCCAGGGCCTGATCCAGGGCCTCCATCACGGCGGGCTCGTCATGGCCCATGGCTCTGGCGATCACGTCCGCTTTGCGGACATGGACCAGGGGCATGAAGTAGGCCTCACCTGAGCGTCTGACCGCCTCCTCCGCTGCCTGAATCGTCGCGAAGGCCTCGGGCGCCGAGCCAGCCAGGGAGTGGAGCGTCGCAATTTCCGCCAGTCGATATCCCTCCAGTGTCATCACACCCAGGCGCTGCTGTTCTCGCATGCCTTCCATCGCGATCGCCAGGGCCTCGCCCCCCGGCTCGGCCTGGCCTGCCTGTGCCAGGGCGACCCCTTTGTACACCTTGGCTATGGCGCGCCAGGTCAGGTAGCCATAGGCGTCGGAGATCCTCAGGATGGCATCGCTGAGGGCGATGGCCTCGAGGTAGCGACCTTGCAGCACATGAATCAGCAGTTCATGGCTCATCGTGTAGACCGTTTCGTAGTTCCTGCCCAGGCGTGCGGCGTGTCGCCGCGCCTGTTCGAGGGTGGCGGCCACCTGGTCCGGGTCCGCGCAGGCCTGCTCCACCATGGCGAGGGCCGTGAGCGAGCCGGTCATCGGATCATGGGTGGAGGGAAAGCTGAGATCCCAGCCCTCGTGCAGATGGTAAAGATCAATGCTTTCGCTCAGATGCTGGCGCGCCAGGGCCATCGATCCCTTGACGTAATGGACGTAGCCGATGGAGAAATGGGCTTCGATGCCATGGATGGGATCCCTGCCCTGGTTCCATAGCTGGATGCACTGGCCGGCCGAGCGCTCGGCGTTGTCCAGATCGCAGGAGACGATGTGGAAATTGCAGATTCCCCGCAGGATCGCAAAGGACGACTGGCTGTCCTCCAGACGCTCTGCCAACGATCGGGACTCCTCCAGAATCTGGCCCACTTCGGGCGCCGAGTAGCTGCGGGATCCCGCCAGGCTCATGGCCAGGCCCAGCAGCAGCATCAGCTCCAGGGAAGCGGGCAGACCCTCCGGACGGCAGGCGTCGTTGCGCAGCAGATCCAGGGCCGTCTGGAAATGCTGCACGGCTTCTTCATGGGAGGCCATTTCAGCGGACCGACGCCCCGCACTGATCCAGTGGGGGATGGCCTGCTCAAAGGACCCGGCGCGGGTGAAGTGATGGGCCAGCAGCTGGGGTTCTGCATCGATGAGCTCATGAAACTGAGCCGAGAGTGTCTCGGCGATCTGTTCGTGAAGGCTCTGCCGCTCCCGCTTCAGCATCGTTTCGTAGGCCGTATCACGAATCAGCGCATGTTTGAACTCATAGGCCTCACCGGCGGTCTGATCAGAGAACTGCAGCAGCCCGGAAATCAGCAGATCATCCATCTGCTCACGCAGCACCGCCTCCGGCTCGCTGGAGACGGCCTCCAGCAGTTCGTAGGTGAAGCTTCTGCCGATGACCGCCGCGATACTGGCCAGCCTTCGGGCCGGCCCGAGTCGATCGAGGCGGGCGGCCAGGGAGTCCTGCAGCGTTTCCGGGATGGGGTCGGTGCCATCACCGCCGCTGGAGCCGTTGGCACGAAGCTGCTCGAGCATCGATTTCGTCGTTTCCTCCACGAACAGGGGAATCCCATCGCAGCGTTCGACGATGCGCCTGGTCAGCTGGGGAGAGAGGGCTTCATCGGCGTTCAGGCAGGAGCAGATCAGTTCGGAGGCGGCGCGGTCCAGTCGCTTGAGGTTGAGATGGACGCCGCTGTCGCCCGATGGCCAGGGCGGCTTGAATTCGGGCCTCGCCGTGGCCAGAACCATCAAGGGCTGCTGATGGGCTGCGGTGATCAGACGATCGAGCAGCTCCAGGGTTGTGGGATCGATCCAGTGGAGATCTTCCACGACGATCAGGCTCGGCTGACCATCGCTCCAGGCCTGGATCATCGCCAGCAGGGTGTCCAGTCGAATCTGGCGCTTCTTCTCGGGGGTCAGTCCGTCCAGCGCAGATCGGTCCCCACCGCGCAGACCGATGAGATCGGCCAGAACCTCCAGGCTGCTGGCTTCCGTGGCGCCATAGCGCTCCATCATGCGGGCCAGCTTCTCGTGGCGGCTCTCATCGGGTTCGCCCTTCTCGAAGCCGGCGGCCTTGTTGATCTGCTCGGCGATGGGATGCAGGGTGCTTTCCCTCGTGTTCGGGCCGCAGTACCAGCTCATCTGACGATGGCCCTGATCCAGCAGGGATCGCTTCAGTTCACCGACGAGGTGGGACTTGCCGATGCCGGCTTCCCCCTGAAGCAGCACCAGCTGGCCCTGCCCTTCAGAGGCGGTCTGCCATGTCTTCATCAGCAGCTCCATCTCCTGCTGGCGGCCGATCAACGGCAGATCGCTCGTTTTCCAGCGGGCCTGGGAACGGCAGGAGACGTCGGTTTCCTCCAGCACCGCATAGACCTGCATGGCTTGATTGAAGCCCTTCAGTTCCTTTGAGCCCAGGCTCTGGTGATGGAACAACTCCCGTGTGATCCGATGGGTGCTCTCCGACACCAGGATCTGGTTGGGCCCGGCTTCCGATTGCAGCCTGGCGGCCAGATTCGGGGTTTTCCCCATCATCAGCCCGGCCTTGTGTGGCGTTTCGATGTCGCGGATGCTGGTGGCCACCACGGATCCCGTGGCGATGCCGATGCGGCAGCGCAGCGGGTCGCAGGTGGGCGATGGGAGGCGCCGGATCGCTTCCCGCAGCCGCAGACCGGCCCTGACGGCATTGGGGGCCGCCTCTTCCGAGGCGTCGGGATAGCCGAAGTACGCCAGAATGCCATCACCCAGATACTGGGCCATGTAGCCACTGTGTGAGGACACAATGTCATCACAAATGGCATAGTAAGACTCGACCAACTCCATCAGCTCCTCGGGGTCGAGTTGCTCCGCCAGGGTTGTGGAGTTGACCAGGTCACAGAACAGCACGGTGACCTGACGCCGTTCCGGTGGACGCTTGACAGGTTTCACGCTTGTGCCCATCGCTGGTTCATCGCCGATTCATTGAAGATTCGTCGCCGTGCCCGGGCCTGCGGCCAACGCTGAAACGTGCCGATTACTGGGGGGGATCTTAGCCTTCGTGAACTTTTTCCGTGGGCGTTCTGTCTTTTCCGGCCACCCGGAATCGGGCGTCACCACGGGTTCGTCAAGGTTCCAGCAGCCCCCTCCGCCGCAGCGGTTCGAGATTCGCCAGTCGCAGCCCCTCGGCCGTCTGGACGATGGTTCCCCGGGAGCGGAACTGGGTGAGGATCCGGGAGGTGGTGCCCCGGGCCAGGCCGGCGATGGTGGCGATCTCCGTCTGCTTCAGGTCGGGAATCGGGGCGAGCGGATCGTTTCCATAGCCGCTGCAGAAGGCCAGCTCCAGCAGGGTGGCCAGGACACGGACGGGTGGAGGCATCCTCGCCTCGCAGGCTGAAGCGTCGTCCCAGGCTGAGCAGTCGTCTTCCCTGCAGGCGGGCCATCTCAAGGGCGAAGTCCGTTGAGCGATCCAGTTCGTCCTGGACCGTTTTCCAGCGCAGTTTCACCACCTCAAGCGGGGTGAGAGCCACCACATCGGCGGAGCGTCGACTGTTCCCGAGCAGCATCGCCAGCTCTCCGAACATCTCCCCGGCCCCCATCAGCGCAATCACCACCTCCTCCCCCGGCAGGGTGAAGCGCCGGACCTTCACCACCCCGGAGCGGATCAGGAACAAGCCATCGTTCCAGTCACCCTCGAAGACCAGCTGATGCTGCGCCGGCACCAGCAGCGTCCTGTGCTCGCAGAGAAGACTCTCCAGCTGCTTGATCTCGAGGCCCGCGAACAGTGGGAAGGACCTCAACTCACTGGCCTCGAAGTCCCCCATCACCCTCCGACGGCGAGGCCACCATCCCATGGTTTGCCTGGGTTGTCATCCAGGTGACAGCTGGGTGGCACCGATCTCCCGCCTGGAGGCAATGGGGATCAACACACGCCTGGCGCGATCCCCGGACAGTGGCGCCATTGTGTTGGCTCACCTGTCATGACCTCCACCGTCCTCCATGCGCGGCGTCGGTGGCCCGTGCCAGCTGGGACGCCTGGGTGGGTCGGTTGCTGCTGGCCGGAACTGCTCGCCCTGGTGGTCGCCGGGTCGTCGGGCCAGGTCACCGCGTGGTGGCTTCTGCTGCCCTCCCTGATCCGGCTGAGCTGGTGTTCGGCGGAGCTCCTCCACGGGGCCGGCCATGGGCTGCTGCGGGCCATGGTCGACAGCGACGGCGCCGCCCTGGCCGTGGTCAACGTCCTGGAGCATCGCTCCTTTGGGGAGGTCTTCCGGACCCTGGCGCCCCTGGGGCCGATCGGTCCGGCCGACGGCGGGGTGCGAACGCTGCCCTGGGTGGCCGCCGGTGACCCGACGCCCTGGCGGGTGCGACTGAAGGCCAGCGGCGGTCTGCTGTTCAACCTGCTGGCCCTCGCCCTGGCCTGGGGCGGCCTGCTGGCCTTGCCCGCCGATGATTCCGCCCCGGTTCGGGCCCTGCTGGTCAGCGTGGCGGCGGCCAACGGCGCGCTGCTGCTGGCCTCACGCACCGACTGGCAGGCCATCGGGCGCGGCCGTGCCGCCTGCTTCCACTGCGGCCATTTCGGCTTCATCAGTGCGGACGATCCGGCGGCACGGGGCGAGCTGTTGTCGCCGCCTGCCATCGACCGCTTCCGGGCCATGGGCCTGGAGATGGAAACCCGGGGAGCCCCCGCGGGAGCCGGTCTGGTGTTGGTGCGGGATCGGAAGGGCCGGATCGGCTTCGTCGGGCACGGGATGGCCAACGGCAAGCGCGGCCACCTCACCCGATCCCTGGAGCGCGGCCTTCGCCGTGCCGGACACCGGGCCCTGCGGACGGGTCGACGAACGCTGCCCTCCGGGCTGATCGCGGCCTGGCATTACGGCTCCGGCTCCAGCGGCGCCCCCGGCAACCTGGCGTCCCACTGGCACCAGTGGTCCCCGCCCCAGCGCCGCCGTCTCTGGTCCAGGCTGCAGGGACGCTGGGTGAGTGACTGGCAGGCGGTGCAGCACCGCATCGCCCACGACGGCAGCTTTGAAGGCTTCACCCTGTTCGGCACCGAGGCGGACGTCAACGAACTGGGGGCCTGGCTGGCGGTTGCCCTCCGCTGCGGCCATCCGGCGGCCGGCGCTTCACCGACGATGGCCGGATTGATGGATCTGCTGATCTGCAAGGGCGACTGGTTCGCCTCCGTGCGGCTGGCTTCCCTCCGCCTTCTGGCGGAGCCCGCCACCGCCCCGGCCACCGACGCGTTCGGGCCCTGGGCCACCGGTTTCGAAGCCGCCTTCCAGGATCAGATCGCCTCCCGCCCGGATGCCGGCCTTGATCACCCCGGGGTGCTCGAGGAGCTGACCCTGCGGATCCAGCAGCGGCTGGAGGCCGATCCCCGGCTGCGGCGTTACAGCTCTGCGCGGACGCAACGCTGGATCCGCGCGGCCATCGGCGCGTTCCTGCATAACGACCCCTTCGCCGCGGCCCGCCAGTTCATGGCCTGCGGTCGGGGCCGCTTCGGGCTGGTCGTGATCTCCTCGACCTGGCCCGACCGGCTTGTGCTCTGCAGCCAGGGGCAGCCCATCAGCATCGGTTTCGATGGACCGGGCGCCACGGCCCTCTACGCCTCCGAGCCGGCCGCGGTGGAGGCGGTGCTGGCGGGCCGGCCCGGCTGCCATCGCATCGATCTGGATCCCATCGCCGGCGAGATCGCCCTTCTGTCCCCCACGGACCTCACCATCCACTCGCTCTCCCAGGAGCGTGAGCTGACCCTGGAGGAGATCCGTCGCCGCCGCCAACTCTCCAGCGACGGCCCCGGACCAGCGGGGGCCCCATCCAGGCACGGCCGCCTGCGCCTGGACCCGGTCGGCGCCGACCTGGCGGCCATCCCCGGCCTGCTGTCCAGGATCCAGGACGACTGGATCAATCCCCGCTCGGCCAATCGCGCCAGCGCCAAGGCCCTGGCCCGGTTGCTGATCGGCACGGCGACGCGACGGCAGGAAAAGCAGGCATCGCTCGGCCATGTGGACCTGCTGGTCACGGGCGTCGAGAACAACCTCTGGCTGGGTGCCCACTTCGCACGGGACCTGGAACGGCTCATGCCCATGCTGCATGTGAGCACGCTCTCCGCCAGCTGCGTGCTCCAGCACCTGCACCGCGACCCATCGTCCCTGAATCTGTCCCGCCGGTCGATCGTGCTGGTGCTCAGCGATTCCGGCCATAGCCCCCCCTGCCGGCAGGTGCTGGACGCCTGCGATCGGCTGGTGAGCGAGGCCGTGATCCAGGACGTGTTCCTGGTCATCGGCGATCCGGCCAGCCTTCCGGGGTCTCCGTCGCTGGCCCCTGAAGCCCCCGACGGCCCCGGCAGCCCCGAGGCTCCCGACCAGGCCTTCCGCCATCGCCTGTTCACCACGGCCGCGGGACGCCGCACCTCCGAGGCGGCCACCGCCACGGTGGCGGCCATGCACCAGACCCTCACCGAGCTGCTGTTCTGCCTCTGCCGCCAGGTCCAGCAGGCCTTCCCGGAGCAGCGCCCCCTGGGACTGCGGCTGCGACCCGAGGCCCTGCTGGCCCTGGAGACCATGGAGGACCAGCTCCTGGTCAACGATGTCCGCGAGATCATCGGTGCCGACGAAGGGGGGCAGCCCCACACCAGCGCCGTCTCCCGTCAGCTGGTGCAGGAGGGACGGCAATGGGCCTGGCAGGTCCTGGAGACCCCGACCGCCTGGCTGATCCACGCGCTCTACGTCCTGGGCAGCCTGGGCTGGGGGATGCCGCTGTTCCGGGGCGTCACCCTGGCCCTGTTGCCACTGCTCGGCCTTGCCGAAGGCCACGGGACGGGGGCTCTTTTGCTGGCCCTGAGCCTGCCCGCCGACGTGGCCCTCTACGTCCTGGGTCCCTGGTGCTGGACCCTGGGCCTGAGGTTCCTGCAGGGGCGCCAGCTCCTGGCCCGTACCGGCCGGCGCTCCCTGGTGATCGGGGAGGCCGAGGGGCTGCACCAGTTGCTCAGCCACTACGTCAGCAAGCTCTTTGCCCTGAGCCATCGCCTCACGGCCCTCGATGTGGAGGGCATCGATCCGATCGATTCCCTGCTGCACGGCTATGCCCATCGGCTGGTGCGCGGCACCCTGCTGTTCCTGGGCGTCCCGGACGGCCGCTGCAGCCAAAGGCAGCGTGCCCACGCCGATGCGGTGATCCAGGCGGCACGGCAGGCCGATGGCCACCGCCACCTGGGCGCCGGCCCCGACATCGTCGCCCTGAGTTCTGATCCCTGCATCACCGCCGAGCACTTTCATGCGGCCCTGGTGATCCCCAGCCCGATCCATGGGGGCTGCGGCAACGGCATCCGCCTCCCCAGCGACGATGGCATCGAAGCGATCCGGGAATCCCGCTTCGGATCCCTCCGGCGGCTGCTGGCCGCCTATGTGTTCTTCCATGCCATGGCCCGCCGGGTGGCCGTGTTCCCGGGGCTGGGCTTCGACTGGTGGACCTCCCAGAGCCGTTCGAAGCCGTCGACGGCCACCCCGCCGAAGGACTGCGCGGCTGGGCATGCCCGGGCTGGGTCGGTGGCGGCTGCGTCGGTGGCGATCGCGTCACCTGGGCGCGCCAGGCTGGTCCATCAGCACCGCCGCTGATGACTCACGAGCGTGTGAATGGCCTGGCCAACTGCCTGTCACCTTGATGACAGCCAGCCACCATCAACATGACGGGAGAGCGTGATCGCGGGTCCAGGCCCTTGGGATCGCCCTCTTCACACTCAGTGGGCCCTTCACGGAAAGGACCATGACGGCAGGTGGCATCAGAACACGGTTCTGGATTGACATGAGCCTGGAGTGTGTTCGCAGGGATCACACCAATTCCCTGTCCTCCGGTGACCAGAGGGGCCCCTTCCTCACGGCTCGGGCGCTCGGGATGGCCCTGGCGGCTCTGCATGACGTCAGGTCCGTCGTCGCTGGCTCCGCCACGACGCTGCTCAGCCTTCCGATCCCCGCCGGCCTGCTCCCGTTCCCCAGCCTGAAGGAGAGGGACCTGGCCGCTGCGGCCGCCTGTCACCAGGTGCTCCGGCTGCGCTATCCCAACCAGGCCTCCATGCTGGAGCCGGCCTGGCGCAACTGGCTCGACTACTTCGAGATGGGTCCTGCCAGGACGTCGGTGGAGATCGCCGGCAGGGCCTACGGCACGGCCGTCCATCAGTTCGGCATGGACGATAGGAACAAGGCGCGCGCCGCTTACACGCCAGACGGCTCGCCCTACAACCACAAGGCGCCACCCACCCAGCCGACCCAGGGTTTTCTGGGTGGCGTCTGGGGCAGCGCCACACCCCTGGCCGCGGCCAGGGTGATGGACTTTCCGCCGCCGCCCGGTCGCCTCGGCGCCGACACCGTCACCTCCACCCAGCACTATCGCGATGACTTCGGCCGAGTTGCGGCCAAGGGTGAGATCAACCGCGCCCCCGGCGACCCGGCCTTCCGGACCCTCGCCGAAGAGGTCATCGGCATCGCCTGGGGGTACGACGGCCCCCAGGAGCTCGGAACCCCACCCCGCCTCTACCTGCAGGTGGTGCTGACCGTTCTTGACTCCATCGAGGAACGCAATCCCGGCCAGCTCGAGGAGCTGGATGAACTGGGTGTGATCGCTGGCGCGGCCGTGGCCATGGCCGATGCGGGCATCGATGCCTGGCACTACAAGTACGCTCCGACCCACATGATGTGGCGCCCGGCGGTGGGGATCCGCGAGGCCGTTGCCGGGAACGGGGTCGCCGACCCCAACTGGCTGCCCCTGGGGCGCCCGGACACCAACGGCGCCGGCACGGGTCTGACACCCGATTTTCCCGCCTACCCCTCCGGCCATGCCACCTTCGGGGCGGCGGCCTTCCAGCTGCTGCGGCTGTTCCTGGTGGCCAGGGGGGTCAGCAGCTTCGATGCAGCCGGCAGCGGCCTGGATGATGTGCGCTTCGAATTCGTCTCCGATGAGTTCGATGGTCGCAATATGGATCCCCGCACGCAGCGTCCGCGGGAACTTCTCACCCTGAGTTACGACAGCCTGTGGCAGGCGATGGTGGATAACTCGGTGAGCCGGGTGTACCTGGGGGTGCACTGGCAATTCGATGGCATCACCACCCGCCGTCCGGGCACCGACGACGACGTCTTTGGTGTTCCTGCCACGCCCCGTGAGCTGGGCCACACCGGTGGTGTGTGGCTTGGTGCCAAGGTCGCCAATCAGATCGCTCAGAAACTCAATATCCCGCTCGCCACGATCGCCGCCTCTGGGATCCTCTGACCTCCACCAGGCGCCGGAGGCTGCCGTTCCAGCCCTCCCCGGTCCCGTTCTGCCACCAGGGCTGTCCGGGTCGCCCAGGGCCGCTGCGTCGCCTCGGGCTTCAGCCCTTGGGCGCTCTGGCCAGATAATCCTCCTGAAGGATGTACATGCGTTTGACGTCCCGGTACTGGCCTTCGATGAAGAACTCGCCCACCAGATGGCCCTCTTCGACGAAGCCGCACTGCTGATAGAGGTGCAGAGCCTTTTCGTTGTCGACGGCAACGGACAGGTAGATCTTGTGGAGATTCAGGATGGTGAAGGAGTAGTCGAGGGCCTTGTGGATGCAGAACCTGGCGTAGCCCTTGCCCTGGTGCGCCGGGGCGATGATGATCTGGAATTCCGCCCGGCGGTGGATGTAGTCGATCTCGATCAGCTCCACCAGGCCGATCAGCTCCCTGGCCCCGTTCTCCACGCCCCGCTTCTCGACGACAAAGCGGCGCTCGGCATTGTCGTGGATGTGGCGGTTGTAGAGCTCCTCAAGCTCATCGAACGACTCGTAGGGCTCTTCGAACCAGTAGGCCATCACGCTGCGGTTGTTGACCTGGTCGTGGATGAACCGCAGATCCCCCCGCTCCAGGGCCCGCAGGGTCAGCTCCGCTCTCGCCACCGGATTCCAGATCGTCCTGCACAGACGGTAGGGCTGCGCTGCAGGATGGCAGTCGCAGCGATCTGAGCTCCGCCGCCGTGACCAGCCCCACCCCAGGCGAGAGCCCGGCCGTTCCCCCCTGCCCCCGGGCCCGGCCGGAGGTGGAGACCCTCACCGCCTACAGCGCCCCCCTGGAGGGGCGCCGCGGCCTGCTGCGGCTTGACTTCAATGAGAACACCGTCGGGCCCAGCCCCCGGGTGGTGGAGGCGATCCGCGCCATCCCGGCCGATCATTACGCCATCTATCCGGAGTACGACGGCCTGCGGGAGGCGGTGGTGCGCTCCCTCGGGGGCCGGGGCCTGACGCCGGCCCACATCGGCCTGTTCAACGGCGTGGACGCGGCCATCCATGCCGTCTTCCAGGCCTTCGGCTCGCCGGGCGACCGGTTGCTGACCACCAGCCCCACCTTCGGCTACTACACGCCCTGTGCCCGCATGCAGGGCATGGCGATCGAGGCGATTCCCTACCGCCTGCCGGATTTCGGCTTCCCGCTCGAGGCGATCCGGGCGGCTCTGGAGGCCCCGGACGCGGCGGCGGGCGCCCCAAGGATCCTGCTGATCTGCAACCCCAACAACCCCACCGGCACCCGGCTGGCGCCCGAGCGGATCCTGGAGCTGGCGGCGGCGGCGCCGGACACCCTGGTGGTGGTCGATGAGCTCTACGAGGCCTTCACGGGTGACAGCGTGCTGCCCGTCGCCGATTTCGCAGCGGCCCCCAACCTGCTGGTGCTGCGCTCCCTGGCCAAGACGGCCGGCCTGGCGGGCCTGCGCATCGGCTTCGCCATCGGCGCGCCGGCGCTGGTGGAGCGGGTGGGCCGGGTCTGCGGGCCCTACGACATCAACAGCTTCGCGGTCACCGCCGCCCATGCTGCCCTGGCCGACCAGGCCTATGTGGACGCCTATGTGGCCGAGGTGCTGCGGGCCCGCGACCAGCTCCTGAGCCAGCTGCGCCAGGCCGGTGTGCGCCACCATGCCGCCGGCGGTAACTACCTGCTGCTCTGGCCCCGCCGCTCCGCGGAGACGGTGGAGGCCGACCTGCGCCAGGCCGGCATCCTCGTGCGCTCGATGGCCGGCAAGCCGCTGATCGACGGCTCCCTGCGGGTCAGCCTCGGCACCGGCACCCAGATGGAGCGCTTCTGGGAGGCCTATCGGGCCATCGAGCAGCTCAGCTGACCCTGGCGGCCGGCGTGGCCGTGGGCCGGCCTCAGCGCATCACCTCCACCACCACCCCATCCCCCAGAGGCGGCACCACGGAGATGGTGCGGCCGCTGCGGCGCACCGTGGCCCCCACCATCGCCTTCAGGAACGGCTCCACCGACCCCTGGTCGCAGCCGGCGGGGGGGGTGCCGGTGGTGTACTGCACCGGAATCACCCGACGGGCCTGCAGCTCCCGGGCCACCTCGGCCGCTTCCTGGCCGGTGTAGACCTTGCCGCCGCCGCCCACGCCGATGATCAGCACATCGGGGCGCCCCAGCAGCACCCGGTCGGCGGGGCCGAGGCGGCCGGCGGTGCCGCCGAGGTGGGCGATGTCCAGGCCGCCCTGGCGCCAGCGCCAGAGGGTGGCGTTGCCGAAGCGGCGACCGCCCACCCGGTCGTGGGGGGCGGCGATGCCCTCGATCTGCAGGCCGGCCAGCCGGTAGGAGCCCGGTTTCACCAGGAACTTGCCGCTGGCCACCTGGGCGCCCTCATCCTTGAGCAGGCTGCTGGCCAGGATCACATCGGCGCTGACGCGGGGCACGGGCAGGCCGGCGGCGCACCCCACGGCCTGGAACGGGTTGACCAGCACCCGGGCGCCACCCCCCTGGATCAGCAGGGCGCTGTGGCCCAGGTGGGTGATCGAGACGCCGCCGCCCTTCTGGGCCAGGGCCGGCATCGGCAGGGTGAGTCCGGCCGCCAGGGCCAGACCCGCACCCAGACGCAGGGCCGTGGTGGTGGTGCTACGCAACGCTGTCGCGGATCCGGTCAGCGCTGTCGCGGACCGGCGGGTGGGGTCAACCATGGAGTCGCGTCTGGCCCCACCGGGCCCGGGATGTGGCGCGAAACTAGCAGTGGGAGGCCAGGCGCAGGAAATTGGCCAGCAGCTGGTGACCGGCCTGGGTGAGCACGCTCTCCGGGTGGAACTGCACCCCCTGCAGGTGGTGGTGCTCCCGGTGCTGCAGGCCCATGATCGTGCCGTCCTCCAGCCAGGCGGTGATCTCCAGGCAGTCGGGCAGGGTCTCCCGCTCGGCGATCAGGCTGTGGTAGCGGGTGGCGGTGAGGGGCTCGGGCAGGCCTTCGAACACCCCGGCGCCCCGGTGGTGCACCGGTGAGGTCTTGCCGTGCATCAGCTCGCCGGCCCGCACCACCCGCCCGCCGAACACCTGGGCCAGGCACTGGTGACCCAGGCACACGCCCAGCACCGGCACGGTGGGTCCCAGGTCCCGCAGCACCTCCAGGCAGACCCCGGCCTGGTCAGGATCGCCGGGCCCGGGGGAGATGAGAATCGCCGCCGGGTCGAGGGCCCGGATCTGCTCCAGGTCGAGGGCGTCGTTGCGTTCCACCCGCACCGTGGCGGCAAGGGGGTGGTCGGCGGCCAGTTCACCCAGGTACTGGACCAGGTTGAAGGTGAAGCTGTCGTAGTTGTCGAGGACCAGGAGCATGGGGACGGTCTAGACGCCGAGGCGGATCAGCAGGGGGGGCACGAGCAGCAGCAGGGCGATCAGCAGCGACGAGAGGGCGGCGACGAGCACGGCGGCGGCGGCGCAGTCCTTGGCGATGCGGGCCAGAGGGTGGAACTGGCGGCCGATGGCGAGGTCCACCACCGCCTCGGTGGCGGTGTTGAGCAGCTCCAGCACCAGCACCGCCGCCACCGTGAGCACCAGCACCGCCAGGCGGTCGGCGGCCAGGCGCAGCCACAGCCCCAGGCCGAACACCACGGCGCCCGTGAACACATGGATGCGGAAGTTGCGCTGGCTGGCGAAGCCGTAGGCCAGCCCCTGGGCGGCGTAGCGGAAGCTCGCCGGCAGGTCGCCCGCCACCTTCCACGCCCCCACCCGCAGGCGCCTGCCGCGGCGGTGCACGTCGTTGGCCACGTCGCTGGTCACTTGGCGGAGGGCCGGCGGATGTTCCTCGGGAACGAGCATCGGCATCGCACCGCCGTTGGAGGGACAAGCGGCACCCTACCGCCGATGGCCGCTGGGAACAGCCCCTGTCAGGAGGGGGACGCCTCCAGCAGCGCCGTCTGGCGCTCCAGCATCGCGGCCAGGCTGTCGTCATCCGGGTGATCCCAGCCCAGAAGGTGCAGCAGCCCGTGGGTGGCCAGGAACAGAAGCTCCTCCTCCAGGCCGTGGCCGGCCGCCTCGGCCTGCCGCCGGGCCGTGTCGAGGGAGATGACGATGTCGCCCAGCTCCAGCCAGTCCGGCTCCGCTCCGGCGGGGGCCGGCGGTGCCTCCTCCTGGGCTGCGAAGGCCAGCACGTCGGTGGGGCCGCTGTGCTGGCGCCAGGCCTGGTTGAGCTCGGCGATCGTGGCGTCGTCCGTGAGCTCCAGCCCCAGGCTGTAGCCCTCGGCGCGCAGGGGGGCCGGCAGCTCCGGCAGCAGCTGGGCCAGCCAGGCGCCGAGGTGGGAGCACCAGAGCGCCTCAGCCACGGCGGGATCCGCCAGGGGCTCCGGGAGCGTGGCGCCTGCGGCGGGCCCGGGCTCCAGGCTGAAGGCCAGGTCGATCTCCGGCGCCGCCCCTGGGCTGGTCATCCGGGCAGGCTGGGGCGCCCCAGCCAGGCGATCAGCAACAGGAAGCCGCTCAGCCCCAGGGCGGTGAGGCCGAAATGCAGCAGGCTCTGGCGGCCCTTGCGCACCATGTTGCGCATGGCGAGCTTCACGAAGCTCGGGTTCTCGCCCCCGGCGGCAGGGGCGGCGGCCGGAGTGGGCTGGGGGCTGGGGCGCTCGGGCATGGGGGGCGCTGCGGTGGGGATCAGGCGGCCGCGTCGGCGGCGATCTCCACACCCTGGCGCAGCAGCGACTGGATGAAGGGGTCCAGATCCCCGTCCATCACCCCCTGCACGTCGGTGGTCTCCTGGGCGGTGCGCAGGTCCTTGACCATCTGGTACGGGTGGAACACGTAGTTGCGGATCTGGTTGCCCCAGGCCGCCTCGACGATGTCGCCGCGGATGTCGGCGATCTCGGCCGCCCGCTGCTCCTGGGCGATCACCAGCAGCTTGGCCATCAGCAGGGCCATGGCCTTCTCCTTGTTCTGGAGCTGGGAGCGCTCCTGGGTGCAGCGCACCGCCAGGCCCGTGGGGATGTGCAGGATCCGCACGGCCGTCTCCACCTTGTTGACGTTCTGGCCGCCGGCGCCGCCGGAGCGGGAGGTGGTGACCTCCAGGTCCTTCTCGGGGATGTCGAGCTTGACGTCCTCCTCGAGCTTGGGCATCACCTCCACGCCGGCGAAGCTGGTCTGGCGCTTGTCGTTGGCGTTGAAGGGGGAGATCCGCACCAGCCGGTGGGTGCCCTTCTCGTTGCGCAGGTAGCCGTAGGCGTAGCGGCCGTCGATCTCGATCGTGCAGCTCTTGATGCCCGCCTCCTCCCCCTCGGAGAGCTCGTCCACGGTCACCTTCATGCCGTGGTCCTCGGCCCAGCGGGTGTACATCCGCATCAGCATCAGGGCCCAGTCCTGGGCGTCGGTGCCGCCGGCACCGGCATTGATCGAGATCACCGCCCCCTCCTTGTCGTAGGGGCCGCTCAGCAGGCGCTCCAGCTCCCAGCGGTCGAGGGCCCCCTTGAGGCTCTGCAGGCCGCCGTTGGCCTCGCCGAGGAGCTCCTCATCGGGCTCGAGGTCGTACAGCTCCAGGGTGGCGCGGGCGTCGTCGATCGCCGCCTGCCACTGCAGCAGCTGCTCCAGCTGGGCCTTCACCTCATCCAGGTGGCGCATCTGCTTCTGGGCCTGCTGCTGGTCGTCCCAGAAGCCGGGCTGGGAAGCCAGCTGCTCCAGGTCCCGCTGACGGGCTTTCAGGGCCGGTACGTCAAAGACAGTCCTGGGCATGGCCCAGGCGGTCGGTGAGCTCGGAGAGGTCGCGCTTGAAGTCGGTGAGATCCAGCAAGGGGAAGCGAATCCGGCGATGGATCGACCCTATCAGCGCCCCGCCTCCGGCCTCTCCAGGCGCTGCGGGGACCGGGGCAGCCGGATCAGGGCGTCCGCGAGCAGCAGCAGCCGACTGGCGATCAGCAGCTGGCTACGGCCCTCCTGGGGCGGCAGCGCCGCGCTCAGCTGGTCCCGGCAGCGGCCCAGGTCCGCCATCGCGTCCGGGGCGTCCCGTCCCTCGATGAGTGCCTCGATCCGGGTCCGGCCGCCGTCCAGCAGCCGCGGGATCAGCCCGGATGGCACCCAGGCCGCCGGGGCCTCCTCCTTGAGCAGCAGGCAGAGATCCCGCGCCGCGCTCATCACCGTGCTGCCGTGCTGCAGCTGCTGCTGGGCCCGCAGCACCGCCTCGTCCGGCTGGCCGTGGATCAGCGTCCGTTCGGCGGCCAGCTGGGGCAGCCGGCGGCGCAGGCCGTTGCGGCGCTCCCGCAGGGCCGCGAACGCCTCCTCCGGCTCGGGACTGTCCGGCAGTCGCTCCAGCAAGCGGGACAGATCGAGCAGCCAGCCGTCACAGGAGGCCTGCCAGGCGCTGGAGGCCCGCTGGCTGTAGATCTGCCGCGACACCAGCACCCCCAGGATCACGCCCAGGATCGTCATCACCGTGCGCCAGAACCCGTAGTGCCACCAGGCATCGCCGTGGTTCATCAGGCTGCCCGCGACCACATGCCCGCCCACCACGAAGCCGCTGGTCAGACCGGCGGCGAACCCGAACAGCCGCACCAGGGTCAGTCCCACGAACACGCCGAGGGCGCTGGACAGGCCGCCCAGGATCCCCGCACCGATCACCACGGCGAGCAGTCCCAGCAGGGTGCCGATGATCCGCTCCCGTCCGGCCAGCACGCCGCCGCCGAGGTCGGTCTCGAGGATCGTGAGCACCGCCAGGGCCAGGAACAGGCCCTCCGGCAGCGCCAGATGGTTGCAGGCGGCCACCACCAGCGCCAGGACCGCCCCGTTGCGCACGATCACGGCCGACCGTCCCGGCGCTGTCATGGCGCTGCCTCCAGGCTGCGCAGCCGCAGCAGGGCCTCGCGGCAGGCGTCGGCGTCGATGGAGCGCAGCACGGCCGGCACCCGGACCATGGCGACCGCGTGGCGCAGCGCCTGCTCGAGTGCCTCGTGCCGCTGCTGCATCCCTTCACTCGCCAGGCCGTGGGCCTGGGGGCTGCGCAGCACGGCGGCGCGCACGGCGCAGTGGGCGCCGTAGGCGCTGATCAGTTCCTCCTCCCCGTCGTGGGAGGTTCCAGCGAGCAGGGCTTCGATCCGGCCCAGCAGACCCCGCTCGCTGTCCTCCAGGCGTTGCAGCGGTGAGCGGAACCAGAACAGACGTTCGACGGCCATGCCCAGCAGCAGCCCGAGCAGGTGCCAGCCGGTCCTGGCGACGACGTACCCGGCCCCCATCCGCTCGTGGGCGGGAACCGCCAGGATCAGGACGGTCATGATCACCGCGTTCATCAACGTGGCCGGACTCAGCCCCAGCCGGCGTCCGAGCAGCTGGATGAGGACGTAGCCGATCCCGATGGCGAGCCAGTTGTGCAGGACCTGGGTGAGCAGCACCACCACGGCGCCCCCGAACACGGTGCCCACGATCCGCGCCCAGGCCGCCTCCCGCGACGCTTCCGGTGTGGGCAGCAGGCTGCGGGCGGCGCCATAGACCACATAGAACCCGTCGATCGCGTTGACGTCAGGTCCGGCCGCCGCGTGGATCCCGGCCGCCAGGAACCCGGCGAACCCCACCTGCAGGGCGTTGCGGATCTGCTGGGGCGAAGGGGGACGGGGGAGCATCGAGCCGACGGACCAGGTGCCGCCGGGAGATCAGGCCCCAGGATGCCGGGCCTGCGCGGATCGGCACGGGCGGGTCTGGTGGGGCATGGCCGATCCCCTTAAGCTGCGCCACAACGCCCTACGAGTGACCGGATGGAGATCCCAGGAGTCCCCCCAGAGGAATCCGGGCAGGACGCCGTGGAGGTGAAGCCGCCGGCCAAGGTGGAGATCTACTCCTATCGCTTCTCCCCCGACTGCATCCGGGCCAAGGGTCTGCTGGACAGGCTCGGGGTCACCTACAACGAATTCATCATCGACGACGACGAGATCAACAAGGAAGTGATGATGAAGCGCTCCGGCGGCCGCACCAGCGTTCCCCAGATCTTCATCGACGGCATCGCCATCGGCGGCTACGTCGAGCTCGCCAAGCTCAACACGTCCGGTGAGCTGGGCCCCATCCTGCGTCTGAGCGCGTGAGCCGCGATCGGGAGGCCCAGCTGTTCGTGGTCGATCCGATCACGCGCCTGCGGCCGGCCAAGGATTCCAGCGTGGCCCTGATGCAGGCGGCCCAGCGGGCCGGGCTGGCGGTGTGGGTCTGCACCCAGGCCGATCTTTCCAGTGCCGCTTCTGACGATGGCCGCCACCGGCCCCG
Organism: Synechococcus sp. CCAP 1479/9; assembly: GCF_019038535.1. Lineage (NCBI taxonomy): Bacteria > Bacillati > Cyanobacteriota > Cyanophyceae > Synechococcales > Synechococcaceae > Synechococcus > Synechococcus sp. CCAP 1479/9. The sequence continues at coordinate 78,475 of NZ_JAFKRK010000028.1, read as the reverse complement.
GGCCTGGGCCCAGCCGGTGCGGCTGGCGGAGATGGCCGCCACCGCGGAGGGCTGGAGCGTGCCCGATCCCTGGGTCGAGGCCGACGAGCCCCGCGACATGCCGCTGGATCACTTCCGCTGGATCTGGATGCGCAAGGATCCGCCGGTCGACGAGGCCTATCTCTACGCCACCCAGTTGCTGGAGCTGGCCGAGCCTTTCGGGGTACGGGTGCTCAACAGCCCGGCGGCCCTGCGGTCCTGGAACGAGAAGCTGGGCGCCCTGCGCTTCAGCCATCTGATGGCCCCGTCGCTGGTCAGCGCCCGGGTGGAGCAGCTGGCCGCCTTCGCCGCCGGCCACCAGGAGGTGGTGCTCAAGCCCCTGGCGGGGCGGGCCGGCCAGGGGGTGGTGCGGACCGCGGCGGCGTCCCCCGGGCTGCGGTCCCTGCTGGAGCTGGTCACCCTCCAGGAGACGCTGCCCGTGATGGTCCAGGCCTTTCTGCCCGCGGTCACCGCCGGCGACAAGCGGATCCTGCTGGTGGACGGGGAGCCCCTCGGCGCCGTGAACCGGGTGCCGAAGGCGGGGGACTTCCGCAGCAACCTGGCCCTGGGCGGCGCCCCCGTCGCCGCCGACCTGACCGACGCCGAGCGGCGCATCTGTGATGCGCTGGCGCCGGTGCTGCGGGCCGAGGGGCTGTTCTTCGTCGGTATCGACGTCATCGACGGCCGGCTCAGCGAGATCAACGTCACCAGCCCCACCGGCGTGCGGGAAGTGGAACGGCTGGGCCGCAAGCCCCTGGCCGATCAGGTGATCGAGCGCCTGATGGCCGGCTGAGGGCGGCCCGGCTCAGCCGAAGCCGGCCGCCAGCGGCAGGTTGAGCTGCTGCTGCAGCACCCCGAGCTTGAGCGCCACCTCCTGCAGCTCCCGCTCGGGGTGGGAGCCCCGCACCAGCCCCGCCCCGGCGGTGAGCTCCAGCTGCCGCCCCCGCAGGGTGCCGCTGCGGATCGCCACCCGCAGGTCCGTGTCGCCTTCGGTGTCGATCCAGCCGATCGGGGCGGCGTAGTGCCCCCGCTCGAACGGCTCCAGGCTGCGCAGCCAGGCCATCGCCTCACGCCGGGGCAGGCCCGCCACCGCCGGGGTGGGGTGGAGGGCTTCGGCCAGGGTGAGCGGGGCCTGACCCCGCAGCGACGCCGTGATCGGGGTGTGCAGATGGACCAGGGAGCCGTGGCGGGCCAGCCGCGGCCGCCGCGGCCGCCGTGGATCGAGGCCCGCCTTCTGCAGCACGGCGGTGATCGTCTCCACCACCAGCTCGTGTTCGTGGCGGTCCTTGCGCGACTGGAGCAGAAGATCGGCCGGCTCCCCCAGGGGCGCGGTGCCGGCCAGGGCATCGCTGCGCAGCTGGCCCTGCCGCAGGGTGAGCAGCCGTTCCGGCGAGGCCCCCACCAGCGCTTCCCGCTCCGAGCGCTGCCAGAGGAAGCGGCAGCTGCCGGGCTGGCTGCGGCGCAGGTGCGACAGCAGGCTGAGGGGATCGAGGGGACCATCGAGCAACAGGTGCTGGCGCACCGCCAGCACCAGCTTCTGCAGCTCGCCCCGCTCCACCAGCTCCAGGGCCCGGTCAAGGGCGGAGCGGTAGCCCGCGTGCCAGTGGGAGCCATGGGCGATGCCCACCGGGGTGCCCCGGCCCGCCACGGAAGGACTGCCCACGGCCAGGGCCTCGAGCCGCTGGCGGGTGTCCCAGAGTTCCTCGGCGAGGCTGCGGGCCGTGACGTCGCCCCCCAGGCTGCGCTGCAGCCGCAGCCAGCAGTGGCGGCCCTGGCGGCTCAGCTGCCAGGTGGGCAGGACCGCCTGCACCCCCGCGGCTCCGGTGCCGGGATGCAGGGGGCTCTCGAAGAAGGCGAAGGCCAGCAGCACCCGGGGTCGGGCCAGGGCCGGGCAGGGGCCCGGTTCCCGGGCCAGGCGGCTGAGGCTGAGGCTGCTGAAGCGCTGGGCCAGCTCGAAGCGCCGCGGACCGCTCAGCTCCAGGCTGTTGCACTGGCCGGCGGCGGCGAGGCTGAGCCCCGGGGCACCGTCCCAGAGGAAGCGGAAGTCGCCACCCGTGCCCAGGTGGGTCAGGGCCACGAGGGGGTCAAGGGCGGCCATCGGCAGGGCCAGGCTGAGCACTCCCTCCTCCTCCAGACGCCGGCTGGCGGCGGTGGCTGCCGAGAGCAGCGCGGAGAAGGTGGCAGGGGCCTGCACCAAGGGGCCGCGGGACCGGGGCGGAAGGCTGCTCAAATGTATGGGCCTTTCCCCGCCCAACGCCCGCGGCCCCCATGTCTGAGCCACAGGTCGTCGCAAGCCGTTACGCCGCGGGGGGTGGGGCCGCCTCTGGGGCCTCTTCTCGCGGCCGCCTCTGGCGGGCGGCGGTGAAGTGGCCCATGTACGCCGTGGCGGTGATGCCGGTGCTGCTGGCGGCGGGCTGGCGGCTGGGCCAGGGTCTGGGCCTGCGGCCCGAGCAGCTGCTGCTGTTCCTGCTGGCCGCCGTGCTGCTGCTGGCCTGGGAGAACCTCGCCAACGATGTCTTCGATGCCGACACCGGCGTCGACACCCACGGCAAGCCCCATTCGGTGGTCAACCTCACCGGCCGGCGCGACCGGGTGCTTTGGCTGGCCAATGGTTGCCTGGTGGTGGGGCTGGCCCTGATGGCCCTGGTGGCCCTCCGCAGCAGCGCCGTGGTGCTGCTGCTGGTGCTGCTCTGTTGCGGCCTGGGCTACCTCTACCAGGGGCCCCCGTTCCGCCTCGGCTACCGGGGCCTGGGGGAACCCCTCTGCTGGCTGGCCTTCGGCCCCTGCGCCACCGCCGCCGCCCTGCTGGCCCTGGCCCCGGCCGGTGAGGGGGCGGGCGGGGTGCCCTGGGGGGCCGCCCTCCTGCTGGGCAGCGGACCGGCCCTGGCCACCACCCTGGTGCTGTTCTGCTCCCATTTCCACCAGGTGGAGGAGGACGCCGCCCATGGCAAGCGCTCGCCGGTGGTGCGCCTCGGCACCCGGCGCGCCGCCGGCCTGGTGCCCTGGTTCGTGGCCGCGGCCCTGGCGCTGCAGTGGGCGCCGGTGCTGCTGGGCTGGTGGCCCCTCACGGCCCTGCTGGGGGCCATCGGCCTGCCGCCGGCCCGGGCCCTGATCCGGCTCCTCGGCGAGGAGCACCACCAGCCCGAGCGCATCATCGGCAGCAAGTTCCTGGCCCTGCGCTTCCAGGCCCTCAACGGCCTGGGGCTCGCCTGCGGCCTGGCCCTGGGCCCCTGGCTGACGGCGCTGGCGGGCCGGTGAGCGCGGGCGTGGCCATCGGGGGCCCTGGGGGTCGGCTGGCCCTGCAGATCCGGCCCTTCGGCTTCCAGCTGCCCACGCCGCTGCAGACGGCCACCGGCGCGGTGGCGGCGAAACGGGGCTGGCTGCTGCGGCTGCAGACTCCCGACGGCGCCGTCGGCTGGGGCGAGGCGGCCCCGCTCGACCCGGGGGAGACGGTCGCGGTGGCCGCAGCCCTGGAGGGCCTCGGCCCCGACCTGGAACGGAACGATCTGGAGCGGCGTCTGCCCGCCCTGCCGCCCAGCCTGGCCTTCGGCCTGGGGGGCGCCCTGGCCGAGGTCGACGGTGAGGTGGGGGCGGCCGCCGGTGGCTGGCTGGCCGCTCCCCCATCGGCCTGGCTGCTCCCCGCCGGCGAGGCGATGCTCGACGGCCTGGAGCGGGGGCTCACCGGCGCAGGCCCGCCCACCTTCAAGTGGAAGGTGGCGGCGGCGGCCGATGGCCTGGAGCGGCGCCTGCTGGAGTGGTTGCTGGAGCGCCTGCCGGCCCACGGCCGCCTGCGGCTCGATGCCAACGGCGGCTGGGACCGGGCCACCGCCGCCGCCTGGGCGGAGCGGCTGGGGCAGGAGCCGCGGCTGGAGTGGCTGGAGCAGCCCCTGGCTGCCGGCGACCAGGAGGGCCTCGAGGCGCTGGCCCTGGGGATTCCGGTGGCCCTGGATGAATCCCTGCGGCAGTGGCCCCAGCTCCGGCAGCGCTGGGCGGGCTGGCAGGTGCGGCGTCCGTCCCAGGACGGGGATCCCCGGCCCCTGCTGGCCCAGCTGGGCCTGGGGGTGCCCCGGCTGATGGTCAGCACCGGCTTCGAGACCGGCATCGGTGCCCGCTGGACGGCCCACCTGGCGGCCCTGCAGTGGCGGGGCCCGACGCCGGTGGCCCCGGGCCTGGCGCCGGACTGGGCGCCCGCCTGCCCCCTGTTCGATCCGGACCCCGAGCGGGTCTGGGCGGCGGCGGCCTGAGCCGGGGCCGGCGCTGGCGCCCCTCACCAGCCCTACCGTGCCCCCACAGCGCCGCCTGCCCGTGGCGCTCCGCCGAGACCCCGCGTGGCCGATCCCCCCTGGGCGCCCCTGCTGCTCGATGCCGCCCGGGCCGACCCCGAGGCGGCGGCGGCCCGCCTGGAGCAGGCCTGGGGGCAGCAACGGCTGGTGGCCCTGGCGGGGCCCGGGCAGCAGGGGGATCTGGCGGCGGCCCTCGGCGGCGCACCGGGGGAGCTGGCGGACCTGGCCCGGTTCGGGCCCGCCGTGGTGGTGGGCAGCGGCGGCAGCAGCGGCGGCCGCCACTGGTGTCTGCAGCCCCTGGCCCACCTGCAGGCTTCCGCTGACGCCACCGCCGCCTGGCTGGAGGGCCTGGGCCTGGAGCCGGCGTCCTGCCTCCATCTCGACCCTTTGCCCCTGCACCACGTCAGCGGCCTGCTGCCGCTGGTGCGCGCCCGCCGCTGGGGGGGGGAGCTGCGCTGGCTGGCCCCGGCGCTGCTGCGCAGTCCGGAGCTCCTGCCCGAGGCCTGTCCCCTGCCCGCGGGGCGGCCCGTGCTGCTCTCCCTGGTGCCCACCCAGCTGGCCCGGCTGATGGCCAGCCCCGAGGCCACGGCCTGGCTGGCCGGCTGCGCCGTCATCTGGGTCGGCGGGGCGGGGCTGCCGGCGCCTCTGGCGGCCGCCGCCCGCCGGGCTCGCCTGCCCCTGGCCCCCTGCTACGGCGCCACAGAGACCGCCGCCATGGTGTGCTCCCTGCCGCCGCAGCGCTTCCTGGCCGGCGTGCCGGGATGTGGCGCGCCGCTGGCGGACGTGGCCCTGCGCCTCGATGGCGCCACCGGGGCCGTGGAGGTGCGCTGCGCCCGCCTCAGCCCCGGCCGGCTGGTGGGGGGGCGCCTGCAGCCCCTGCCGCTGCAGCCGGACGGCTGGTGGCGCAGCGGTGACGGCGGCCGGCTCGGGCCCGAGGGGCTGGAGCTGCTCGGCCGCCTCGATGGGGCCCTGCACAGCGGCGGGGAGACGGTCTTCCCGGAGCGGCTGGAGGAACGGCTGCAGGAGCAGGCGGCCCGCGCCGGAGCTGGTGTGGAGGCCCTGCTGCTGCTGGCCCGCCCCGATCCGGAATGGGGGGAACGGCTGGTGGCCCTGGTGCGGCCACGGCGGCAGGCGGAAGGGGCCGAGCTGCTGGCTCTTCTGCAGGCCATCACGGCCGCCTGGGCCCCCGCCGAGCGGCCCCGGAGCTGGCACCTCTGCCCCTCGCTGGCGCCCTCCGCCGCAGGCAAATGGGAACGGGGACGTTGGCAGCGGTGGCTGGACTCGCTAGAAGCCTTCTGAACCGCCCCTGCCGCCATGACCGAAAGTCAACAGGTCGAGACCAGCAACAAGAAGCTGGCGGCAGGGCTGCTGGCCATCTTCCTGGGATCGCTGGGCATCCACAAGTTCGTCCTCGGCTACAGCAAAGCCGGGCTGATCATGTTGCTGGTCACGGTGCTCACCTGCGGCTTCGGTGCTTCGGTGATGGGGATCATCGGGGTGATCGAAGGCGTCATTTATCTCACCAAGTCCACCGACGAGTTCCAGGCCCAGTACATCGACGCCACCCGGGAGTGGTTCTGATGCCCGTGCTCCGGCCGGCCGGGGCAAAGCCACGTCGGCTGGCCCTCGCCTTGGTGGCGGGAGGTGGGCTGGTCAGTTTCCTGGCCCTGGCGGCCACGCCCCATGACGGCCTGCACCCCCTGGCCCTGATGGCGGCGCTGCTGCCGCTCCAGCTGGCCGCCCTGGCCTGGGCCGGGATGCATCGCCGCTAGGGGCCCGTCCGGCTGGCCTCCAGCCACTGCGCGACGCTGGCGGGCAGGGCCGTCCGCCGGCGGCCAGCGGCCTCTATGGCCAAGTGTCGGGTCAGCACGGTGGCCGCCTCCAGGCCGTCGTGGAGGAAGCGGTAGCGAATCTCGAAGCTGCCGCCGTCGAGCTGCAGGGGCCGCAGCTCGATCGCCAGGGGATCGCCGCAGGCCAGCGGGCGCCGGTAGTCGGCGCTGACATGCACGATCGGCAGGGCCACGGCCGGCGTCCGGCCCGGCCCGGGGAAGATCTCGCCGGCCACCACGCCAAACCGCTCCAGGCTTTCCTCGTAGGCCACATGGCACCAGCGCAGCAGCTGGTGGAAATGCATCACCCCGGCGGCATCGGTGTCACCGAAGCGCACCGTGCGGCAGAGCAGCAACCAGTCCGCCGGCGAGGCTGAGGGCGAGGGGAGCTGTCCGGCGAGCGGTGGCTGGTCCGGCGGGTCTGAAGGGGGCATCGAACCTGGTGGCGCTGCCGTGGCGCTGCCTCCCATGGTGGCACCGGCTCCGCTGGAACCTCCGCCCACGGCCCGTTGCTGGCCTCCGGTAACCCCCTTAGGTTCCGCGTAGCACGAACCGTTTCCCTTGGCCGCCGCGATCGCCTACGAGCCGCCCACCATTCCAAAGGCCTGGGCCGCCTTTGTCGCCCACATCCCCACGATCCTGCTGATCTGGGTGGTGTTGATTCTCATCGGTGCCCTCGGCGTCGCGGCCTCGGAGGCCCTGATCAACGTGGTGGTTGGTCTCTCGAAAGGTTGGGTGGGTGAAGAGGCCGCAACCGCCTTTTCGACGGCCCTCATCGGCTTTGAGCAGCTACCCGGCACGATCCTCTCCAGTCTGGTGGGGCTGCTGCTTGTGGCCATCCCGGCAATGCATTACGCGACTGGCAAAACGATCGGTCCCAAGTCGGTCCTCAATGTGCTGATGCAACGGCCGGTCCGCTACCTGCTGGCGGGCGCCCTTGTCACGATCGTGGCCGCGATCGGTTTCCTGCTCTGCATCCTGCCGGGTGTCGCGGTCGCCCTGGTGATTCCGGTGTACGTCAACAAGATCTTCCTCACCGACAGTCCCATCCTCGACGCTTTCTCGGCTTCCTTCCAGGCCGTGTACGGCTCGTCCCAGGGGGGGACCTTTGCCGGCGTTGAACTCATCGCCTTGCTGCTGATGCAGGGGGTGTCGTTTCTGGGAACTATTGTGGCGCTCTACATCTTTTTCTACCTGGGCTTGCTGGTGATTTTGGGCGGCTTGCTTGTGGGGGTGCCGGTGGCCTTCTTCTACATCCAGAACACCGCTTATCACCGCGGGGTGCTGATCTGAGCGCTCAGCCCAGCGCTGCCGGGGCCGGGCTGAGGCGACAGGACCGGAACATCGAACCTGGGGGGCGCAGCCGTGGCGCTTCCGCCCATGCTGGCACTGGCTCCAGTGGAACCTCTGCCCCCGAAGCCGTTGCTGGCCTGCCGGAACGCCCCTAGGTTCCGCCCAGTACGCAACCTTCCCCTTGGCCGCCGCGATCGCCTACGAGCCGCCCAGCATCTCCAAGGCCTGGGATGCCTTCCTGGCCCACATCCCCACCATCCTGCTGATCTGGGTGGTCACGATCGTCATCGGCGTCATCGGCTTCGTGGCCTCCCTGGCGCTCACCACCCTGGGGGTGGGTCTGTCCAGCGGCGCCGCCGGGGCAGACAGTGCCGCCGGCCTCGCGGCGGTGCTCGGCAACCTGGTGCAGCTGCCCTTCACCATCCTCTCGAACCTGGTGGGGGTGCTGTTTGTGGCGGTTCCAGCGATGCATTACGCCAGTGGCGAAACGATCGACGCCGAAGCCGCCCTGCGGGTGCTGATGCACCGGCCGGTGCGCTACATCCTGGCCGGCGCGCTGTTCACGGTCGTCGCCGCGATCGGCTTCGTCCTCTGCATCCTGCCGGGCCTGGCGGTCACTCTGGTGATGCCGGTGTACGTCAACAAGGTGTTCCTCACCGACAGCCCCATCCTCGAGGCCTTCTCCTCATCGTTCCAGGCCGTCTATGGATCCCCCCAGGGCCGCATCTTCGCCGGCATCGAGCTACTGGCCTGGCTGCTGGTGCTGGTGGTATCGGTCTTCACGTGCTTTCTTGGCTCGCTGGTGGCGGTGCCGGTGGCCACGTTCTACATCCAGAACGCGGCCTACCACCGGGGGGTGCTCAGCTGAGGGGGCAGGGCCGGGTGATGGTGCCGCAACTGCTGGCGAAGGTGGTGGCATCCACGTAATGCCTTGGGGTCCCCATCAGCAGCTGCCAGGCGGCGAGGGGGGGCAGGAGATTGAAGCGGTCGGGATAGTGCTTCAGCAGCAGGGCCCTCACCTGGGGGTAGTACGCCGGATTCATGCCCGGAAAGATGTGGTGTTCCGTGTGATAGGAGAAGTTAAGGTGCAACGTGTCGAAGAAGGCTGGCATCTTCAGTGAGATGCTGTTGATCAGCGGATCGTTCGTCTCGGTGAGCTGGCAGGCCATGTGATTGGTATAGATGTAGGCAATCACGACGCTGTAGCCGATCCAGATCGGCAGGAAGTAGCCGAGTAGCAGCGGGAGCGGCCGCAGTCCGATGAAGCCGATGATGGCCAGGTGGACCATCACCACGGCGGCCAGTTCGATGGCGATCCGCCGCCGCTCCCGGCGGCTCACCTGAAAGGAGAACACGGGGTAACGGGTGGATCCGTTGTTGAACAGCAGCACGGAGGTCAGGTTGCGGAAGGCATGCACACCCCAGGCTGAGGTCATCCCCACCCACAGCCAGAAGGGGTGAACTTCCAGCGAGGGAACGAAGAGGTTCTGGATCGACTTGCCCCAGCTGGGCGGTTGCTGGAGGGTGTAGTTGCGATCCGGATCCTGTTCGGAATTGGTCTTGCCGTGATGCTCTCTGTTGTGAACGGCTTTCCACAGGGTGGGGGGCATCCACAGCAGCGCCAGACCGAGCACCTGAACGGCCTGGCGCAGCTGGGGCTGGCGGATCGCCTTGCTGTGCATCAGGTCGTGGGTGGCGAAGAGCAGCACCACCACGGCATTGCCCATCACCAGGGCGAAGGGCAGAAAGATCAGCAGGCCTTGCCAGTGGCTGGCATCCAACTGGCGGGCCATGGCCCAGCCCAGCAGCAGGATTGCCCCATTGAGGCCGAGAATGATGGGGGTGGCCCGATCGGGCGTGAAGGCTTCGTCCGGCAACAGGGGGCGAAGCTGTTTGGCGTAGTCGGGCTGGGCAATCAGGTTCTGGGGATCAACGGGGGCGACGGTGCCGGACGGGTGGGGCAAGCAATTCCTTGGGCGGCCCGGAGAGCAAGGAGGGAGGGCCGACCGGGCTGCAGGCTAGGGGGCCCGATCGCCCCACTGCGCTTCCGGGGCCTGCCGCAGGGACAGCGGCCGGCGTGGCTCAGCTGAGCGGAAACGCCTGCCGGCCGATGCCGTAGGTCAGCCCCATCCGCCCGGCCCAGTAGAGCAGCAGCAGCACCCCCATGGCCGCCAGATGCCAGCCCCGCAGCACCCTGGGCACCAGCCGGCCTGTGCCCAGGGCCAGCAGCGACCAGACCACCAGGCCGACGGCCACCACGGGCCCGAAGGCGTGCAGGGCCAAGGCGTCATCGAAGCGACCCACCAGGCTCGCCGCCGTGGCCCGGGTCAGGTAGCAGGTGGGGCACGGGATGCCGGTGAGGGCCCGCAGGGGGCAGCTGAAGCCGGGCAGGCCCGGATGCAGCCCCTTGAGCACCAGAAAGCCGGTAGCCCCCAGCGGCAGCAGGGGGCCGCAGCGTGCCAGCCGGCGGATCCAGCGCCGGCCGGCCGTGCTCACCGATCCACCGATCCCATGATCACGTCGATCGAACCCAGGATGGCCATGATGTCGGCGACTTTCGCCCCCTTGAGGATGTGGGGCAGGATCTGGAGGTTGTTGAAATCGGCGGCGCGGATCTTCCAGCGCCAGGGGGTGACGTCGTTGTTGCCCATGATGAACACGCCCAGTTCACCCTTGCCCGATTCCACCCGGCAGTAGAGCTCGCCATCGGGGATCTTGAAGGTGGGCGCCACCTTCTTGGCGACGTACTGGTAGTCGAAGCCGTACCACTCGCTCTTCTTGCCTTCGGCCATCCGCCGGGCCTCCAGATTCTCGGTGGGGCCGCCGGGAATCATGGCGATGGCCTGGCGCAGGATCTTCAGGGACTGGCGCATCTCCTCGATCCGCACCCGGTAGCGGGCATAGCAGTCGCCCTCCTTCTCCCAGGCCACCGACCACTCGAAATCGTCGTAGCACTCGTAGTGATCCACCTTGCGCAGATCCCAGGGCACGCCGGAGGCGCGCAGCATCGGACCGGAGAGGCTCCAGTTGATCGCCTGCTCCCTGCCGATCACACCGAGCCCCTCGATCCGCTTGCGGAAGATGGGGTTGTTGGTGATGAGTTTCTCGTACTCGTCGATCTTGGGGCCGAACCAGTCACAGAAATCGGCGCACTTCTCGAGCCAGCCATAGGGCAGATCGACGGCCACCCCGCCGATGCGGAAGTAGTTGTTGTTGATCAGCCGCTGGCCGGTGGCCGCCTCCCACAGGTCGTAGATCATCTCCCGCTCCCGGAAGATGTAGAAGAAGGGCGTCTGGGCGCCCACGTCGGCGAGGAAGGGGCCAAGCCAGAGCAGGTGGTTGGCGATGCGGTTGAGCTCCAGCATCAGCACCCGGATGTAGCTGGCGCGCTTGGGCACCGGCACATCGGCCAGCTTCTCCGGGGCATTCACCGTGATCGCCTCGTTGAACATGCCCGCCGCGTAGTCCCAGCGGCTCACGTAGGGCACGAACATCACGTTGGTGCGGTTCTCGGCGATCTTCTCCATGCCGCGATGGAGGTAGCCGATCACCGGCTCGCAGTCGATCACGTCCTCGCCGTCGAGGGTCACCACGAGCCGCAGCACCCCATGCATCGACGGGTGGTGGGGGCCGAAATTGACCACCATCGGCTCGGTGCGGGTCTCGAGCTGGGTCATGCCCTTCGCAAGGAACGGAGTGCCGGGATCTTAGGAAGGTGAGATGGCCGTTTCGTTCGCCCATCTCCCGGTTCTGGCCGATTCGGTGCTTGAGGCCTTCTCCGGGTTGCCTGGACAACCAGCCGGCGCCGCCGACGGTGCTGCTGACGGGACTGCCGATGCCGGGGAGGCGCTGCTGCTCGACTGCACCCTCGGCGGGGGCGGCCACAGTGCCCAGCTGCTGGCGGCCCACCCCGGCCTGCGGCTGATCGGCCTCGACCGGGACCCCGCCGCCCGCGCCGCAGCCGCCGAGCGGCTGGCCCCCTTCGGCGATCGGGCCGTGATCCAGGCCGCCAACTTCGCCGACTTCACCCCGCCCGCCCCCCTGGTGGGGGTGCTGGCCGACCTCGGGGTCAGCAGTCCCCAGCTGGACGAGCCCAGCCGGGGCTTCAGCTTCCGCGCCCCCGGTCCCCTGGACATGCGCATGGATCCCGACGCCGGCGAGACCGCCGCCGAGCTGATCGACCGGCTGGAGGAGTCGGCCCTGGCGGACCTGATCCACGGCTACGGCGAGGAGCGGCTGTCACGCCGCATCGCCCGGCGCCTGGTGGCCGAACGCCCCTGGTCCGGCAGCGGCCGCACCACGGCCGATCTGGCCTATGCCGTGGCCGGCTGCTTCCCCCCCAAGGCGCGCCACGGCCGGATCCACCCGGCCACCCGCACCTTCCAGGCCCTGCGGATCGCGGTCAACGACGAGCTGGGCGCCCTTGACCGGCTGCTGGAGCGGGCCCCCGACTGGCTGGTGCCCGGCGGTCTGCTGGCGGTGATCAGCTTCCACTCCCTCGAGGACCGGCGCGTCAAGACGGCCTTCCTCAGCGATCCGCGCCTGGAGCGGCTCACCCGCAAGCCGCTGGTGGCCAGCGAGGAGGAGGAGCAGGCCAACCCCCGCAGCCGCTCCGCCAAGCTGAGGGTGGCCCGCCGTCTGGCCTGACCCCGCCGCCATGTCCCTGGCCAGCCTGCCCAGCCTTGACCGCGCCGATCTGCTCTGGTGGATCGCCCTGCTGATCCAGTCGCTGGCGATTCCAGGCACCGTCCTGCCGGTGGCGCCCGGCCTGACCCTGCTGCCTGTGGGTGCCCTGGTCTGGTGCTTGGCCGTCGGCTGGGCCGCCGGCTGGCCGGCCCTGGCGCTGGCGGTGGTGCTGCTGCTCCTGGGCTGGGGGGCCGAGGCCCTGGGCCTGCTGCTCGGCCCGGCCCGGCTGCAGGCCACCCGCTGGAGCTACGTCGGTGCCGGCATCGGACTGGTGGTGGGTCTGCTGGGGTTGCTGCCGGCCCTGCCGGTGGGCGGGCCCCTGCTGGGTGCCCTGGTGGGTCCGCTGCTGGGCGCCAGCCTGGGTGAGCTGATCACCGCTCCGCCGTCCCTCGGCACGCCCGGCCTGGGCCGGCTGCGCCGCTCCCTGCTGGTGGGCCTGGCGGTGGTGGCCGGGATGCTCGTCAGCCGGGTGGCCCAGCTGCTGCTGGCCCTGGTGGGGGTCCTGGGCTTCGTGCTGCTGACGGTGGGCCCCTTCGCCCCCGGCCCCGCCGGCTGAGCTCCCTCAGCGGCCGGGGAGGGGCGGCAGGGGATCGGGGCCGCCGCCGGCCAGCGCCAGCTGCCGGTAGGCGGCGGTGGCGATGCAGACCACCAGGGGCCAGGCCACGAAGGCCCCCACCAGGCAGGCCAGCAGACCCAGCAGCACCAGCAGACCGCCGATCAGGGTGAGCAGCAGCACCATCAGCCAGCTGGGATCCACCAGGGCCCGCCCGCGCTGGATGGCGGTCCGCGAGCCGGCGCGCTCGAACAGCACGATCTGGGTGAGGAAGCTCTGGTTGATCGCCAGGTAGATCACGCCCAGCAGCAGCACCCCCAGGAGCAGGGCGAACACCACAGCCAGGCTCAGACCCAGCACCTCCACCAGGGTGCGGCTGAAGGGCACGAGCTGGTCGGCGTAGAAGCTGAGCAGGGCCAGGGGGCCGCCCACCAGCAGCAGCAGGCCGATCAGGGGCACGGCCACCACCGCCCCCAGCAGCAGCCAGGCCCGCAGCAGCCGCCCGAACACCTCCCCGTCCCAGCGCATCAGCTGCCCCAGGGAGGGATGGCCGCCCTGGAGGGCGCTGCCGGCGCCGCGCACCAGCCCGATGGCGCACCAGAGATTCAGCAGCAGGTTCGCCGTCAGCCCGATCAGGTACAGCACCCAGTCGAGGGGGTCGCTGGAGGCCACGCCGCCGTTGCTGATGCGGCTCTGCAGGGGCTGGATCAGGAACTGGAGGGCCACCACCACCAGCGGGAAGCCCACGAAGGGCCCCGGGCTGCGGCTGAAGGCCCGCCAGCCCTCCTGGAGCGCATCACCGAAGTTGAGCCGGGGCCCCTGTCGACCGCCGGGTGTGCTCATCCATGCCAGGCCATAGACCCGAAAGCTAGACAGGCACTCGCAGCTCCGCCACCGCCTCGCCCACGGCGGCCACGGCGACGTCGATGTCCGCCGCCGTGGTGCCCCGTCCCAGGCCGAAGCGGATCGCGGCGCCGGCGGCGCGGCGGTCGAGGCCGAGGGCGGCCAGCACGTGGGAGGGGCTGCCCTGGCTGCAGGCCGAACCGCTGCTCACCGCCAGGATCCGGCGCAGCTGGCGGTGCAGGCGGGTGCCGTCCACCCCCTCGACGCTGACATTGAGGCTGTGGGGCAGGCACAGGCGCGGATGGCCGTTGCGGCGCACCCCGCCCAGGGTCGCCAGCTCCTCCCACAGCCGGTCCCTGAGGGCTCCGAGCCGTGCGGCCCGTTCCTCCCGGTCGGCCAGGGCGCCCGCGACGGCGGCGCCAAGGCCCACGATCAGGGGCACCGGCAGGGTGCCGCCCCGCAGCCCGCCCTCCTGGCCACCGCCGAGCTGCTGGGGGGCCAGGGGCACCCCAGGGCGCCGCAGCAGGGCGCCGATGCCTTTGGGGCCGTAGAGCTTGTGGCCGCTGAGGCTCAGCAGGTCGATGCCGAGGTCGGCCATGGCGAGGGGGATGTGGCCCACCGCCTGGGCGGCGTCGCAGTGGAACAGCACGCCGCGCTCGCGGCAGAGGGCGCCGATGGCGGCCAAGGGCTGCAGCACGCCGATCTCGTTGTTCGCCGCCATCACCGACAGCAGCAGGGTGTCGGGCCCCAGGGCCGCCGCCAGGCGCTCCTGGTCCACCAGGCCATCGGCCCCCACCGGCAACACCGTGAGGGGAAAGCCATGGCGCTCCAGCCAGGCCAGCGGCTCCAGCACGGCCCGATGTTCGGTGGCCAGGGTCACCAGCCGGCGGCGGGGTTCCCCCCGCTCCAGGGCCGCTTCGGCCACCCCGCGCAACGCCAGGTTGTTGGCCTCGGTGGCGCCGCTGGTGAAGATCACCGTGTCGTCGGCCATGCCCAGCGCCCCGGCCACCCGGCTGCGGGCGATGTCCACCGCCGCGCCCGCCTCCAGGGATGGCCGGTGCAGCCGGCTGGAGGGGTTGGCGGCGTTCGCCGTCCACCAGGGCGCCATGGCCGCCACCACCGCCGGATCGCACGGGGTGCTCGCGTGGTGGTCCAGGTACGTCAGCATGGGGTCATGCTGATCCGTCCCCGCTCCTTCGGTGTCCCCCCCCTGCGGCTGGGGTCGGCCTTCCCGATGGCCCCACTGGCGGCGTTCACCCTGGCGGCGGTTGCGCTGACGGCGGCCTGGCCCCTGGCCCTGCCCCGTCCGGCGGCCGCCCAGGGCGAGTCCCGCAGCAACGAGGAGAGCCGGCCCAAGGGCTTCCGGGTGCTGCTGGACAGGGTCACCCACCGGGGCCGGGAGGTGGTGGGCATCTACGGCCTGGTGGCCGAGCCCGCCCAGCCGGGCATGTGGCGCGTGCAGGTCTGGGAGGAGCTCGACGACCGGGTGACCGTCGCCACCGACAAGATCGGCTGCAGCGTCACCGCCCCCCTGCGGATCACCGGCAGTTCCCGCCGGCTGGTCATCCGCGAGCTCAATCCTGGCGGGGTGATCAACCCGTCCAACCGTCTCGATCACCTGATGTGGTGGGCCGTCTGCTTCCCCGAGCAGGCCGGCAGGGATCCCGCCAGCCTCGGTTCGGTGGCCCGCCAGCTGGGCTACAGCGGCCTCCTGCCCGAACGGGAACAGGTGGTGCTCGGTCCCGGTCGATAGATTTCCCCCATGAGCCAGGAAACCTCCACCGCCGCCGGCCCCACCCCCGAGCCGTCCGGGCCGCCGGAGGGGGACGAAGCCGCCGTCAGCACCCCGGTGCGGCTGCTGCTGGTCGATGACGAACCCGGACTGCGTACGGCGGTCAAGGCCTACCTGGAGGACGAGGGATTCGCCGTCACCACCGCCAATGACGGCGAGGAGGGCTGGACGGCCGCCCAGGCCCAGATGCCCGACGTCGTCATCACCGACGTGATGATGCCCCGCTGCGACGGCTACGGCCTGCTGAAGCGTCTGCGGGCCGACGAGCGGCTCGGCGGCACGCCGGTGATCTTCCTCACCGCCAAGGGCATGACGGCCGATCGCATCGCCGGCTTCCAGGCCGGCGCTGACGACTACATCCCCAAGCCGTTCGATCCGGACGAACTGGTGGCTCGGGTGCGCAACGTGGTGCGGCGCCAGGAGCGGCTGCTGGCGGAGGCGGCCCGCTTCGCCGATGCGGACATCGGCGCCATGGCCCGCCAGATCACCGAGATCCGCTCGATGCTGGGCGGCGGCGGTGGCCCCGGCACCGGCAGCGGCGGCAGCACCCGCAAGCCCGTCGGCGACGTCAAGCTCGACTTCACCCCCCGCGAGGCGAGCGTGCTGCAGCT
The DNA here is from genome assembly GCF_019038535.1 of Synechococcus sp. CCAP 1479/9. Lineage (NCBI taxonomy): Bacteria > Bacillati > Cyanobacteriota > Cyanophyceae > Synechococcales > Synechococcaceae > Synechococcus > Synechococcus sp. CCAP 1479/9. The sequence continues at coordinate 62,567 of NZ_JAFKRK010000028.1, read as the reverse complement.
GGTGGCCGAGGGGATGATGAACAAGGAGATCGCCCGCCGGCTGGAGACGTCGATCCGCATCGTCGAGAAGTACGTGAGCCGGCTGTTCATCAAGACCGGCACCGCCAGCCGCACCGAGCTGGTGCGCTTTGCCCTCGAGCACGGGCTGGTGGATTGATGCTCCCCCATCCCCACCCCTGACCTTGCCGCCGGGCTGGCTGCCTTCCCGCCCCAACGGCGGCTGGGCCTACCGCGACCGCATCCCCCCCGCGGCAGCCGGCATGGGGGTGGTCGCCTTCTACGCCGGGCGCTACGGCCACACCAGCGCGGCGGCCTGGGAACGGCGTCTGGCGGACGGCGAGATCAGCCGCAACGGGATGCCGCTGCGGGCCGATGCGGTCCTGGTCGGCGGGGATCGGCTCGTCTGGCAGCGTCCCCCCTGGCCGGAGCCCGCCGTCCCGGCCCACTGGGAGGTGATCCACGACGACGGCGATCTGCTGGTGATCGACAAGCCCAGCGGCCTGCCCGTGCTGGCGGCGGGCGGCTTCCTGGAGCACACCGTGCTGCGGCTGCTGGAGCGCCGCCATGGCGACGACCCCGCCGGCGTGCCGCGGCCGGTGCACCGGCTGGGGCGCTTCACCTCCGGCCTGCTGGTGTGCGCTCGCCGGCCCGCTACCCGCGCCTGGCTGAGCGCCCAGCTGCGGGAGAGCACGGGTTCACGGGCCAGCGGCGCCAGTGGGGGCGTGGTTGGCGGCGTCGGTGGCGGGGTCCCGCCCTGCCGCAAGCTCTACCGGGCCCTGCTGGTGCCGGGCCGGCTGGCGCTGGCGGCCGGCGACAGCCTGGCGATCACCACGCCGATCGGCCGGCGCCCCCACCCGCCGCTTGGGGAGATCTGGTGCGCGGCCGAGGCCGGCGACCCTGCCGCCCTGGCGGCCCACAGCCAGCTCACCCTGCTGGAGAGCGGCGGCGAGGCCGATCTGGTCGAGGTGGCGATCCTCACCGGCCGTCCCCACCAGATCCGCATCCACTGCGCCGCCGTCGGAGCGCCGCTGCTGGGGGATCCGCTGTATCGGCCGGGCGGGTGGGCCCGCCCCGGGGGACTGCCGGGCGAGGGTGGCTACCGGCTCCAGGCCCGCTGGCTGCGGCTGCACCGCCCTGAAGGATCGGCTCTGGAGCTGGAAGCCCCAGCGGCGGAAGGCCTGGGCACGACGGCGGAGGGTCCGGCCGCCCAGGATCACACCGACCGCTGCAGCGGCGGGCCAAAGGGCTGATCGGTGCCGTGCCGTGCCGCTGGCCCTCGGACCTGGGTGGCGCCTGCATGGCCGTTCGCGCCTGCTTGGCTGTTCGATGGTTCCCTTCAGACCCTGTACAGGCTGTACAGAATCGGGAATGGCCAGGGGCGACCGGCCTGGCCGATCTCCATGGGAACACCCACCAGCAGCGCCCCTGCGCCTGGATCTCCGGCGCCACCCGGGCGATCGCTGGGGGCTGATCAGGCCGGGTCGCGCTCGAAGGCGATCAGGCGGGAGAAGTAGAACGGCGCCTGGTTGAGGCTGCGGTGGACGGGGCGGAAGCCCGCGGCCGCGGCCGCCGCCACGATGCCGTCCTCCCGCAGGGTGTAGGCGCGGGTGGTCTTGCTCGGTCCGGGGAACAGCTGGCCGATCTGCTTGAGCACCGCCAGCAGCGGCGTGTAGGGGGCGAAGCTGACGATCAGCTGCCGCTCGGCCATCGCCGCCAGGTGCCGCACCATCGCTTCGGCGGCCGCCTGGGGGTAGTGGATGAAGACGTCCAGGCAGATCACCGTGTCGTAGCGGCCCTGGAGGCTCTCCAGGTCGGAGGCGGTGAAGCTGAGCCGCTCCGAGGCCAGGCCGGCCTCGCTGGCCCGGCGGCTGGCCTCGGCCACCATGGCGGCGGACAGATCGCTGGCGGCGATCGAGCCGGCCCCGAGGGCGGCCAGGGGCAGGCTGAGGCTGCCGACACCGCAGCCGGCATCGCAGAAGCTGCGGCTCCCCAGGTCGCCCTGCTGCTGCAGCCAGGCCAGCACCGCGTCCACGGTCTTCTGGTGGCCGATGCGGATGTTGCGCTGGACCCGGTTCACCTCCTCGCTGTCGCTGTAGATGCGGTTCCAGCGCTCGAAGCCGGTGCTCTCGAAGTAGGCCTGCACCTCGGCCTTCTCGGCCTGCGTCTCAGCCTGTGCCTCGGAGGGCGCGGGGGGTTGCAGTTCCGGGGGCATGGGGCGGAGGGCCGTTCGGGTGGGCCGGATCCTAGGGAGCGGGGGCCAGGGGCACCGCCGCGGATCCGCCGGCCACCGTCGCGGGGCGCCGCCAGTCCAGGCGCCCGTCGGCCGCCGTGCTCCAGCGCAGGGTGTCCGCCAGGGGCCGCCCCAGCAGCAGCTGCTCCAGTGGCTGCCGCTCCCCCAGCAGGCGCCGCGGGGCCAGGGTGGCTGCGGCGATCGACGCCGGCACCAGGCCGCCCCAGCCGGCCAGCCGCCGCACCCCCTCCAGCAGCGGCAGGGTGACCCCGGCCAGGGTGCCGTCCTCCAGCCGGCAGCTGCCGTCCTCCACCAGCAGGACGCGCTCGTCCCAGCGGTGGCGGCCGTCGGCCAGTCCGTAGGGGGCCAGGGCATCACTGACGATCACCACCTGGCGGGGCGCCAGCCGCTGCAGCAGCACCGCCATGGTGGGGTCCACGTGGACGCCGTCAGCGATCAGCCCCAGGGCCACCTCCCCCTGGAGCAGGGCCTCTCCGACCGGTCCCGGGGCGCGGTGGTGCAGCCCGGCCATGGCATTGAAGCTGTGGGTGAGCATGCCCACCCCCTGGTTGAAGGCCCGGCGGGCCTGCACCGCATCGGCGCCGCTGTGGCCCAGGCTCACCACCACGCCGGCGGCCCGCAGCGCCGCGATCACCTCGGCGGCCCCCTCCAGCTCCGGGGCCAGGGTCACCAGGGCGACATCGGCCTCCGGGCCGCCCTGGAAGCCGGCGATCAGACGCTCAAGGGCGGCCCGGCTGGGGGCCTGCAGGTGCTGGGCCGGATGGGCGCCCCGGCGCTCCGGCGCCAGGAACGGCCCCTCCAGGTGGGCGCCCAGCAGACGGCAGCGGCCGGGCCGATGGTGGCGACGGGCCTCGGCCAGCACCGCCAGGGCCCGGCGAAGGGCCTCCGGGGCACAGGTCACCAGGGTGGGACAGATGGCATCCACCCCATCCCTCCACAGCAGCTCCAGCAGGGCCTGCAGGCGGGGCAGATCGTCCAGGCTCAGTTCGGGGAAGGCCAGCCCCAGGCCACCGTTGATCTGCAGGTCCACCCCCCCCGGGGACAGCCAGTCGCCGCCCCAGTCCTCCCCACCGGCCCGGCTGCCCGGCGGCGTGGGCCGCACCCGGGCGATCCGCCCCTCGCCGTCGACCCCGACCCGCCAGCGCCAGCCCGCCTCGGCCAGGGCAGGGTCATCGCCCGCCAGTCGCAGGTTGGTCAGCCAGCGCATCCGGGCAGCGGCGGGACGGGACAATGCCATCCTCGCCGCCACCGCCCCATGGATCCCGAACCCGCCCCGTCCGCCAGCACACCAGTCCCCCGGGTGGCGATCGTCATGGGAAGCGATTCCGACCTGCCGACGCTGGAGCCGGCCGTGCGGATCCTGGAGCAGCTGGGGGTGGCCAGCGAGGTGCGGGTGCTCTCGGCCCACCGCACGCCGCGGGAGATGGCGGAGTTCGCCGAGGCTGCCGCGTCCCGGGGCCTGCGGGTGATCATCGCCGGGGCCGGCGGCGCCGCCCACCTGCCCGGCATGGTGGCGGCGTTCTCCATGCTCCCGGTGATCGGCGTGCCGGTCCGCAGCCAGGCCCTCTCCGGGGTGGACTCCCTCCATTCGATCGTGCAGATGCCGGCGGGGATCCCCGTCGCCACGGTGGCGATCGGCGGCGGGCTCAACGCCGGCCTGCTGGCGGCCTCGATGCTGGCGATCGCCGATGCCCGGCTGGCGGAGGCCCTGGAGGCCTACCGCCGGGGTCTGCACGATCAGGTGGTGGCCAAGGATGCGCGCCTGCAGGCCCTCGGCAGTGCCGCCTACCTGGCGACGATGGGCCAGGGATGAGACGCTCGCCGTCGCCGGCCCGGCAGGCCAAGCTGGTCGGCGATCGTCGATCCTCCGGGGCCAGGCCCCGCTCCCGCTGATGCTTGAGCGGCTGGTCCTGCCCCCCTGGCTGCGGTTCTCCCTGGCCCTGCCCCTGCTGGTGCTCAACCTCTGGGTGCTGCGCCAGCTGCTGGTGCCCCTGGCGCCGTTCCCGGCCCTGTTCCTGACGGCCGCCCTGCTGGCCTTCCTGCTCGACATCCCCAGCCGCTGGCTGATCCGGCGGGGGCTGCCGCGGGCCCTGGCCCTGCTGCTGGTGCTGGGGCTGAGCCTCTCGGCGGTGGTGCTGGCGGCCCTGGTGCTGGTGCCGCGCCTGGTGGAGCAGCTCGGCGACCTGGTGCTCGCCCTTCCGGGCTGGCTGGCGGAGGGGGAGACCCTGCTGGGGCAGTTGCAGAGCTGGGCCACCGAGCGGGGGCTGCCCACCGATTTCGGCGGGCTGAGCAGCGATCTGATCACCCGCACCAGCAAGATCGCCTCCCAGCTCAGCCAGCAGGTGCTGGGGATCCTGGGGGCCACCGTCAGCATCACCGTCAACACGGTGATCGTGCTGGTGCTGGCGGTGTTCCTGCTGCTGGGGGGCGAAGGCATCGCCAGGGGATTGGCGGAATGGCTTCCCTCCGGCACCCGCGCCCTGGTGCTCAGCACCCTCGACCGCACTTTCCGGGGCTACTTCGCCGGCCAGGTGGTGCTGGCCCTGATCCTCAGCGGCGCCCAGAGCCTGGTGTTCACCCTGCTGGGGATTCCCTACGGCGTGCTGTTCGCCGTGGCGATCGGCTTCACCACCCTGATCCCCTACGCCAGTGCCCTCACCATCGTGGGGGTGAGCGTGCTGCTGGCGCTCGAGGATCCACGCACCGGCCTCGAGGTGCTGGCGGTGGCGATCAGTGTCGGCCAGGTGGTCGACCAGGTGATCCAGCCGCGGCTGATGGGCTCGATCGTGGGGCTTCAGCCGGCCTGGCTGCTGATCAGCCTGCCGATCGGTGCCCGGCTGGGGGCACTGATGGGGCTGGGGGAGCTGCTGGGCCTGCTGCTGGCGGTGCCGGTCGCCAGCTGTTCCAAGACCTTCCTCGATGCCTGGGCCCTGCGCCTGCGCGCCGAACCGCTCAGGCTTCCGCCGGAGCCGGAATGATGCCGCGACGCTCCAGTTCGGCCATCACCTGGGCGACCGAATCCTCCAGGCTCTGCTCCCCGGTGGCCACCCGCAGCTCGGGGGCCTCGGGGGCCTCGTAGGGGCTGGAGATGCCGGTGAACTCCTTGATCTCCCCCGCCCGGGCCTTGGCGTAGAGCCCCTTGGTGTCCCGCTGCTCGCAGACCGCCAGGTCGGCGGCGCAGTGGATCTCGAGGAAATCGCCGTCCTCCACCAGCGCGCGGGCCCGCTGGCGGTCGGCCTGGAAGGGGGAGACGAAGGCGGTGAGCACCACGACGCCCGCATCCAGGAACAGCTTGGCCACCTCACCGATCCGGCGGATGTTCTCTTCCCGGTCGGCGTCGGAGAAGCCCAGATCGCTGCACAGCCCATGGCGCACGTTGTCGCCATCGAGCACGTAGCAGGCCAGTCCCTGCTCGAACAGGGCCGAATTCACCGCATTGGCCAGGGTGCTCTTGCCCGCCCCGGAGAGCCCCGTGAACCAGAGGATGGCGCTGCGGTGGCCCCGCTGGTGGGCCCGGGCGGCGCGGGTCACGGTGGAGTGGTGCCAGACGATGTTGGTGGCCTTGGCAGGCGAGGTCATCTCGGACACGGAAACGGGGCGGGGGCTTCGGGCCGCATTCTCCCCTACCCCCCCGCCTGCTTTGGCCGGTAGCCGTCCTTCTCCAGGGCGGCCAGGGCCGCCGCGACGTGGTCCCCCTGCAGTTCGATCACCCCGTCCTTGAGGGTGCCGCCGGTGCCGGCGGTGGCCTTGAGCTGCTTGAGCAGCTGGCGCGCCTCGGCCTCGGGAGCCTCCAGCCCCGTGATGGTGGTGACCAGCTTCCCCCCCTTGCCGGCCCGGGTGCGCTGCACCCGCACCTTCTGGAGCCCCCTGGGCGTCGGCGCCGACGCGGCCTCGGGCCGCTGCAGGCTGTCCGGCCCGCTGAACTCCCGCCAGACCCCCTTAGGCACGGTTGGGCCCTCCAGCGATCAGTCGCTTGAGGCGGCGGCCGGCGGCGGCGACCAGCCGGGTGGGCAGGGACCTGGGGCGCATCGTCTCGGGCAGGGTGGGGGGTTCGGAGAAGTCGTAGCCGTCACCGACGCGGTGCCGGGCCATGGCCTTGTGGTTGGCGGCGGCCGTGTAGTGACAGACGTAGGAGCGGCGGGTGAGGGCGGGGTCCCCCATCGGGGTGCCGCCGTGGATCAGGGCCCCGTGCCAGATCAGCACATCGCCGCGCCGCGGCAGGTAGATGCTCGGGGTCCAGCCCTGGGCTTCGATCAGGGCCTCCAGGTAAGGGCCGTAACCCGCCGCCGTCCGGGGGTCGCCGTCGCGACTGGCCAGGATCCCCCCCCCGCCCCAGTCGTAGAACTGATCGTTCGTCAACAGATGGGATCCCTTGTAGTAGACGAGCGGTCCGGCCTGATCGCTGATGTCCTCCAGGGGGATCCAGGCGGCGGCCAGGTGGCCCAGCCGGCTGTGGTGATGCACGTAGGAGAAGTCCTGGTGTAGGGACTGCTCGCTGCTCTTCCAGAAGGTGAGCGACTGGATCAGCCCCGGCGCCGATCCGAACAGCTCATCGAGGAACTGGATGATGGGATCGGCGAAGGCCAGCGAGCGGGCCGCCTCGAAGTAGCGGTGCAGGTCGTTGAGCTTCAGCCCCGGGGGGGCCTCACGGAGATCGGTGATGCCGAGCCGGGGCAGATTGCGCAGAACCCGGGCGTCGTAATGCTCCTCCTTGCCATCGATGCCGATCATGCCGTGCAGCAGTGATGTGCGGGCCAGACCCGGCAGGGCCTCGAGGTCGCGGTCCATCCGATCGAGGAGCTCAGGGCCCAGTGCCTGAGGAAAGATCACCACCCCATCCCGCAGGAAATCGAGCACAGGCCCGGAATAGATCCGGCCGGCCAGATCGGGCTGCTGTCGATACAGGCGTTCCGCCAGAGGCAGGGAAGTCAGGTAGTCGGCGGGAAGCATCTCTGACGTTCGTGGGCGACGCGGTCGGCAGCAGTTCGGGCGGATGGTTCTCCGGTGGCAACCGGATCTCCGCTCCGCCGCTGCCGCCCTGGGTGGCGGCTCCCTAAGGTGAATTATCTCCCCTCGCGCAGCGCCGGTGACCAGCACCGCCCCAACCCGCAGCGCCGATCCTGCCGAGCTGCAGCCGTCGGTCCGCCCGGATGGACTGGGCCGTTTCGGCCCCTTCGGCGGGCAGTACGTCCCGGAAACGCTGATGCCCGCCCTGGCGGAGCTGGAGGCGGCCGCGGCCGAAGCCTGGGCCGATCCCGCCTTCACCGCCCGGCTGAATCACCTGCTGCGAACCTACGTGGGCCGGCCCACCCCCCTCTATGAGGCCGAGCGGCTCACGGCCCACTACGCCCGCCCGGAGGGCGGTCCGCGCCTGTGGCTGAAGCGCGAGGACCTCAACCACACCGGCGCCCACAAGATCAACAACGCCCTGGGCCAGGCCCTGCTGGCGCTGCGCATGGGCAAGAAGCGGATCATCGCCGAAACCGGCGCCGGCCAGCACGGGGTGGCCACGGCCACGGTCTGCGCCCGCTTCGGGCTGGAGTGCGTCATCTACATGGGCGCCGAGGACATGCGCCGCCAGGCCCTGAACGTGTTCCGGATGCGGCTGCTGGGGGCCACGGTCCAGCCCGTCACCGCCGGCACCGCCACCCTCAAGGACGCCACCAGCGAAGCCATCCGCGACTGGGTCACCAACGTGGAGAGCACCCACTACATCCTCGGTTCGGTGGCCGGCCCGCACCCCTACCCGATGTTGGTGCGGGATTTCCATGCCGTGATCGGCCAGGAGGCCCGGACCCAGTGCCTGGAGGCCTTCGGCCGGCTACCGGATGTGCTGATCGCCTGTGTGGGCGGCGGCTCCAATGCCATGGGCCTGTTCCATCCCTTCGTCCAGGACACCTCCGTGCGTCTGATCGGGGTGGAGGCGGCCGGGGAGGGCGTGGCCACCGGTCGCCATGCCGCCACCATCACCGAAGGCCGGGTGGGGGTGCTGCACGGCGCCATGAGCCTGCTGCTGCAGGACGACGAAGGCCAGGTGCAGGAGGCCCATTCGATCAGCGCCGGCCTCGACTACCCGGGCGTGGGCCCGGAGCACAGCTATCTGCGCCAGATCGGCCGGGCCGAGTACGCCGCCGTCACCGATGCCCAGGCCCTCGAGGCCCTGCAGCGGGTGAGCGAACTGGAGGGCATCATCCCGGCGCTGGAGACGGCCCATGCCTTCGCCTGGCTGGAGTCCCTCTGTCCCACCCTCGCCCCCGGCACCGAAGTGGTGCTCAATCTCTCGGGCCGCGGCGACAAGGATGTCAACACCGTGGCGGAGAAGCTGGGCGACGGCCTGGCGGGCTAGGCCCTCAGAGGGGGTCGTGCTCCCAGGGGAAGCGGGGCAGCTTGTGGAGCCCCTCCTGCATGTGGCGGGCCCACACGTCCATGGTGTGCTGGATCTCCGGTGCCTCCTTCTCGAGCTTCAGGTGCCGGCTCACCTTGAAGGCGTCGCGGGGGACCATGGCGATCTCGAAGGGTGGCCCCACGGTCAGATTGGAGCGCCGGGTGACGATCTCCGACACCAGGCAGAGGCGCGCCGCATCCTCCAGGGAGAGGTCCGGGCGGCCGATGTAATCGAGGGGAGGCTTGCCGTACTTGGTCTCGCCGATCTGCAGGAAGGGCGTGTCGTCGGTGGCCATGATCGCGTTCCCCTGGGGGTAGATCATGTAGAGCCCATGGGGCTGGCCGGCGATCTGGCCGCCGAGGATGAAGCTGGCCTCGCCGCTGGCGCCCGCCTGGCGCAGGTTGGGATTGAACTCCTTCTGGACCATCACGTTGAGCCGGCCGATGTAGTCGGCCACCTCGAACAGGTAGCGGGCCGTGAGCATGCTCGGCCCGGCCGGCGGGTCGTCCTGGCGGGTCCACTGAGGGCTGGGGCCGGCGCCATGGTTCTCGATGTCACGGCGGATCCGGTTGAGCACCGCCTGGGTGGTGCCCAGATTGCCCGCCGCCATCAGCACGAACAGCCGGTCGGGGGCCGGGGCCAGCACGTGCATCTTGCTGTAGCTGGAGATGTAGTCGACGCCCGCATTGGTGCGGGAGTCGGAGGCGAACACCAGGCCGCTGTGGAGGAGGAAGCCGAGGCAGTAGGTCATCAGCTGAGCAGCCTCTCCAGGATCGAGGCCACCGACTGGACCGCGGCGCGGGCGGTGGCGTAGGCCATGCGCATCGGCCCCACCAGGCCCACCTGGCCGCGGCCGCCGTGCCCGGTGCGGTAGGTGGCCTGCACCACCGCGCACTGGCCGAGGGCCGCATGGGGATGCTCCGTGCCGATCCAGATCGCTTCGGTCGCGAGCGGGTCCTGGGCGCCGGTGATCCCGAGCAGGGTGCGGGGGCCGTGCTCCACCAGCTGCACCACGGGCAGCACGCTGGAGCTGTGGCGGAATTCGGGCTGGGCCAGCAGGCCGCCCAGGCCGGCGGCCACCACGGCATCGAGCTCCTCGCTGCGGATGCGGCCGTGGCTGTCGAGGGCCTGGCGCAGCAGACCGCCGCTGCGGCGCAGTTCCGCCGGCAGCCGCTCCCAGGGGATGCGGCCGTCGCCACCGGCGCGGAGCTGCTCGTTGCTCCAGCGCTCCAGGATCGGCAGCTCCTCCTCCAGGCCGGCGCCGAGGCGCAGGTTGAGGCTGGTGCTGAAGTCGGGCCCCTGGACGAGAAACACCAGCAGCCGGTCGCCGCTGGGCACGAGCCGCACGGCCTGCAGCAGGGGGCTGGGCCGCTGGGGGCGGGTGATCAGGCTGAGCAGGCCGGTGAGATCCGCCAGGCGGCGGGCCAGGTGCAGCAGCAGGTCATCGAGGGCGGCCCACTGCAGGCTGATCCCGGCCAGCTCACGCTCCAGCTGCAGGGCGGCGGCCCCCGGGGCCGGCAGCAGCTGGTCGACGTAGAGGCGGTAGCCCCGCTGGCTGGGGATGCGGCCGGCGGAGGTGTGGGGCTGGGTCAGCAGGCCGCGCTGTTCCAGGGCCCCCATGGCCGTCCGCACCGTGGCGGGGCTGGCCGGCAGGCCGAAGCGCCGCACCAGCGTGTGGCTGCCCACGGGTTCGACGGTGTCCACGTAGTGCCGCACCGTGGCCCGGAGGACCTCCTGTTGTCGGCGCGGCAGCGTGTCCAAGGAATGGGGGAAAAGTTGAAAAGATAAACAGAAGGTTGATCCTAGGTGCGGTGGTCCCGCCGACCGCCCCGGGGCGGGGACTCAGTAACGGGGAACCTGGGGATCCACCTCCCGGCTCCAGGCATCGATGCCCCCCTTCAGATTCCAGACATCGCCGTAGCCCTTCTCCTGAATCAGCCAGCAGGCGAAGTCCCAGCTGCGGATGCCCGCATGGCAGAGCACCACCACCGGCTGTTGGCGGTCCAGGCGGTCCTCCAGGTCCGGCAGCCATTCGCGGTGACGGCTCAGCGGGAGATGCACAAACGGGAGCGGCAACGTGGCCAGGGCCAGTTCGCCGTCCTCCCGCACGTCCACGATCCGGAGCGGTTCCCCCTCCGCCAGGCGCCGCTGCAGCTCCGCGGCGGAAAGGGTGCGGGGAGTGCCCGGGCGGGTCGGCTCGTCCATGGCGGGCGTCGGAGGGGGGGTGGCGTCAGGATGGTCCCATCCTGCTGAGAACAGATGAAGGCCCGCCCATTCCTGGCGGTGCTGCTGGCGCTGGTGCTGGTGGTGCTCGGTCTGGGGTTCGGTGGCTGGTGGCTGGTGTGGCAGCGCAGTGCCCTGCGTCTCCAGCGGCTGCCGCTGGAGGTGCCCCGGGCGGCCCGGTTCGTGCCCCGGGACGCCCCCTTCAGCCTCCACCTGTTCACCGATGGTGAGCAGCCCCTTGACTATGCCCGTGCCGTCGCGCCGCCCCGCCAGCGACGCCAGGCGGCGGAGGCGGTCGGCCGGCTGCGCGACGGGGCCTTCGCCGCGGCCGGTCTCGACTACGGGACGGAGCTGAGCTCCTGGCTGGCGTCACCGGTGGGCCTGGCCCTGTTCGAGGCGGACACCGGCGGCGCGGCGGGGGCCACCCGGCGTGGAGGGTGGCTGCTGGTGCTGGGCAGCCGGGACGACGGCGGCGCCCGCCGCTTTCTGCAGCGTTTCTGGCAGACCCGCAGCCTGGCGGGCACCGATCTCCAGATCAGCACGTACCGGGGCCTGGGTCTGATCAGCGGCCGGGGAGCCCTGCTGGGCCGGACGCCGATGCCCCTGGCCACGGCCCTGGTGGATGACGACCTCGTCCTGATCGCCTCGGGACGGGGGGTGCTGGAGCAGGCCCTCGACGTGTCCCAGATCGACGAGCTCAACCAGGCCGGCCAGCCCGGCTTCCAGGAGGGGCTGCGGCGCCTTGGCACCGGGGCCGCCCTGGTGCAGGCGGCCCCGGATGCCCTGGAGCGCTGGCTGGGGCTGCCGCTGCCGGCCCCGGCCGACCAGCGGCCCGGTGGCCTGCTGCTGGCCCTGCGGCCCGACGGCCGCAGCCTGCGGCTGTCGGGCCTGCTGGAGCTGCCCCCAGAGACGACCCTGCCGGAGGTCGGTGCCGATGGCGACCTGGGCCGGGCCCTGCGGGCTGCCCTGCACCGCCCCTCCGCCAGCCTCGCCGTGGTGCAGGACCCCGCCGCCATCGACGCGATTCCCCTGCTGCAGCCGCTGCTGACCCGCATGGCCGGGGCGGCAGGGGCGGCGGGGCCCCTGCCCGCCCTGGTGCTGGGGGCCGACGCAGGCCCCCTGCTGGCCGCCGCCAGCGGCGATCGCTGGCTGCTCGGCACGGCGGCCGATCGCCCGGCGTCGGCGGCCGTCGAGGCCTCCCTGGCGGCCGATGGCCTGATCGCTGCTCCCCTGGACGTGGAGGGCCGCTCGCTTCAGGTCTGGACGCGGCTGCGGGCCGGCACCGGCCGGCGCGACGACAGGGCCGAGCAGCTGCAGGCCCCCCTGCTGGGCTGGCGCTGGCAACGGGGCGACCAGGCCTGGTGGGGGGAGTCCCTGGGGCAGCTGGAGAGCCTCGACGCACCAGGCTCGAAGGGCGCCGCCCACCCCCAGGACCCGCTGGAGGTCCTCGCCGCCCCGGAGGCCGCCCTCCAGTGGGCCCTCGATGGTCCGCGGGCCCGCGACCTGCTGGCCTCCTGGCAGCCGTGGCAGCGCCTCACCGCCCTGGCCGGAGGCCCCCTCAGTGACCCGGTGGCGGGGCTGGCCCTGGCCCTGACGGGGGAGTCCGGGGTGCTGGCGGTGGACGCCCGTCTCGACTTCGGGGACGCCTGACCATGGCGTCCCTGGGCTGGGAACTGCTGCTGCTGCGCCATGGCATCGCCGAGGAGCGCAGCCCTGACCGCGTCGACGCCGAGCGGGAACTCACCGCCGCCGGCCGGGCCCGCACCCGGGCCGTGCTGGAGCGGGCCGCCGGCCTGGGGCTGCGGGCCGATCGCCTGCTCTCCAGCCCCCTGGCCCGCGCCCGCCAGACCGGGGAGATCGCCCGCGAGGCCGGGCTGGCCCCAGCCCTGGAGCTGGCCCAGGCCCTGGAGCCGGGGGGTGACCCCCTGCCCCTGCTGCCGGCCTGGCGGACCCAGGCGGAGGGGGACGGGGCGGCGCCTTTCCGGCTGTTGCTGGTGGGCCATGAACCGGACCTGGGGCTGCTGGCGGCCCGCCTCCTGGGGGCGCCGCCCGGGGCCATCACCCTGCGCAAGGCGGGCCTGGCCCTGCTGCGCCTGCCCGCGGTGCCGGCCGGGGCGGCGCTGGCCGGCACCGCCCGTCTGGAATGGCTGGTGCGGCCGAAGCTCTGGCTGCCCCGCCCCTGAGCCGGCAGCCGGCGCTACGGCAAAAGCCCGTTCCTGCGCCTAAGTTCGTCCCATCCACAGGATTCGGCATGGCGGCGGTGAGCACCCCAGAGGCCAACGACCCTCAGGGCACCCCTCCCTCTCCATCGCCCCAGGCGCCGGCCATGCCCACGTTCCGCCCGGGTCTGGAAGGGGTGCCGGCCACTCAGTCGGCGGTGTGCGACATCGAAGGCCAGCGGGGCCTGCTCACCTACCGGGGCTACCCGATCGAGCAGCTGGCGAGCCACAGCAGCTTTCTCGAAACTGCCTACCTGCTGATCTGGGGTGAGCTGCCCACCATCTTCCAGCTGCGGGAGTTCGAGCAGGAGGTGCAGATGCACCGGCGGCTCAGCTTCCGCATCCGCGACATGATGAAGTGCTTCCCGGCCACGGGTCATCCGATGGATGCCCTGCAGGCCAGTGCGGCCTCCCTGGGGCTCTTCTATTCCCGCCGCGCCCTCTACGACCCGCAGTACATCGTCGACGCGGTGGTGCGCCTGATCGCCAAGATCCCGACGATGGTGGCGGCGTTCCAGCTGATCCGGAAGGGCCAGGACCCGATCCAGCCCCGGGACGACCTGGCCTACTCGGCCAATTTTCTGTACATGCTCACCGAGCGGGAGCCCGATCCCCTGGCGGCGCGGATCTTCGATGCCTGCCTGATCCTGCACGCCGAGCACAGCCTCAACGCCAGCACCTTCAGCGCCCGGGTCACGGCCAGCACCCTCACCGACCCCTACGCGGTGGTGGCCTCGGCGGTGGGCACCCTGGCCGGCCCCCTGCACGGCGGTGCCAACGAGGATGTGCTCGACATGCTCGACCAGATCGGCAGCATCGACCAGGTGGAACCCTGGCTCGACCGGGCCATCGCCCAGAAGCACAAGATCATGGGCTTCGGCCACCGGGAGTACCGGGTCAAGGATCCCCGGGCCGTGATCCTGCAGGGCCTGGCGGAGGAGCTCTTCCAGCGCTTCGGCCACGACGCCATGTACGACGTGGCCCTCAAGCTGGAGGAGGTGGCCGGCCGGCGGCTCGGGCCGAAGGGGATCTACCCCAACGTCGACTTCTACTCCGGTCTCGTCTACCGGAAGCTCGGTATTCCCCGCGACCTGTTCACCCCCATCTTCGCCATCGCCCGTACGGCAGGATGGCTGGCCCACTGGAAGGAACAACTGGGTGCCAACCGCATCTACCGTCCCTCGCAGATCTACACCGGCCCCACCGAGCGGGGCTGGCTCCCCCTGGAAAGCCGTCCGGTTCCTGGCTGAGTCACTGGCTGACCCTTTTCCCCCTAGGTTCCCCACCAACGGAGTTCTCTGATGCTGTCCACTGGCCTGCTGGGTGCCGCCGTTGCTCCCCCCGGTCTCGACCTCCAGTCGAGCTTCCTCGACCTCGCAGAAGGCTTGGGCCTCACCCCCGGTGCGGCCCGCCTGCTGTGGCTGCCCCTGCCGATGGTGCTGGTGCTGGTGGGGGCCGTTGTCGGCGTGCTGGTGAGCGTCTGGCTCGAGCGCAAGATCTCGGCGGCGGTGCAGCAGCGCATCGGCCCTGAGTACGCCGGCGCCCTGGGGGTGCTCCAGCCCCTGGCCGATGGCCTCAAGCTCGTCTTCAAGGAGGACATCATCCCGGCCCGGGCCGATGCCGTGCTGTTCAGCCTCGGCCCGGTGCTGGTCGTGGTGCCCGTGATCCTGTCCTGGCTGGTGGTGCCCTTCGGCCAGAACCTGCTGATCAGCAACGTGGGGGTGGGCATCTTCCTGTGGATCGCCCTGAGCAGCATCCAGCCCATCGGCCTGCTGATGAGCGGCTACTCCAGCAACAACAAGTACTCCCTGCTGGGCGGCCTGCGGGCCGCCGCCCAGTCGATCAGCTACGAGATCCCCCTCGCCCTGGCGGTGCTGGCGGTGGTGATGATGAGCAACTCCCTGAGCACCGTCGACATCGTCGCCCAGCAGACCGGGGCCGGCATCTTCAGCTGGAACATCTGGCGTCAGCCCGTCGGCTTCGTGATCTTCTGGATCTGTGCCCTGGCGGAATGCGAGCGCCTGCCCTTTGACCTTCCGGAGGCGGAGGAGGAGCTGGTGGCCGGCTACCAGACCGAGTACTCCGGCATGAAGTTCGCCCTCTTCTACCTGGGCAGCTACATCAACCTGGTGCTCTCGGCCCTGCTGGTGTCGGTGCTCTACCTGGGCGGCTGGGGCTTCCCGCTGCCCGTCGAGTGGATCACCGGCTGGCTGGGCCTCTCCCCCGACGCCCCCCTGGTCCAGGTGATCACCGGCTCCATCGGCATCGTCAGCACGATCCTCAAGGCCTATCTGCTGGTGTTCTTCGCGATCCTGCTGCGCTGGACCACCCCACGGGTCCGGATCGACCAGCTGCTCGACCTGGGCTGGAAGTTCCTGCTGCCGATCGCCCTGGTCAATCTCCTGGTCACCGCCGGCCTCAAGCTGGCCTTCCCGGTGGCCTTCGGCGGCTGAACCCGTTCCCCGGATACCAACACAGCGGCCCCCACGGGGCCATCATGGTCCCCATCCCGTAACCCCCTCGCCCCAGCCATGTTCGGGTTTCTCAAGCAAGTCGGTGATTACACCCGGGAGGCGGTGAGCGCGGCCCAGACGATGACCCAGGGGCTGGCGGTCACCTTCGATCACCTGCGCCGGCGGCCGATCACCGTCCAGTACCCCTACGAGAAGCTGATCCCCTCCGAGCGGTACCGGGGGCGGATCCACTACGAGCTCGACAAGTGCATCTCCTGCGAGGTGTGCGTGAGGGTCTGCCCGATCAACCTGCCCGTGGTGGACTGGGTGATGAACAAGGCCACCAAGAAGAAGGAGCTGCGCAACTACTCGATCGATTTCGGGGTGTGCATCTTCTGCGGCAACTGCGTGGAGTACTGCCCCACCAATTGCCTCTCCATGACCGAGGAGTACGAGCTGGCGGCCTTCGATCGCCATAGCCTCAACTACGACAACGTCGCCCTCGGTCGCCTGCCCACCAGCGTCACCTCCGACCCGGCGGTGTTCGCCCTGCGGGAACTGGCCTACCTTCCCAAGGGCGCCATGGATCCCCATGGGGTTCCCGCCAGCGAGCCGCGGGCCGGCCAGCTGCCGTCCCAGGTGCTGGAAACCCTCCAGCCGGTCCCCAGCGGTGGGTCCCCCGCCGCCGCCCCCTCCGACAGCACCGCAGAGTCCTGATGTCGATCGCCTCCACCACCCAGCAGATCTGTTTCCTGGTGCTCTCGGCCACCACGGTGATCGGCTCCCTGGGCGTTGTCCTGCTGCCCAACATCGTCTATTCCGCCTTCCTGCTCGGCGGTGTCTTCCTCTCGGTGGCCGGCCTCTACCTGCTGCTCAACGCCAGCTTCGTCGCGGCCGCCCAGATCCTCGTCTATGTCGGGGCGGTCAATGTCCTGATCCTGTTCGCGATCATGCTCGTGAACAAGAAGGAAACCCTCGCCGCGATCCCCGGGCTGCTGGTCCGCCGTCTCCTGTCCGGCGCCGTCTGCGCCGGCCTGTTCGCCCTGCTGCTGCGGGTGGCGTTCACCACCCCGTGGGCGCTGCCGGGTCCCACGCCGGTCGGCGAGGAAGCCACCATCCGCATCGGCGAGCACCTCTTCACCGACTATCTCCTGCCCTTCGAGCTGGCGTCGGTGCTGCTGCTGATGGCCATGATCGGGGCCATCGTCCTGGCCCGCCGCGACGTCTTCAGCACCGACGTGATCACCGGTGAACCGGCCGATCAGGGTCTGATCGAGAAGGATCGCACCCCCCTGCTGATCGAAACGTCCGCCAACGCCCCCACCCTGCTCACCAAGCCATGATCTCCGACGCCGCCTCCCCGATCCCCCTCGAGGCCTTTCTCGCCGTCGCGGCCATGCTGTTCTGCGTGGGCGTCTGGGGGCTGATCAACAGCCGCAATGCCGTGCGGGTGCTGATGAGCATCGAGCTGATGCTCAACGCCGTCAACATCAACCTGATGGCCTTCTCCAACTACCTCGATGGTCAGCTGATCCGGGGGCAGGTGTTCGCGATCTTCGTGATCACCGTGGCCGCGGCCGAGGCGGCCGTCGGTCTGGCCATCCTGCTGTCGCTCTATCGCAACCGCGAAACCGTCGACATGGAGCGCTTCAACCTGCTGCGCTGGTAGCGGTGTCAGCGTCCCCGGCTTTCGCCCATGCGGCTTGAGAGGGTCTGGCTGATCCTTCGCAAGGGCAGCCAGGCTGCCCAGCGCCAGGCCCGTCGCTGTGCCCAGGACCTGCGCTCCCAGGGGGCCAGCGTCACCACCGCCGTCAGCGGACTTGGCCTCAACCCCTTCCCCGGCCTTCTGGCCACCGAGGCCGAGCTGCCTGATCTGGCCGTGGTGCTCGGCGGCGATGGCACCGTGCTGGCCGCAGCCCGTCACCTGGCCAGCTACGGGGTGCCGGTGCTCAGCTTCAACGTCGGCGGCCACCTGGGCTTCCTCACCCACGAGCGGCGCCTGCTCAGGCTCCAGGGCGATGGCCACGGGGAGCCGGGCCACGATCCGGACGACACCCTCTGGCAGCGCCTGCGCGACGACCGCTTCGCGATCGAGCGGCGCATGATGCTGGAGGCCCGGGTCGACCGGGGCGACGGCGTGCCCCAGGAGGGGGACGGGGCTTCCGACGTCGACCTCAGCGGGGGGGGCGACGGCCCCCACACGGCCCTCAACGACTTCTACTTCCGTCCCGCCCTCGACGAGCTCTCCCCCACCTGCATGCTCGAACTCGAGATCGATGGGGAGGTGGTGGATCAGTACCGGGGCGACGGGTTGATCATCGCCACCCCCACCGGCTCCACGGGTTACGCGATGGCCGCCGGGGGGCCGATCCTCCACCCGGGCATCGAAGCGATCGTGGTCACGCCGATCTGCCCCATGAGTCTCTCCAGCCGGGCGGTGGTGGTGCCCCCCGGCTCCAGGCTGTCGGTGTGGCCCCTGGGGGAGGCCAGCCGCCGGGTGAAGCTCTGGAAGGACGGGGCCCATGCCACCGTGCTGGAACCCGGGGATCGCTGCGTCCTGCAGCGGGGCCGCCATCCGGTGCTGATGCTCCAGCTCGAGCAGAGCCCCTCGTACTACAGCACCCTCACCCACAAGCTCCACTGGGCCGGCAGCCTCACCGCCGGCGAGCCGTCCCGCAACTGATCCGCGTCCATCCACGCCCCCCCGACCCATGGCCCTGGAAATCGAGCGCCGCTTCCTCGTCCGCGGCGAGCTGTGGCGCCCCCATGCGGTGGGAGAGAACCTGATCCGCCAGGGGTATCTGGCCAGCGGCCGTGAGGACCTCACCCTGCGGGTGCGGCTGGCCCGCCCCCCGGAGGGCCCGATGGCGGCCTTTCTCACCCTCAAGCTGCCGGCCGCCGGCGAGGGCCTGATGGGGCCGGAGCTTGGGGAGCCGATCCCGGCGGCCGGTCAGGCCCTGACCCGGCAGGAGTACGAGTATCCGATTCCTGCCGCCGACGCCGAGGCCCTGCTGGAGCGGTGCGACCATCGGCTCGGCAAGATCCGCTTCGGCCTGGATCTGCCCGGGGGCGACTGGGTTCTGGATGTGTTCGAGGGGGCCAATGCGCCCCTGGTGGTGGCGGAGGTGGAACTGGAGCGCGCCGACGGGCCGGTGGCCGTTCCCCCCTGGTGCGCCCTGGAGATCACCGGCCGCCGCGAGCTCAGCAATGCCGCCCTGGCCCACCGCCCCCTGGCGATGTGGCCGGAGGCCGACCGGAAGGCCCTGCTGGCCCAGGCCCACGGAGGGCCCGACTGAGGACCCGAGCGCCGCCGCTCAGCCGGGGCCGGTGCCGTCGTCAGGGGGCAGGGCGCAGCAGTTGAATCCGTCACGGCAGATCTTGCCGTGGTCCATCGCCCAGTTCAGCAGGGCCACCCGGTTCTTGGCGCCGGTCTTGGTGAAGATGTTGCTGACGTGGTTGTCGACCGTGCGCTTGCTGATGGTGAGCTGGCCGGCGATCTCGAGATTGGTCAGTCCGGTGGCCACCAGCTCGATGATCTCGATTTCCCGCTCAGATAACTCGCTGTGTGGATGCACCATGGGCCGCTCCAGGGACGGGGATGGGGACGGTGAGCTGGAAGCCGCCATGGACCTGCGCTCAGCCATCGGCTCCTCGGCGAGGGCTGTTTCACTCTAGGCAGCGGCTGCTCCATGATGCCCCTGTCTTGGAGATGGCCGTTGCAGCTTCGACAGGCCCTGGCGGACGGTCGGTTCGCCGTGACGGCGGAGGTGACACCGCCCCGGGGGGGCGATGCCACGCGCACCCTCGAGGCGGCGACGGCGCTGCGGGGTCTGGTGCATGCGGTCAACGTCACCGATGGCAGCCGGGCCGTGATGCGGATGAGCAGCCTGGCGGTGTGCCGTCTGCTGCTGGAGGCCGGCATCGAGCCGGTGCTGCAGATGACATGCCGCGACCGCAACCGCATCGCCTTGCAGGCCGATCTGCTCGGCGCCCATGCCCTCGGCATCCGCAACCTGCTCTGCCTCACCGGTGACCCGGTGCGGGCCGGCGATCAGCCTGGGGTCCGGGCGGTGAACGAGCTGGAGGCGGTGCGGCTGCTGCAGCTGGTGCGGGGCCTCAACGCCGGCGAGGATCCGGTGAAGGGGGAGCTGCCGGATGGGGCCACGGCCCTCTTCCCTGGCGCCGCCGCCGATCCCCAGTCGCCGAGCTGGAGTGGGCTTCTCTCCAGGGTGCGGCGCAAGCAGGAGGCGGGCGCCCGCTTCCTCCAGACCCAGATGGTGATGGATGCGGCCGCCCTGCGCCGCTTCGTCGAGGAGATCACCGGCCCCCTCGGGCTGCCGGTGCTGGCCGGGGTGTTTCTGCTCAAGTCGGCCCGCAATGCCCAGTTCATCAACCGCGTCGTGCCGGGGGCCTGCATCCCCCAGTCCCTGATCGACCGCCTCGCCGGCGCGGCCGATCCAGCGGCGGAGGGCGTGGCGATCGCCGCCGAACAGGTGGCCGCCTACAGCTCCATCGCCCAGGGGGTGCATCTGATGGCCATCAAGGCCGAACACCGCATCCCCCAGATCCTGCGGCTGGCGGGCCTAGGGGGCGCCGCTGGCGGCGAGGTCGGTGCCCAGCAGCTCGGCCATGGCCTTCTGCTGCGGTGAGGGGGTGCCCACGTCCTGGCGGCGCGAATCGGTGATCAGCCAGTCGAGGGCGGCCTCCTGGAGATCGAAGTGGTCGCCGTTGCGGTCGACGCAGTAGCGGCCGTAGACCAGCTTCTCGACGAGCTGGACTCCGGGGCCGATCCGGGAGTAATCGAAGATGATCGAGTTGTCGATCGTGGCCCCTTCGCAGATGTGGCAGCTCGGCCCGATCATGGCCGGCCCGATGATCGTGACGCCGTTTTCGATGCGGGTCATGCCGCCCACGAAGATCGGCCCTTCGACGTGGATCTGGTCCCAGTCGGCCGCCACGTTGAGGCCTGCATAAATGCCAGGGCGGACCTGCTTGCCGGGAATCTGCACCTGGCGTACATCCCCCTGCAGCACGCTGCGGATCGCCTGCCAGTAATCCGGCACCTTGCCGATGTCGACCCACTCGAACTCCATGGGCAGGGCGTAGAAGGGGGCCCCGGATTCCACCAGCCTGGGAAACAGGTCGGCGGCGATGTCGAAGGGTTCGCCGCTGGGGATGAAGTCGAGGACTTTCGGCTCGAAGATGTAGATGCCGGTGTTGATCATGTCGCTGGCGGCCTCTTCCACCGACGGCTTCTCCTGGAAGGACAGCACCCGGCCGGCTTCGTCGGTCACCACCACCCCGTAACTGCTCACCTGGTCGCGGGGCACCCGTTTGGTGATCAGGCTGGCCATGGCCCCCTTCTCGCGGTGTCGCCGCACGGCTTCCGTGAGGTCGAGATCGATGAGGGCATCGCCGCAGAGCACCACGAAGGTGTCATCGAAGAAGGACTGGAAGTCCTGGATCTTCTTCAGGCCACCGGCCGAACCCATGGCTTCGCCGATCAGCTCACCGTCCTTGATGCGTCCTTCGAAGCTGTAGGCGATCTGGACATCGAAGCGCTGGCCGTCGCGAAAGTAGTTCTCGATCTCCTCCGAAAGGTGGGAGACATTGACCATGATTTCGTTGAAACCGTGCTCCCGGAGCAACTCGAGCAGAAACTCCATCACGGGTTTCTGGAGGATCGGGATCATCGGCTTGGGCGTTGTGTGCGTGATCGGACGCACCCTTGTTCCCTTGCCTGCCGCCAGGATCATCGCCTTCATCGGCGTCGTTTCAGGTCGGAGGTGAAGTGCCACCCTACGGAGAAAACTCAGGCGGCCACTGCCTCCAGAGCCGGCCCCCTATCTGACCCCTGCCCCGGCAGCCGCGGCAGGCTGAGCGCTTCGACCCGCTCCTCCCCGCGGCGGCGCAGGCTGAGGGGACCGTAGAGGCCGCCCTCCTGGGCCAGTTCCACCTTGCCCTGGGAGGAGAGGAACAGCAGGGCCCAGAACACCCCCACCCGGTCGCTGTCCAGATCGGCATCCTCCGCAGAGCCAGCGGGGGGGCTGGCCAGGGCCTCCGCCCAGGCGCCCACCAGGGCGTCGAAGGTCACCCACGCGAGGGCTTCGGCGGTGGGCTCCCACGCCACCAGGAAGCGGCTCAGGGCGGCGGTGGTCTCCGGCAGTTTCTCCCGGTGGGCCAGGGAGGCCACCTGGGCGATCGCCGCCCGTTCGCTGTAACGGCGGGCGCGGGGCCTGTGCCGCCCTTCCCCACCCTCCTGCTCGAGCCGCTCGGCGATGTCCTCCAGCTGGCGGATCAGTTCCCCCAGGGTGACGGGTCGCTGCAGCGGGGGTGGCGCCACCGGCCGGCGCTGCAGGTGCCGTTCGGGCCGCCGCGGCAAGGCCACGGCGGCGGGGTCCCAGCCGCCGTCGTCCTCGGCGGCGAAGGGGTCCTCCAGCAGGGGCTCGGGCGGGAAGGTGGCCGATTCCAGCAGTTCCGCCTTGAGCCCCACCAGCACCGAGGCGGCCAGGAAGGCCTCGCTGGACTCGGCCAGATCCCGTTCGTAGCTCCCTCCCTGGGGGGCCAGGCGCCTGGGCAGCTCGATGCGCTGGCGCAGCTGGTCGAGGAAACCGTCGACGACGGCGATCACATCGACGTCCCAGGGATCGATATCGCCCCGTTCGGCCGCGTCCTGGAGCAACCGGATGGCGAGTCTGGCGCCCGCTTCTGCCACGCGCGATGTCCTGCTCGGAGGGTGCCGTCCCTGGGCAAGCTACCGGCTGCGGCCCGATGGCACCAGTCGCGGTGATGACCGAACCGGCCCCAGGGCCTAGTCGGCGGCCAGCGAGAGGCTGCCGTCGCCCCCCTCATCACGGGACGACGCCGAGCTCTCGCCGGCGGCCGGCAGCAGCCCCAGCTGGGCATCCACGGTGGCCCGGTAGCGGCGCAGATCGTTCTCCAGCTCGCTGATCCTCACCTGCTGGGCCTCCGCTTCGCCGGCGGTCTGCAGGGTTTCCACCTTCTTCACAACGCCGCTCCAGACGGCGTAGATCCAGGCGGCGGTGGCACCGAGACCGCCCACCACCAGCAGCAGGGCCGCCAGCGGCAGGGTGGCGCTCACGCCCGGCAGGAAATGCACCGTGGTGGCCGTGGTGTTCTCCAGGGTGAACATCACCGTGGCCAAGCCGAAGCTGAAGATCAGAAGGAAGTTGATCTGCCGCATGGAGACCCTCGCTGTGCGATGGAGGAGCGTAGGCATCCTCCCCGGAGGATGGCGCCATGGCCCCGGGCCTGCGCAGGGTTTCGTAACCGGCCCCCAACCGGCCCCCCGCCGTGGCGGGGACGGGGCCCAGACGAAGGCCTGGGCTCAGCCGAGGGCCGGGGCGTGCAGCAGGGCCGGCGGCAGGTGGCCGAAGGCGCCGGTCGCCATCACCGCCGGGACCGGGGCACGGCCCACCTTCACCAGGGCGACGGACTCCCGCTCCACCAGGGCTTCGATCGCGGCCTGGTAGCTGTCGGTGACCAGGCGCGGGTAGAGGCCGATGCCGATGATCGGCACCAGCAGGCAGGAGATCACGTAGATCTCCCGCGGCTCGGCGTCGACCAGGTGGGTGTGGGAGGCCAGCTCGGGGTTCTCCTTGCCGAAGAAGATCTCCCGCAGCATCGACAGCAGGTAGATGGGGGTGAGGATCACGCCGATGGCCGCCAGGACGGCGATGACGATCCGGAAGCTGAGGCTGTAGGCCTCACTGGTGGCGAAGCCCACGAACACCATCAGCTCGGAGACGAAACCGCTCATGCCCGGCAGGGCGAGGGAGGCCAGGGAGCAGACAGTCCAGAGGGCGAACATCTTGCGCATCTTCTGGCCCACCCCACCCATCTCGTCGAGCTGGAGGGTGTGGGTGCGGTCGTAGGTGGCCCCCACCAGGAAGAACAGGCTGGCCCCGATCAGGCCGTGGCTGATCATCTGGAGCATGGCGCCGCTGGTGCCCAGGGCGCTGAAGCTGCCGATGCCGATCAGCACGAAGCCCATGTGGCTGATCGAGCTGTAGGCGATCTTGCGCTTGAGGTTGCGCTGGGCGAAGGAGGTGAGGGCGGCGTAGATGATGTTGACCACCCCCAGGATCACCAGCAGGGGGGCGAACTGGACGTGGGCCTCGGGCAGCAGCTGCACGTTGAAGCGCAGCAGCGCGTAGCCGCCCATCTTCAGCAGGATGCCCGCCAGCAGCATGTGCACCGGCGCGGTGGCCTCACCGTGGGCATCGGGCAGCCAGGTGTGCAGGGGCACCACCGGCAGCTTGACGCCGAAGGCGATCAGCAGGGCGGCGTAGCAGAGCACCTGGAAGCCCGTGCCGAACTCCTTGGCCGCCAGGACGGTGTACTCGAAGCTCGGGGCGCCGCCGCCGTAGAAGGCCATCGCCAGGCCCGCCAGGAGGATGAACAGGGAGCTGCCGGCGGTGTAGAGGATGAACTTGGTGGCGGCGTACTGGCGCTTCTTGCCGCCCCAGATGGCGAGCAGCAGGTACACCGGCAGCAGTTCCAGCTCCCAGGCCAGGAAGAACAGGAGCATGTCCTGCACGGCGAACACGGCGATCTGGCCGCCGTCCATGGCCAGGAGCAGGAAGTAGAAGAGCTTGGGCTTGAAGGTGACCGGCCAGGCCGCCAGGCAGGCCAGGGAGGTGATGAAGCTGGTGAGCAGGATCAGCGGCATGGAGAGGCCGTCGGCCCCCACAGACCAGGCCAGCCCCAGATCGGGCAGCCACTGCACCCGCTCCACCAGCTGCAGGTCGGGATCGGCCGGGTCATAGCCGCGCAGGTAGGCCGCCACGGTCACCAGGAAGGTGATGAGGGCGACGCCGAGGGCGTACCAACGGACCTGCTTGCCATCGCCCTTGTCGGGCACGAAGGGGATCAGCAGAGCGGCGCCGATCGGGAACAGAATCGCGGTGCTCAGCCAGGGAAAGGGCACAGAAACGGTGCTGTCCATCTGGCCGGAGTGTAGAAATCCCTGCCTCCGACATACCCACCGGATGGGCGTTGTCACACACAGAGGGACTCAGCCGAAGGCGCTGAACAGGAGCACCAGGCCGATGACGCCGCCGAAGACGATCAGGGCATAGAACTGGACCCGGCCGGTCTCGAAGTACTTCAGGCCCTCGCCGCTGCCCAGGGTGAGCAGGCCGGTGAGGTTGACCACCCCGTCCACCACCTTGGAGTCGACATCGAGCACCTGGCGGGCCAGGCGGCGGCTGCCCTGCACGAACAGCTTCTCGTTGATGGCATCGAGGTACCACTTGTTGGCCAGGAACCGGTTGATGGCCGGGAAGCGACCCGCCACGGCGGAGCCCAGGTCGATACGGTGCAGGGCGTAGGCGAGCACCGCCAGGCCGATGCCGAGGCTGGAGATGGCCACCGAGGCGCCCGCCAGGGGCAGGAACTCACCCCAGCTGAACTCCTTGGCCACCTCGGCGGCCTCGACGGGATCGACGAGGTTGCCGAAGCGGCTGTTCCAGGGGGTGCCGAGCAGGCCGATCAGCACCGACGGGACCGCCAGCACCACCAGGGGGGCCGCCATCTGCCAGCCCGATTCGTGGGGATGGCTGGCGTGGGCGTGGTGGTCGTCGTCGGTGGATCCGCCGGAGGGCTGGCCGGCGGCGCTCAGCAGCTGGGCGCGGATGCCGGCATCCTGGCCGCGGAAGGAGCCCTCGAAGGTGAGGAAGTAGAGGCGGAACATGTAGAAGGCGGTCATCCCGGCGGTCAGGAAGCCCATGGCCCAGAGCAGCGGGAAGCTGTTGAAGGCCTGGCCGAGGATCTCGTCCTTGCTCCAGAAACCCGCCAGGGGGGGGATGCCGCTGATCGCAATGCAGCCGATCAGGAAGGTGGCGGAGGTGATCGGCATGTATTGGCGCAGGCCGCCCATCAGGCGCATGTCCTGGGCCAGCACCGGCTCGTGGCCCACCACCTCCTCCATGGCGTGGATCACCGAGCCGGAGCCCAGGAACAGCATCGCCTTGAAGAAGGCGTGGGTGACCAGGTGGAACATGCCCGCCACCGGGGCGCCGCAGCCCATGGCCAGCATCATGTAGCCGAGCTGGGAGACGGTGCTGTAGGCCAGCCCCTTCTTCAGATCCATCTGGGTGAGGGCGATCGAGGCCCCCAGGAACAGGGTGATGGTGCCGATCACGGCGATCACCAGCTGCACCTGGGGAAAGGGCTCGTAGACCGGCTGCAGCCGGGCCACCAGGAAGACGCCGGCCGCCACCATGGTGGCGGCGTGGATCAGGGCCGAGATGGGGGTGGGGCCCTCCATGGCGTCGGGCAGCCACACATGGAGGGGGAACTGGGCCGACTTGGCCATCGGGCCCATGAACACCAGCAGGCAGAGCAGCACGGCCACACCGGTGGGCAGGCCGCCACCGGCGACCGCGGCCGAGAGCCGTTCACCGATCTCCTCGAAGCCGAAGCTGCCGGTGGCCCAGAACAGGCCCAGGATCCCCAGCAGCAGGCCGAAGTCGCCGACCCGGTTGACCACGAAGGCCTTCTGGGCGGCGTTGGCGGCGGCGTCACGGTCGTACCAGAAGCCGACGAGCAGGTAGGAGCACATGCCCACCAGCTCCCAGAAGACGTAGATCTCGAGCAGGTTGGGGCTGATCACCAGCCCCAGCATCGAGCTGCTGAACAGGGCCAGATAGGTGAAGAAGCGGACATAGCCCTTGTCGTGGGCCATGTAGCCGTCGGAATAGACCATCACCAGCAGGGCGATGGTGGTGACCAGCGACAGCATCACCGCCCCGAGGGCGTCGACGCGGAAGCCCATCTGCAGGTGGAAGGTGCCGGCGCCGGCCCAGTCGAAGAGCACCTCCGTGGCGCCGGCTCCGGCCAGCTGCTCGGCCAGGATCGCGAAGCTCAGCACCGCGGCCATGCCCACGCTGGTGATCAGCAGCAGGGCCACCGGCTTGCGCAGGCGGTTGACGGTGCGGTTGAACGTGATCAGCCCCAGCCCGGTGAGGCAGGCCCCCAGCAGGGGAAGCACCGGGATCAGCCAGGCAAGTTCGGAAGCGGCGGGCATCCTGGGGGCTCTGTTGGCGCGAGTTTAGGCAGGCCCGTCGGCCTGGCTCCGCCTCTGTGGTGGCCTGCCCATCGACCCCCGCCGGCTGGTGGGCGCTTCAGCCCAGCCAGTGGGCGAGGGCCGTGCGCGAGAAGGTGGTGGCGCCGAGGCCGATCCAGCGGTGGGCCCACCAGAACACGCCGATGGCGATGGCGATCCCCAGCTGGGAGGGCCGCAGGAATTCCGCCGCCACCAGCGTCTGGCGGCCGTCCAGCACGGCGGCGAAGGGCAGCACCGACGTGGAGGCCCGCAGCTCCTCGAAGGCGGCGCCGAAGCGGTGGCGCAGGCGCCGGTCCCCGTTCCAGACGGCGAACAGGTGGTGGCCGATCAGCCCCACGCAGGCCACCAGGGTGAAGCTGGTGCCGATCCAGAGCAGGTGGGTGGCGCACCAGAGCACCTGGCCCACGGCCTGGGGATGGCGGCTCACCCGGATGATCCCCGTGGCGTACAGACGCACCTGGGGCTTCAGCACCGCCGGGATCTCGAGCAGGTTGTAGGTGGCGGGATACAGGAACAGGAAGCTGATGGCCGTGCCGGTCCAGACCAGCGGCACCACCCAGGGCTGGTCCTGCAGGTTCCAGAGCCTGACCCCGTCGTAACGGTGGGCGAGAAAGTACCCCACCACCACCACCGCCGAGGGAATGCTGAGCCCGGCGAACAGCAGGCGCCAGAGCCGGGCCCCGATCCGCTCCTCCCCCCAGACCCTCAGGGAGGCCCCGCCGCTGTGGATCAGGGCGAAGAGCACCAGCAGGGCCAGCATCACCACGCTGCTGTGCTGGGGGCCCGCGGTCAGCAGGGGAAGCGAGGCCATGGGGATGCGGCGTCCTGGAGCGGATGTGACAGGCCGATTCTTGCCACCGGGAGAGCCCCCTAGAGTTCCGCACGGCCTGCCGGCTCCGGCGAACGGTCCCCCCGCGGCCTCCCCGACCCATGGCAGATCTGCCTTTCACCCTCGACCAGCTGCGCATCCTGCGCGCCATCGCCAGTGAGGGCAGCTTCAAGAAGGCGGCCGACAGCCTCTACGTCACCCAGCCGGCGGTGAGTCTGCAGATCCAGAACCTGGAGAAGCAGCTCGACGTCTCCCTGTTCGACCGCGGCGGCCGCAAGGCCCAGCTCACCGAGGCCGGCCACCTGCTGCTCAGCTACTGCGACCGGATCCTGAGCCAGTGCCAGGAGGCCTGCCGGGCCCTCGACGATCTCCACAATCTGCGCGGCGGCTCCCTGGTGGTGGGGGCCAGCCAGACGACGGGCACCTATCTGATGCCCCGGATGATCGGCCTGTTCCGCCAGAAGTACCCGGACGTGGCGGTGCAGCTGCAGGTGCACAGCACCCGCCGCACCGGCTGGAGCGTGGCCAACGGGCAGATCGACCTGGCGATCATCGGCGGCGAGCTGCCGGCGGATCTCAATGACCTGCTGCAGGTGGTGCCCTACGCCAACGACGAACTGGCCCTGGTGCTGCCCCCCAAGCACCCGCTCTCCCGCCTGCCGGAGCTCACCAAGGACGATCTCTACCGCCTCGGCTTCGTCTGTCTCGATGCCCAGTCCACCACCCGCAAGATGGTGGACCAGCTGCTCAGCCGCTCCAAGCTCGACGTGCAGCGGCTCAAGATCGAGATGGAGCTCAACTCCTTCGAGGCCATCAAGAACGCCGTTCAGGCGGGCCTGGGGGCGGCGTTCCTGCCGGTGGTGTCGATCGAGCGGGAGCTGGCCGCCGGCACCCTGCACCGGCCCCAGGTGGCCGACCTGATGGTGCGGCGCCAGCTGAAGCTGATCACCCACCCGGCCCGCTACTGCTCAAGGGCCGCCGACGCTTTCCGCCGCGAGGTGCTGCCGGTGTTCGCCAGCCCGGACAGCCCCCTGCGTCAGGTGCAGACCACGCCGGGGCTGGCCGAGCGCAACGGCCTCAGAACTGATCGGCCTCAGGGGTGATGCCAACGGCGTCATCGGCGGCGCCGGCGACTCCGCGGGTCTGGAACTTGTTGCCGGTGATGTCGGTCTGGTAGACGCAGCGGACGATCGGTTTGTCGCGCACCGAGCCGATGTAGGCGAAGGTGTTCATGCGCTGCTTGCACTGGCGCATCTGCTCGGCGGTCACGGCGCCCTCCTTCTGCAGCACCGACCAGTTCTCCCGGCGGATGACGCAACCGGGCTGGAGCGTGGGCTGGGTCACGAAGCTGCTGCTCGGGTTCATCGTGGTGTACAGCTCGATGTCCATCACAAAGGCGCTGGCGCCCCACTGCTTGCAGAACTCGGGGTCGGGCACCGCCATGTCGAGCTGCTGGGCGCTGGCGATGTTGCCCTGGTTCCCCTGGGTGGTGCTGGTCACGGCGCTGCCGATGCCGATGCCCACCACCAGCACGCCGGCCAGCACCGCCACCGTGGCCACGTTCAGCTGGATGTTGGGCCCGCCGCCCCCGCCGCCACCACCGTTGCCGGCGGGGGGCCGGCCGCCGCCGCCACCGTTGCTGCCGCGGCGGCCCTGGGGCCCGTAACGGGGATCCTCCCGGCGGTCGTAGCCGGTGGCGAAGCGATCGGCCCGGTCGTCGTAGCGGCCGGAGCGCGCGTCGGCCCGGGGGTCGTAGCGGGGGTCGGTGCGGTCGGGTCGGGGCGCATAGCCGCCCGGTTCCGGGCGGCCGGCGCTGCTGCGGGAGCGGGTCACAGGGTTTCCGGGCTGCGGGGCAGGCCCATCGAGTAGTTCAGAACCCGGGCCTCGGGGTTGTAGCTGAGTTCACCGGCCTGGAGCATCTGACGCACCAGCCCCTCGAGCTCGGAGCCGATGCGGCGCAGGCTGTAGTCGCTCAGTTCCTGGCCGGCCTGGGCCGCCACCAGCTCCCGGAACCGGGCGCGCACCTTCTCGAGGGCCGGCTCGTCCCAGAGGAACTCGTTGTCGGGATCGATGTCGAGGGTGAGCTGATCCGGGTCAGGGATGAGGTCGTTGTTCTCGACCCGCGCCGTGAACAGCCGGATGTGGCGGGTGGTGGACTTGAGCAGCGTCTCGACCATGGGCTCGGCCTCGGGGGCGGGGATCGGGAGAAGGGGGTGGCACCCATTGAGTGCTGCAACAACTTTAGGTAGGTCGGCGGCCGATTCCGGCGCCGCGGCCCCCCGGCGCCGGTCGCCCCTGCCCTGGGAGGCCCGATAAGGTTGCTGCTGATCTCGGGTACGACATGCGGGTTGTCATCGCCGGGGCCGGTCTGGCCGGCCTGTCCTGCGCCAAATACCTCTGCGACGCCGGCCACACCCCGATCGTGCTCGAAGCCAGAGACGTGCTGGGCGGCAAGGTGGCGGCCTGGCAGGACGCCGATGGCGACTGGTACGAAACCGGTCTGCATATCTTCTTCGGCGCCTATCGCAACATGCGCCAACTCTTCGCCGAGCTGGACATCGAGGATCGCCTGCAGTGGAAGTCCCACGCGATGATCTTCAACCAGAAGGAAGTTCCGGGTACCTACAGCCGTTTCGATTTCCCGGATCTGCCGGCTCCGCTGAACGGGGTGGCGGCGATCCTGGGCAACAACGACATGCTCACCTGGCCGGAGAAGATCGCCTTCGGCCTTGGCCTGGTGCCGGCCATGCTGCGCGGCCAGGCCTATGTGGAGGAATGCGACAAGTACAGCTGGAGCGAATGGCTGCGGATTCACAATATCCCCGAGCGCGTCAACGATGAAGTCTTTCTCGCCATGAGCAAGGCGCTCAACTTCATCAACCCCGAAGAGATCTCCAGCACGGTGGTGCTCACCGCTCTCAACCGCTTCCTCCAGGAAACGGACGGCTCCAAAATGGCCTTCCTGGACGGCAACCCGCCGGAGCGGCTCTGCCAGCCGATGGTCGAGTACATCGAGGCCCGGGGGGGTGAGGTCCATCTGGAGTCGCCCCTCAGGGAGATCCGCATCGACAAGGACGGCGCCGTGACGGGCTTCCGCATCGGCGGCATCAAGGGGCGTCCCGAGCGGGAAATCCAGGCCGACGCCTACGTGAGCGCCATGCCCGTTGATCCGCTCAAGCTGCTGCTGCCGGACGCCTGGAAGTCACTGCCCTACTTCAGCAAGCTCGAGGGGCTGCGGGGGGTGCCGGTGATCAATATCCATCTCTGGTTCGACCGCAAGCTCACGGACATCGACCACCTGCTGTTCAGCCGTTCCGACCTGCTCAGCGTCTATGCCGACATGAGCAACACCTGCCGGGAGTACGAGGATCCCCACCGCTCCATGCTGGAGCTGGTGTTCGCCCCGGCCGCCGACTGGATCGGTCGCCCCGATGCGGAGATCGTGGCCGCCACCATGGAGGAGCTCAAGCGCCTGTTCCCCATCCATTTCACCGGCGACACCCCGGCCGTGCTGCGCAAGTCGGTGGTCGTCAAGACGCCCCTCTCCGTCTACAAGACCGTGCCGGGCTGCCAGCAGCTGCGGCCCTCCCAGGACTCCCCCATCCCGAACTTCTTCCTCGCGGGCTGCTTCACCATGCAGCGCTACCTGGCCTCGATGGAGGGGGCGGTGCTGAGCGGCAAGCTCTGCGCCGCCGCCGTCGATGCCCACCTCTCCGGCAGTGGCCAGGGTCCGGCCCCCGCCCAGAGCCTGGCGACGGTGTGAGTGTGCTGGCCCCGCTGCCCCTCGACCGCGCTTCCGACCTGGAGGAGGCCTACGAATCCTGCCGACAGGAGACGGCGCAGTGGGCCAAGACTTTCTATCTCGGCACGATGCTGTTGCCGCCGGCCAAGCGCCGGGCGATCTGGGCGATCTACGTCTGGTGCCGCCGCACCGACGAACTGATGGACAGCGCCCAGGCCCAGACGCTGTCGGCCGAGGTCCTGCTGGAGCGTCTCGATGCCTGGGAGGAGCGCACCCGCGCGCTGTTCGCCGGCCATGCCGTCGATGGCCTCGACCGGGTGATGCTGGACACGATCGAGCGTTTTCCCCAGCCCCTGCAGGCCTACCTCGACATGATCGAGGGCCAGCGGATGGACGTGCTGCGCGACCGCTACGCCAGCTTCTCCGATCTCCAGCTCTATTGCTACCGGGTGGCGGGCACCGTGGGTCTGATGACCCAGGAGGTGATGGGGGTCGATGCGGCCTACACCTCCGCCCCCTGGAGCGAGCGTCCCGACACCTCCGAAGCGGCCGTGGCCCTGGGCATCGCCAACCAGCTGACCAACATCCTCCGGGATGTGGGTGAGGATCGCGGTCGTGGCCGCATCTACCTACCCCAGGAGGATCTCGACCGCTTCGGTTACTCCGAAGCCGATCTGATGGCCGGGCGTCTCAATGAGAATTGGCAGGCGCTGATGCGGTTCCAGCTGGAGCGGGCCCGGGACTGGTTCAACCGCTCCGAGGCCGGCGTGCGCTGGCTGGCTCCGGATGCCCGCTGGCCGGTGTGGGCATCGCTGCGGCTGTATCGGGGGATCCTTGATGTCATCGAGAGGTTGGATTATGACGTCTTCAATCACCGCGCCTTCGTGCCCAGGGTCGGCAAATTGCTGGATCTTCCCCTCTCCTATGTGATCGCCCAGACGCGATGAAGCGGCGCCCCATCCGCCAGGCCATCGGGCCGCTGAAGCGGCTGCTGCCTGTGTCCGTACGCCTCACCCTCGCCGCCTCCGCCGGGCTGACGCTGCCGGGCCCGGCCCTGGCCCAGTCCCTGCCGGCTTCGGTCAGCCCTCCCGAGGTGAAGGCGGTCGAGGGACTGGGGGCGGGATGGCCCGGCCCGATGCCCAGCGGTGACCGCCTGCCCCCCTTGCCCCCCGAGCTCCTGGGGGCCCTGACGATGGAGCAGGCGGCGGCCTGGGCCGTGGATCGCAACCCCGTGGTGCGCTCCGCCTATCAGTCGTTGGTGGCCACCCAGAACAGCCTCGGCGCCGCCTACGCCAGCTGGTGGCCCACCCTCAACCTCAGCCTCAACGGCGGGCCCTACGCCTCCAAGACCTTCTACAACTACCCCTTCAGTGCCTCCGCGGGCTTCTCCATCTCCGGCTCCGGTCTCAGCAGTCAGAGGGTGTTCGAGGCCAGCTACTTCCAGGCGATCGGCCAGATCGACACCACCTGGAACCTGATCGATCCCACCCGGTCGGCCACGATCTGGCAGAACAAGTATCTGGTCCGCCAGGCGGCCGACACCTATGTGATCACCCGCCGCGACCAGCGCCTCAAGACCCAGTCGGCCTACATCGATCTGCAGCGGGCCCTCGCCGCCGTCCAGACCGGCCGCCAGATCGTCGAGAACGACGAGCTGCTGTATCGGCTCGCCCAGACCCGGGTGCAGATGGGGGTGGCCTCCAAGCTGGAGGTCTTCAAGCAGCAGACGGTGTTGCTGGCCGATCGCCAGGCCCTGCTGGCCGCGGAGCAGCAGGTGGAGACCGCCCGGGCCAACCTCGCCCAGCTGCTGGCCACCCCCAGTCCCGACGCCCTCACCCCCGCCACGCCCTTCGCACCCCTCGGCGCCTGGGACCATTCCCTCGACGACTCGATCACGGCGAGCCTCGCCTACCGCAAGGTGCTCGAGCAGCAGCTCCTCGCCGTCCAGACCAACGAGGCCCAGGCGCGGATCTACCTGGCCACCTACCGCCCCACCCTGCAGCTGATCACGTCCCTCTACTGGACCAAGGGGGTGGGTTACCTCAACCAGGGCCCGCCGTTCGTGCCCAACGCCCGCTCCGACGAATGGAACGGATCGGCCCTGCTGCAGCTGACGTTCACGGGCTTCGACGGCGGCCAGGCCCGCATGAACGCCGCCGCCGCCCGCCGCCAGGCGGCGGCCGCCGCCGAGACCTACAGCGCCACCGTGCTGCAGGTGCGCAGCGACGTGCAATCCCTGGTGGCCCAGGCCCGCTCCGGCCGCAGCATCGTGCTGGCCGGCGCCGAACGGGTCAAAGCGGCCAACGGGGCCCTGCGCCTCCAGACCCTGCGCTTCAACGCCGGCTACGGCACCATCACCGACGTGGTGCAGGCCCAGCAGGAGATCAGCCAGGCGGTGAGCTCCTACATCCAGAACCTGGCCACTTACAACGACACCCTGGTGCAGCTCAGCCGCTCGAGCGGCCTGCAGGTTCAGCCTGATCCCGCCCTGCTCCAGGCGGTGGGCAATCCCCTGCAGACCCTGCGTCTGCCGACACGGATGGGGCAGATGCGCTGATCTGCTCCAGGCGTCGCTGGCGCATGGCCCGGGCCCGCTCACTGAGCTGCTCGAAGCCGGGGTCGTTGAGGATCGAGCAGACCTGGCCCTGCAGTTCGCTGGCGTTGATGTTGATCTCCATCTGGCGGATCTGGTCCCGCAGGGAGTTCTCCCGGTCCGCCACCGCCCCCGACATGCGGTTGAAGGCCCGCACCAGCCGGCCGATGGCGTCGTCCGACGGGTAGGTGAGGGCCTGATGGCCCTGGCCGTCGGCGATGGCATCGGCGGCGGTCGCCAGCTCCCGCAGCTCCCGCCGGATGCCGCGGGCGATCAGCCAGGCGGCGACGCCACTGGCGCTGATCAGGATCAGGGTGAGGATCACCAGCCGGCGGACCATCTCGTCCTTGGCCACCTGCATCGGCAGGAGGGCATCGGCGAGGGCCTCCTCCTCGACGGACACGACCGCCAGCCAGTTCCACTCAGGGAAGGCGGCGATGTAGAGGTGCTGCAGCACCGGGGTGGTGGAGCCCGGGGGGCGCACCATGGCCTTGCGCTCGAAGGGCTCGCTATGGCCGAGGGTGCGGGGATCGGGAATGCCGCCGTTCTGGCGCAGGGCCATGGCCAGGTCGATGCAGGCCTCCGTGTCCTCGGTCTGGTAGCTGCAGTACAGCCCTCCGGTGGGGGTGATGCCGAAGAAGGCCGCCTGGTGGGTCTCGGCGGGGAAGAGGCTGGAGCCGGCGGCGAGGAGCTTGGAGGCGGCCTGGGTGCTGACGTCCACCAGCAGGGCCAGGTGGCCTTCGCCGGGCTGGCGACCCGAAAGGACGGTCAACCGGGCCATCCGCCATTCCCCATCCAGCTGCAGCATGGCGCTGCGACTCATCTCCGTCGCCGGAGCGCCCTTGAAGAGGTGTTGGAAGTCGTCCACCGTGGCTGGCAGGGCAGGTGCGCCGGGCTCCAGGGCCTGCCCCTGGCTGGTGATGCCCGTGAGCCGGCGCCAGGTGCCGCTGCGGTCGCGGTAGTAGACGGCGGCCCGCTCCCGCAGCAGGGCCAGGGGGAGTCGCAGCCGGTCGTTGAGCAGGGCGGGGGCCTGGTCCTGGGTCAGGGGCTGGCCCTTCCAGGACAGGCGGCCTTCGGTGTCCATCCGCAACGGCGCCAGGGCCTTGCGCAGATCCTTGGAGTCCTGACGGATGACCCGGCTGAACTCCTCGGCCGACTTCTCGATGATCGAGGTGGTGACCGCCAGGGAGGAGAGGTTGTCGTGGTCGAACATGGTGCTGATCTCGATCCGGGCCTTCTGGGCCAGGCGGATCGAGCCGATGGTGGCCAGCGCCAGGAAGATCGCCAGGCTCACGAGCGGGCCGCTGACCCCCAGAAGCATCAGCCGCACGGACAGGCGCAAGGGTCGCCCCCGCCTCACCGCCGCTGTCCGTTGAGGCCGTCCGGCGAGCCGTTGGCGAATCGTCAAAAGGGCCTTCAACGCCATGCCTATGATTTTCCCACGTCCGTGAGATGGATCGCTTCATGACCAGGATCCTTTCCGTCCATTCCTTCCGCGGTGGAACGGGAAAATCCAACCTCTCGGCGAATCTGGCGGCCGCATTCGCGGCCCGCGGACTCAGGGTCGGCGTCTTCGACACCGATCTTGCTTCACCAGGTATTCATGTGCTGTTCGGGTTCACGGCAGGGCCGGAATCCCATACGCTCAATGATCATCTTCAGGGCTCCATTCCGATTGAAAAGTGC
Source organism: Synechococcus sp. CCAP 1479/9 (assembly GCF_019038535.1). Lineage (NCBI taxonomy): Bacteria > Bacillati > Cyanobacteriota > Cyanophyceae > Synechococcales > Synechococcaceae > Synechococcus > Synechococcus sp. CCAP 1479/9. The sequence goes on along the minus strand of NZ_JAFKRK010000028.1, from coordinate 27,097 downwards.
TCCCATGACGTGACCCCCGCCTCGATGGCGGGCGGCAAGGGGCGCATCTTTCTGGTGCCTGCCGCCATGGAGGGCGACCGGATCGCCCGGCTGCTGCGGGAAGGCTATGAAGTGGAGCGGCTCAACGATGCCCTGTTCAGCCTGGGCCAGAGCCAGCACCTGGATCTGCTGATCGTGGACACCCACCCCGGGATCAACGAGGAGACCCTGCTCACCACCGCCATCTCCGACTGTCTGGTGATGGTGATGCGCCCCGACCAGCAGGACTACCTCGGCACGGCCGTGGCGATCGAAGTGGCCCAGAGGCTGATGGTGCCCGAGGCCCGCCTGGTGGTGAACAAGCTGCCGGCCCATTTCGATGCCGAACAGGTGCGCGCAAGGGTGGCCCAGAGCTACGGCATTCCCGTCGGAGCGATCCTGCCCCTCAGCGACGACCTGCTCACCATCGCCAGTGGCAGCCTGGCCCTGATGGATGTCCCCACCCACCCGTGGAGCACCGGGGTGACCCAGCTCGCGGCTGACCTCGCCGATGCGCTCCTCTGAGCACGACACCGGCGCTGACCCCGCCGGCGACGGCCCGCTGACCATGGCCCGGCTGCTGGCGCTCGAACCCGCCGCGCTGCGGCGGCTCCTGACCACGGGACTGCGGGCCGGACTGGCTGAGGACGAGCTCGACGCCGGTTGTGCGGCCGCGGTGGCCCCGGGCCAGGCGCCGGCGGAGCTGCGGGCCCTGCTGCAGGAGCGGGGCTGGCTGGGCTGGGATCCCGATCGCCAGCGCTGGCGCACCCGGCTGGGCGCCACCAGGCCGGCGGCGCCGCCTCAGGGCTGATCCGCCAGCGCCAGCCACTCCTCCAGCACCGGGTTCACCCGGGAGGGATCTTCGTCGTGGGGGCAGTGGCCGAGGCCGCTCAGGACGCGCAGGTCGCGGACGGCGGCGAAGGCCCCGGCCCAGCGCCGCGCCTCGGCCACCGGCTCCCACGGGTCCGCCTCCCCCCAGAGCAGCCGGACCGGGATGGTCAGTTCCGCCAGCAGGTCCGGGGCGAGTCGGTCGCGGAAGAGGTTGATGAAGCCCCGGAAACTCTCGTCGGCGCCGGGGCTGCGCGCCGGGGTCAGCAGCAGCTGCACCAGCTGGTCGTCGATGCCCTCGCCGGAGGGGTAGGCGGCGCCGAGCACCCGGCGGATCACGCCAGGGTTGGCCACCCAGCGGAACAGGCGGCCCGTGAGCCACCGCTGGCGCACCAGGCGCTTGAGCAGGGGCCGGCCGATCCGGCGCAGGGGCGGCTGCTCGCTCAGGCGGCGGTCGTCGAGGCTGCGCTGGGCACAGTCGATCAGGATCACCTGGCGGGCGTCGTCGCCGAGCCTGGCGGCCGCGGCCAGGGCCACGACGCCCCCGATCGAATTGCCGACCAGCTGGACCGGCGTGCCGATCACCTCCCGCACGAAGGCGGCCACCTGGTCGGCCCACAGGTCGATGCCGTAGCGGAGCGCCAGCCCGTCCTCCGGCTCATCTTCGAGCCGGGAGGGGGGCTTGCTGCTGGCCCCGAAACCCACCAGGTCGATGGCGTAGACCGGGCGCCGGCCGGCCAGCACCGGCAGGTTGTGGCGCCAGTGCTCCTTGCAGGCGCCGAAGCCGTGGATCAGCAGCACGGGCAGCGCCCCGCTCGCCTCCGGGGCCGCCGATGCGCGGGTCACGTAGCTGATCGTCTGCCCCTGCCACGACCAGCTGCCCAGCCAGTCCTCCGGGAAGATCGTGCCGCCGTCGGCCAGGGGAGTGACGGTCATGGGGCCTGGGGTCGGGGGACTCAATGGGACCCCTTCCAGGGTTCGACCCTGCCATCTTCGATGGCCCAGATCCGATCGGCGTCATCCAGCAGGCGCAGGTCGTGGGTCACCAGCAGCACGGAACTGCCCCGTTTGCGGCAGAGGTCGCCCAGCAGGGCCACCACCTCCTGGCCGGAGCTGCTGTCGAGGGAGGCGGTGGGTTCGTCCGCCAGGACCAGATCGGGCTCGGGGGCCAGGGCCCGGGCGATCGCCACCCGCTGGCGCTGGCCGCCGGAGAGCTCGGAGGGGAAGTGGTGCAGACGGTGGCCCAGGCCCACCGCCTCGAGCAGGGTGGTGGCCCGGTGCCGGCGCCGCTCGGGGTCCGGCTCGCTCAGCTGGAGCACGAGCGACACGTTCTGCAGGCTGGTGAGGGAGGCCACCAGGTTGTGGCTCTGGAAGATGAAGCCGATGCGGCGGCGGATCTCCACCCGCATCCGTTCGCTGGAGCGCCGCACCTCGCTGCCCAGCACCCGCAGGGAGCCCTCCTGGACGGATCGCAGCGCCCCCACCAGGGTGAGCAGGGTGCTCTTGCCGCTGCCGGAGGGCCCCACCAGCAGGGTGATCTCGCCGGGGTTCACCGTGAAGCTGATCCCGTGCAGGATCTCGCTGCGCAGCGGACCTTCCCCGTAGGCGTGGCGCAGATTCTCGGCGACGACAGGCAGCATCGGGATCAGAAGACGCTGGCCGGATCCGCATCCCGCAGCTTGTTGAGCGCGATGGCGGCCGCCACGGCGCAGACCCCGATGGTGAGGCTGAACACGAGCACGGTCTTGCCGGTGGTCATCACGATCTGGATGCCGGAGACGGCGGTGAGGAAGGCATAGAGGGCGGCGCTCGCCACCAGGGCGGGAACAAACGAGGAGATCGCCAGGATCGAGGCCTCCTGCAGCACCAGGATCAGCAGGAATCGGTTGCGGAAGCCCAGGGCCTTGAGGGTGGCGTACTCGTGCAGGTGGTCGCTGACATCGGTGTACAGCACCTGATAGACGATCACCCCCCCCACCAGCAGACCCATGATCGTGCCGAAGCCGAAGATGATGCCGAAGGAGGAGCTGGTGTTCCAGTAGTTCTGCTCGTTCGCGATCAGTTCGGGCTTGGTGAACACCTGGAGCTGGCTGCCGTAGAGGGCCCGCAGATGACGCTGGACGGGGGCGATGGCGGCCGGATCGGTGACGCGGATCAGGCCCATGGAGATCTCGCCCTCGTTGATCTGCTTGTAGGCCAGTTGCAGGGCCGTGGTGTCGCTGCTGATCAGGTTGCTGTCGGCGGCGAAGGTGGAGCCGAGGCGGAACAGGCCCACCACCCGGAAGGTCTTGGAGTAGTCGGAGAGGATCATCGTCTGGCTCCCCTGGGCCTTCACCGCCGCGGCGACCGGTCCGGTGTTGCTGTTGCCGGCCGCATCGAACAGCACGTAGCCGGGGGTGCGGATGCGGTCGATCTGCTCGCGCACCGGCGCCAGATCGAGAATCTGCTGGTCGGGATCGAAACCGATCAGGCGCAGGCTGGTGGGCTTGATCCCGCCCATCTGCTGGGCGTTCACATTGGCCACATAGACAGGGATGACATCGGCCACCCCCGGCACCCCCAGCGACTGATACAGCTGGGACTGGGGGAACTGCTGGAAGGCGCCGCTGTCGCGGGTGCCGGGGCTGATCACCACCAGATCCGTGATCAGGGCCTGGTAGAAGGTGGTCGCGCTGGTCAGCAGACCGGACTGGAAGCCCAGCTGCATGAACATCAGCAGGGCGGCGAAGCCGATGCCGGTGACGGCCACCAGGTAGCGGATCGGCTGGCGTTTCAGCTGCAGCCAGGCCACCGGCAGATCGCCCAGGCTGCGCCTCAGGGAGCGGCCGATCACGGCAGGAAGCGGACGTTCACGTTCAGCCCGCTGAGCTTGGCGAGGCGGGCGGAGTCGGCGGGGGTCAGCGCGATCTTCACCAGCACCACCCGGGCATTGACGTTGTTGTTGGAATTGACGCTGAACAGATCCCGGTCGGAGACCTCGCCGGTGATGTCCAGGACCCGGCCCTGCAGCTTGCCGCTGAAGCCACCGCTCTCCGGCCAGATCTCCACCGGCTGGTCAGGCCGCACCTGGGGAATGTCGCTCTGGAACACCTGGGCCCAGACCTGCATGGCGCCGATCTTGCCGATCTGGGCGAGCCCCTGGTCGGTTTCCTTCATGCCCGGCCAGCTGTAGATCCGCAGCAACTTGCCGTCGAGGGGGGAGCGGATCTCGGCGTTCCGCAGCTGGCTGCGGGCCTGGGCCAGGTTGGCCTTGGCCACCGCCACGTCGGCGACGGCCACCTCCCGGTCGACCGGACGGACCGTGAGGTTGTCGTAGAGGGTGCCCTTGAGGGCCTGGATGTTGGCCTGGCCCTGGGCGAGGGCCGCATCGGCCTTGCCGAGTTCCTCCTCGGAGATCGCCCCGGCCTTGAACAGCTCCACGCTCTTCTGCTGGCTGATCTTCAGATAGGGAATCACCACCTGCTCGGCCTTGAGATCCGCCTGGGCCTTGGCCCGGGCCCCCTGGCGGGCCCCCGCATCCACCTGGGCCAGCTTGGCTTCGCTGAGGGCCAGCTGGCTCTCGGCCTGGACGACACCCTTGCGGAGACTGGCCCAGCTGCTGAGGAACCCCAGCAGCTGGTCGCGGCGGATCGCCGCCCCCTCAGGTACCAGCCACTTGTCGACCACCTCCGAACCGCCGCTGTTGCCCGAGGCGGTGGACAGGGACACGACGCCCCCCTGGGGGGTGAGGCGTCCCAGGGCGGTCACGGCACGGGGCGCCAGGGGCGGCGGCGGCGGGGCGGGTCGGTGGGTCAGCTGCCAGCCCGCCAGCCCCAGCACGGCCAGCACCGACACCGTGACGACCTTGCGGCGGCCGCTGCCCCAGGCCCGCTCCCGCCAGGTGCGCTGCAGGCCCTCCAGCCTGTCGCCGTGCGGCGTCTCCGTCACGAACCGAGGGGCTCCGGGCGCGCCATGGTAACGGCGGGGTCCCCGCCCAGCCAGCGGCGGTGCATGCGGCGGTATTCGATCGAGAGGATGTCGGAGGCCACGTGCCGCTCCTGGGTGAGATCCAGGGGGACGGGGGTCGGCCGCTGGCTGCGCACCACCCCATGGTCCTCCTGGAAGATGGTGCGGGAGATGGCGATCGACTGGGCTTCACTGCCGGGCAGGCGGAAGCGCTTGCGTTTCGAATACTTCACCCAGCGGGCCAGGGTGTGGGTGTCGCTCTGGGGGAGGCTGGCGTTGAAGAAGACGAAGCGCAGCTGGTCGCCGATGCTGGTGTCGACGATGTTGAGGTTGGGGTAATAGAAGCTGAAGGTGGTGGTGGCGCAGAGGGGGCCGCTCTGGCCGCTCAGGGTGCGCAGCAGCTTCAGGACCCCTTTCACCGGCAGTTCGAAACTCACCGTGGCGGCGATCATGCGGTCCTCCTTGCGGAGATCGACGGGGATCGACAGGGGTGAATCCTGGCTGGCGAAGGTGCTCTTGTGCACCCAGTAGGCATGGGAATTGTCGAGGTTGGACTCGATCACCCGGCTGAAATGGGTGTCCCAGTCGAAGCTGCTCTCCACATGGCCCCAGGCCTCGTCCGGGAAGACGGGCAGATCGGGCAGCAGGGCCGGATCGGGCGGACCCTCACCCCACCACATCCAGATGAAGCCCCTGGACTCGACCGCCGGCCGCTCACCCACCAGGGCGCTGCGCGCCGGGGGACTGGAGCCGGCCGGTTCGGCGGGGGCCTCCAGGCAGGTCCCGTCGGCGGCGAATTTCCAGCCGTGGAAAGGGCAGCGCAGGCAGCCGCCCGCCTCCAGCCGCCCCAGGGCCAGGGAGGCCCCCCGGTGGGGACAGCGGTCGCTGAACAGCCTCGGCCGGCCTTCGGCATCCGGGAAGAGCACGAAGTCGTGGCCCGCGAAGGGGACGGCCACCGGTCCCTTGCGGAAGGCGAACGAAGAGGCGACGGCGTACCAGCAGTTCCGGGCCAGTTGAGACACCTGGGGAGGGGATGTCTCTGAGGTGGTCCCCGTCAATGACATGCTCTGCCGATGCTGCGCGGATCTTAAGCGAAGCGTCCCGATCGAGAGAGCGACACCCCCTAGATTGGCGCCGCCGCCAAGGTTGGGTCGTCCCACACTGCCGTCCGCATGATCCGCAAGTGATTCGCAAGCTGCGCAGTCCCCTGGCGATCGTCTTTCTCACCCTGTTGCTGGACAAGCTGGGCGAAAACATCGTCTATCCCCTGCTTCCCTTCATCCTCGAGAAGTTCTCTCCCGACGGACTCACCCTGGGGCTGCTGGCCTCCACGGCCACCCTGTTCTCCGTGCTGGCGTCACCGATCATCGGTTCCCTCAGTGATGCCTATGGCAGGAGGCCGGTGATCCTTCTGTGCGTGGCCATCAACGGTCTTTCCCTGTTCATGTTCGGCCTGGCGGGAACGCTGGGGCTGATCTTTCTCTCCAGGGCGATCAACGGCGTCTCCACGGCCACGGTCGGCACGGCCCAGGCCTACATCTCCGACATCTCCACCCCGGCGAACCGGGCCCGCAACTTCGGCATCAGCGGCGCCGCCTTCGGCCTCGGGGCCATCGCCGGTCCGGCCCTCGGTGGAGCGCTGGTGGGATTCGGCATGCGCATTCCGGTGTTCGTGGCCGCAGGCCTGGCGGCCTACAACTTCCTGATGGCGTTTCTGTACCTCAAGGAGACCCTGCCGCTCCAGAACAGGCCCCGCTTCCAGTGGTCCCAGATCAACGGACTGGCCCCAGTGATGGCCCTGTTGGCGCTGCCGAAGGCGAACCGCGTGGCGCTGGCCTTCTGCTGCTTCAACTTCGCCTTCAGCGGCTTCACCACCCTGCTGGTGCTCTATCTCAAGGATCAGTTCTCCTGGTCGGCCTCCCAGTCGAGCGGCATCTTCGTGATCGTCGGCCTCACCGTCACCTACGTGCAGGTGGCCCTCACCGGCCCGCTGGTGCGGCGCCATGGGGAGGCCCGCCTCAACATCTACGGTCTGCTGGCGGTCGCCGCCGGCATCGCCCTGATCCCCCTGGCCCGGGTGTTCGGCGCCGGCGCCGCCGTCGTGATCGTCACGGCCGCCGTGATGCTGTCGGTGGGGGCGGCCTGCGTGATCCCCACGGCCCGCAGCCTGGTCTCGCGGTTGGTGCCGGAGAACCGGCAGGGCGTGATGCTGGGCAGCCTGCTGGCCATCACGGGCCTGGCCAGTGCCCTCGGCCCGATGCTGGCGGGGGTGCTCTACGACCTCTCCCCCACCCTCTGCTTCCTGCTCCAGGCCGTGGTCTGCCTGCTGGGGGCGCCCCTGCTGCGCGGCGTCAGGGAACCGGTGCCGGTCCCCGTCGACATCGCCGGCTGAGCAGGCGCGCCTCAGACCCGGGCGTGTTCGCGCATCATCCGCCGGTACTCCACCAGGATCAGGTCGGACTCGATCAGCACCTCATGCGAGCCCCGGAAGCTCACCCGCTTGGGCTGCTGTTCGCTGATCACGGCCGCGTCCTCCTTGGAGATCTGCAGGCCCGTGTCCAGGGTGATGCGATCGAACAGGCGATTCAGCACCGGCGTGGCGGTGAGGAAGTTGCGGCCGTTGGTGACCCGGACGGTGGTTTCGCCGTCGTTGTCGGGCACATGGGCCTGCAGGGCCGCCAGGGTCACCGCACCGAAATGGATGATCGAGACCACCACGTTGGGGTAGAGGAAGCGGTACTCCTTGTAGGCATTGGCGCTGTCCCCCTTCAGCAGCAGGCGGGTGAGGCCATTGAGCTTCTTGACCTTGATCGGCATGCGCCCGTAGAGGCTGCCGGGTCCCACCTGCACCGGATAGTGCTCGAGGCTGAAATCGGTGGTCGGGTCCACCCGTCCGATGCTTTTGCCGTGCACGAAGGCGGCGTGGGTGGGGTCGATGCCGTTCTCGATCGTGCGGGTGAAATGGGTGGCGTAGGTGTAGGCCATGTCACCGCCGGCCCGCAGGGTCAGCCCCTCCAGTTCCGGGATGTCGAGCACATCGCCATCGGGGCTGGCCTGGCTGCCGGCCAGCCACAGCCAGACGAACCCGTGCCGCTCCCGGGTGGGGAAGGTGCGCAGCCGCGCCTGGCGCGGGATCGACTCCTCGGCCCGCAGGGCCGGGATGTGCACGCAGGTGCCCTGGGCGTCGTACTGCCAGCCGTGGTACGGACAAACCAGGCTGTCCCCCTTCGCCCAGCCCCCCGCCAGGGAGCAGCCCCGGTGGGCGCAGCGGCCATCGAAGGCCAGCACCCGGCCGCCGCCATCGCGCATCAGCACCACCTCCCGGCCCTGGAAGCGGTGGGCCAGGGGCTGGTCGCCCACCTGGCTGGAGAGCCCGACGGCGTACCAGCAGTCGGTGGGCCAGGACGACGGGGTCGGCATCTCAGGGCGTGGGGACGGGGGGCGTGGGCACGGGGGCGGTGGCCGGGCAGGCCCGGGCCAGGGCACGCCTGTAGGCCAGGATCAGCTGGTCGGAGGCCAGCAGCAGCTCTTCCCCCTGGGTGCTCCAGGACGGGCCCGGAGGCTGGGTTTCCACCACCGCCTTGTCCTCCTCGTAGGTGTCGACCGTGTTGCGGATCGAGTTGCCGTCGGCCCAGCCGTAGGGGAGGAAATTGCGCACGCCGATCCACTTGGTGAGGGTGGTGTGGTCGTCGACGGGGATGTTGCTGGCGAAATAGATGTACTGATACCCCTTCCAGTTGAAGTCCAGGGCGATTCTGTTGACGTTGGGAAGGTAGCCGGTGAGGGTGGAGCTGGAGTGGCTCCTTTCCCTCTTGACGATGTACTTCAGCAGGCCCACCCGGGCCGGCGGCTTCAGTTTGTGATGGGTGGACACCAGACCCGGTTCGCTCACGATCTCCAGGCTTTCTACGCTCGCGTCCTCCCGGTTGCCGAAGAAGGGCCGGTGCACGAAGGGGGCGTGGGAGGTGTCCAGCGCCGACTCCACCACCCGGCTGAAGTGGGCGTTCCAGGTGTAGGACCCGCTCACCGCCCGCCAGCCCGGCTGACCCAGTTCCGGGAAGGGGGGGATAGGCACCTCGGAGGCCCGATCGGCCTCGCCGGGGAAGATCCAGAGGAAGCCGGACTGCTCCTGGATGGGGAAGGTGGCCATCCGGGCCCGGGCCGGGATGGGTGTTCCCGGGGGGTCGGCCGGAATCCGGACGCAGTGCCCATCCACGTCATAGCTCCAGCCGTGGTATGGGCAGCGCACGCAGGAGCCCTCCACCCATCCCCTCGCCAGGCTGGCGCCGCGGTGGGCGCAGTAGTCGGCCAGTGCATGGGCCTGGCCGGCCGCATCACGGAAGAGGAGGTAGCGGCGCCCCAGGAGGGTGACGGAGACGGGTTGGTCGCGAAGCCCGTGGGCATGCTCCACCGCATACCAGAAGTTCTCGAGTCCCTGGGTCATTCCTCGGGTCGTTCCTCGGGTCGTTCCTGAGCGGGGTGCGACCCGGGTTCCACGGACCGACCGACCCTGTTTAGCACCGATGGGGCCTGGATCCAAGATGAACCGGCTGAAGGAATTGCTGAACGATTTAGAATCGGTTTCTGCTGAGCGGCGACCATTGCGCAAGCTTCACCTGGACCCCGGTGAGTTCGCCTACCGAAGTGGAGACAGTGGCCAGGAGGTGTATCTCGTCCGCACCGGGGCGATCGAACTGGTCACCCTCTATCCCGAAACCGGAGAAGGCATTGACGGGCGCCATGGCCCGGGCCACGTGTTCGGTGAGGTGGAGCTGATCGACGGCCGGGCCCGCACCCACACCGCCAGGGCCTCCCAGCCCACGGAACTGCTCGTCTTCAACCGCGACGAGCTGATGGACCTGCTGTTTGAGCACCCCGAGCGCAGCCTGGTGCTCGGACGCAGCGTCTTCGACCGCCTCCGGGACCTCTACACCAACGAGACCCTGGAGTCCGATCTGGCCCGGCTGCGCGAGGAGATGCAGGCGAGCATCCGCGACGCGGTCGTCGCCCATGAGGGCAGGGTGGTGCGCAGCCACAGCGGCATGGCCGCCATCGCTGTTCCGATCGTGCTGATGGTGCTGCTGGCGATCGGTTCCTACTGGTACTTTCACCGGGGCTGAGCCCCATGCACCCAGCCCATCCCACCTGGCCCCGTTCCATGAGCATCCAGCCGGTCCCCCCTGAAGACAAGGAGCACGCCCTCTCCGAGTTCCGGGAGCTGATCAGTGCCGACGTGGAGGCCGGTATCGACAGCCACGAGCGCAGGATGAGCCGCATGGGCTTTCTGTTCCTGGCGATCTTCGTGGGCGTGGTCGGGTTGATGGCCGTTCTCCCCTGAGGCCGTCCCCCAGGCCCGCCCCCTGGCGGGAGAGAAGGCCAGGGGGGCGACGTCAGCTCAGACCGCGGCTTTCTGGTTGGCCAGCAGGCTCTTCAGCTTGGCCAGCTCGCCGGCCCAGCGGGGATCGGGGGCGCCTTCGCCGACGGCGTCGGCATGGACCACCTTGTTGACGCTCTTGCGGGCGGCCGTGGGGGGGCTGCCGGGGCGGCGGTCGTTGCCGGCGGCACCGCGGACCTCACGGCGCTGCTCGGAAATCTCGATGCGCAGGGTGCTGCCGCCGAAGTCCTTGCCGTTGAGCTGGGCGATCACGGCCTCGGCCTGGGCCAGGTCGTCGACGTTGGCGAAGCCGAAGCCACGGCAGGTTCCGGTCTCCCGGTCGTTCACGGCCTTGAAGCGAACCCCTTCTCCCACGCTCGAGAAGAGAGCATCCAGCTCTTTGGCATCAAAGGTTTGCGGCAGGTTGCCGACATAGAGACGAACGCTCATGGGGAGGGGCTCAGGAAAGGAAAAAACTCTGGCAGGCGGTGCGATCGCGCCATTGCATCCAGCAGTTAATCACGCCGTGGGTCCGGGTCTGCGCCGGGTCCAGGGCGGTCGAGCCAGAGCCGGGCCGCGGCAACGGCCTCTTCAACTGCAGACGCGTCGGTCAACTCCGCTGTGTCCGTCGCTGCTGTTCCGCCGAGTCGACCGAAGGCCCGCTCGGCCGTCAGGTGATCGATCAGCTGGCCCAGGCGGGGGCCCGGCGGGATGGCCAGGAGTTGCTGCAGCCGGCGGCCGTCGAGGGGCGGGCGGGGGTGGAACAGGCGATCTGCCGGGTTGCGCCACCGCACCATGGCCGCCCGTGCCGCCGCCGGATCCAGCGGCATCAGCAGGGCGGGCAGATCCTCCTCCAGCTGGCGGTGCAACTGCAGCCGGTCCGCTTCGCCCAGGGCCTCCAGGGACGGCCCGCTCCGGGGTGAATCGCTGCGCTGGAGCCGGTCGTGCCAGTGACGCAGCCGCTGGCAGCGTTGCTGCAGGCGCCGGCTGGCCCGCAGCCGCTCCAGGGTCGGGCCGTCGAGCACGGCCGCCAGCCGCGCCAGCGGCAGGGCCCAGGCTGCTTCCGGCGGCGTCAGGCCGCAGGCTTCCGGCCGTTGCGGCCCCAGGGGCTCCAGCCGGGGCCCGGACCCGTCGGCGGCCCCCCAGGGCTGGAGCAGCCCCGCCTCCAGGGCCAGCTCCAGCCCCCGGTGCCCCTCGGGAGCGGCGGCCAGCCGTTCCAGCTCCGCCAGCACCCGCTCCCCGGCCACGGCCGTGATCCGCTGCCGATGGCGCCCGATCAGCTCCCAGGTGGCCGGAGCGATGCTGAACGCCAGTTCGCAGGCCAGCCGCACCCCCCGCAGCAGCCGCAGGGGGTCATCGAGCAGGTTGGCTTCGCTGATGGCCACCAGCCGGCCTGCCGCCAGATCCGGCAGGCCGCCACAGGGGTCGACCAGCTGCAGATCCGCGGTCGATCCGCGGCCTGACGGCGTCGCTCCCTCCAGGGGCAGGGCGATGGCGTTGGCGGTGAAGTCCCGGCGGGTCAGATCGGCAGCCAGATCCTCGCCGGCACAGCGGGCCAGGTCGATCGTCCAGCCCTGCAGCACCAGCCGGGCGATCGAGCGCTCCTGGTCAAGCACCACGCAGCTGCCCCCCAGCTTCCGCCCCAGGCGCCGGGCCAGGTCGATGGCGTCCACGGGCACCACCAGGTCCAGATCCGGCCGGGCGGTCAGGCGGCCCAGCAGGCCGTCCCGGACCGCCCCCCCCACCAGTGCCGTGCCCGCCGGCAGCTGGTGCGGGGCCACCGGCCAGGTCTCGGGCGCCAGGACCCGCCACAGTTCAGGGACTTGACGTCCCGGCTCCCACGCCACAATGGGCGCCCTGCTGGGCCGCGGCGGCATGTGCATCTGCGTGGATTGCCACTGGGTCGAGCGGTGTCAGGCCTACCACGCGGTCGAGCGCCAGCATGGCGTCGCCCATCTCAATCCCCACCCTGACTTCAGCCCCCGCCAGCCGCGCATCCACGTGCAGGTGATCGATCTCGACACCGCCGGCACCAGCGTCGGGGTTGAGTGGGACGTGCGCGCCTGCTCCGACTTCCGTTCCGATCCGGGCCGCTGGCGTCGCTGTCGCCCCGACGGACCCCTGCCCCGATGAGTGTCCTCTCTGCTACGGACGGGCGCCCCTGGCTGCTGGCCCTGCACAGCTCCAGCGAGAGCCTCGGTGTGGGGCTGCAGCGCCTCGGGGCGGCGGCGCCCGAGCGGCTGGAGACGTTTCCCCTCGGCCGCTCCCTGTCCAACGGACTGTTCGACTGCCTGGAGTCGGTGCTGCCGGCCAGCGCCTGGCCCCGGCTGGGCCGCCTGGCGGTGGCCATCGGCCCCGGAGGCTTCACCGGCACCCGCCTGACGGTGGTGCTGGCCCGCACCCTGGCCCAGCAGCTGGCGCTGCCCCTGGACGGAATCAGCAGTTTCCGCCTGATGGCCCGTCGCCTGCTCACCGGGTCCGAGCCCCCCGGCGACGGTCCCTTCTGGTTGCTGCAGGAACTGCCGCGCCGCGGGGTGGTGGCGGGGCTCTACGGCGCCGACCCGGGCCAGCCCGGCGGTGTCGCCGAGCTTGAGGCCCCGCGGCTCCATCGCAGCAGCGAGGCGCTGGCCCCGTACCCGATCCGTCCGGCCCTGGTGCAGCTGCCGGAGGACGTGATCCAGCTGCTCGGCTTCGGTGCGGCCAACGCCTCGGAAGGACGGGCCGCCCCCTGGCAACCGGTGCTGCCCCTCTATCCCACCAGTCCGGTGGAGGCGCTCCCATGCTGAGCCGCCCCGGACCCCGCCCCCAGCCCCGGCCGCGCCGGCGCCGCCCGCGGCGCCCAGCCACCACTGCCGCCACCACTGCCGCCGCCACCATGCCCCCGGCCGTCGCCCCCCAGCGCTCGCGCCGCGGGCAGCGCCCCCGGCGACCCGTTTCGGGCCGGGTGGTGTTGGCGGGCCTGGCGGGACTGGCCCTGCTGTGGCTCTCCCGCGGCGGCTGGTGGCCCACGCCGCCGCCGCCCCAGATGATCCTGGTGCTGGGGGGGGATGCGGATCGGGAGGCGGCGGCGGCCCGCCTGGCCCGGGTGGACGGACTGCCGGTGGTGGTCACCGGCGGCACCAACCCCGAGTACGCCCACTGGCTGTTCCTGCAGAAGGAGGGTCTGTCCCCCCGCCAGGTCCAGCTCGACTACCGGGCCCGCGACACGATGTCCAACTTCACCTCCCTGGTGGACGACCTGCGCAAGGCCCGGATCCGCCATGCCCTGCTGGTCACCTCCGCGGACCACATGGAGCGGGCCCTGCTGGTGGGACGGATCGTGGCCGGCAGCCGCGGCATCCATCTCACCCCGGTCCCGGTGTCCTGCGGCGAGCTCTGCGTCGTCGAGGGCCGGCGGCGCCTCTGGGGCGACGGCGCCCGGGCGGCCCTCTGGGTGATCAGCGGTCAGGACATCAGGCCGTGGGTGGAAGAGCGGGTGGCTCCCTGGCTGGAAAAAGCAGGCTTCCGCTGATCGGACCCAGGTCGAGCATCCGGTTGATCTGCTCCTGGGCGGCGCGGGTGGCGGCGTCCAGGTCGGGGCGGCGCCGGGAGGCCGGCGGTGGGATCGGGGTGCCGATGCGGATGTGGATCGGCACCAGCCGGGGGCCGTGGCCGCCGGGGCCCAGGGCCCGGTGGCTGTTGATGATCGCCACCGGCAGCAGCGGCACCCCGGCCCGGGCCGCCAGCAGGGCTGCTCCGGGCTGGGGGGCATTGACGCGGCCGTTCGCCTGCCGGGTGCCGTCGATGAATACGCCGGTGGCCCAGCCCTGCAGCAGCCGGTCGGTGGCGACGCGGATCGCTTCGCGGTCGCCGGCACCGCGCTCCACCGGGTAGGCGCCGCAGGCCCGGATGATCGCCCCCAGCAGGGGCACCCGGAACAGTTCGGCTTTGGCCATGAAGGCCACCGGCCGGCCGAGGGCATGGCCCAGCAGCGGCGGATCCAGGTGGGAGCCGTGGTTGGCCACCACCACCACGGCCCCCTCCAGGGGCACGTTGTCGTTGCCGGTGGTCCGGCCCCGGAACAGCACCCGGAAGACCGGGAACACCAGCAGGTAGCTGATCAGCCGGTAGGTCAGGCTCGGCTTGGGCGTGCTCAGCAGGGCAGGGGGATCGGCGGGGGGGCGGCGGCGGCGTCTCACTGGCCCAGGTCGCCGGAGGTGGCGATCTGGGCGGTGCCGAGCCCGGGGCAGCTGCGCTTGATCAGGCCGGAGAGCACGTTGCCCGGCCCGATCTCCACGGCGGTGCTGATCCCCTCGGCCTGCAGCCGGTCCATCGTCTCCCGCCAGCGCACCCCCATGGTCATCTGCTGGCGCAGGCGCTCCTTGAGCACCGTGGCGTCGGTCTCGGGCCGGGGATCGGCGTTGCTGAGCACGGGGATCCGGGCGTCAGCGAACGGCACCGCCTCCAGTTCGGCGGCGAAGGCCTCGGCGGCGCCGGCCATGAAGGGGGAATGGAAGGCGCCGGAGACCGCCAGGGGGATGGCCCGCTTGCAGCGCACCGTCGCCGTGACACTGGCCAACGCTTCCGGGGTGCCGGAGAGCACCACCTGGGCGGCGCTGTTGTCGTTGGCGATCACCACCCCCTCGGTGGCGGCCACCGCCTGGTCGAGCTCGTCCCGGTCGAAGCCCATCACGGCGGTCATGGCGCCGCCGCCGGCGGCGGCCATCAGTTCGCTGCGGCGGCGCATCAGCTTCAGGCCGGTCTCGGCATCGAAGACCCCGGCGGCGTAGAGCGCCACCAGCTCCCCCAGGCTGTGGCCTGCCACCAGCCGGGCGCTGCGGCCCTGGCCGTGGAGCGCATCCACCAGCAGGCTCTCGACCACGAACAGGGCCGGCTGGGTGTGGCGGGTGTCGTTGAGCTCGTCTCCGGCGCAGATGGCCAGCAGGTCACGGCCGAGCAGCTCGGAGGCCCGATCGAAACGCTCCCGGGCCCCGGGAAGGTCGATCACCCCCTCGGCCATCCCCGGCTTCTGCGAACCCTGTCCCGGAAACACCCAGGCGATGGCCATGCAAGCCTCCCGTGCAACGGCAGGAGATTAGGGCTCGGCTGGGGGGACCCCCGGACCGCTCCAGCGGAACAGGGCGGCGCCCCAGCTGAGGCCGGCGCCGAAGCCGCTGCTGGCGATCAGGTCGCCGGCGCCCACCCGCCCATCCCGGACGGCTTCGTCGAGCATCAGCGGGATCGTGGCGGCCGAGGTGTTGCCGTAGGCCGAGAGGTTGCTGAGCACCCGCTCGGCGGGCATGGCGAAGCGGTCGGCCACCGCGTCGAGGATGCGCTGGTTGGCCTGGTGCAGCAGCAGCCAGTCCACGTCGGCGGCGGCGGTGCCCGTGGCCTCCAGCAGCTCCGCCAGCACGGCGGGCACCTCGCGCACGGCGAACTTGTAGACCTCCTGGCCGTTCATGTGGATCGGCGCGAAGCCGCCCACCTGGGCGGAGAGATCCCCCACCAACGGCTGGTGCTCGGCCACCTGGGCCAGGGTGAGGCAGGCGTTGCGGCTGCCGTCCGAGCGCATGCGGAAGCCCACCAGGCCGTCGTCAGCGGGGTCACAGGCCTCCACGGCCAGGGCACCGGCCCCGTCGCCGAACAGGACGCAGGTGCGGCGGTCGTCCCAGTCGAGCCAGCGGCTCAGCTGGTCGGCGCCGATCACCAGCACCCGCCGCATCGTGCCGCCGCGGATGTACTGGGCCGCCGTGATCAGGGCGAACAGGAAGCCGCTGCAGGCGGCGGTGAGATCGAAGGCCACCGCTCGATGGGCCCCCAGGGCCGCCTGCACCCGCGGGGCGGTGCCGAACAGGTCGTCGGGGCTGGAGGTGGCCAGCAGGATCAGATCCACCTGCTCGGGGGCCCAGCCCGCATGGGCCAGGGCCGCCCGGCCCGCCTCGGCGGCCAGGCTGGTGACGGTTTCCCCGGGCCCGGCCACGCGCCGGGCCCCGATGCCGGTGCGGCTGCGGATCCAGTCGTCGTTGGTCTCGACCCGCTCGCTCAGCTGGTCGTTACTGATGCTGGCGGCGGGGAGGGCGCGTCCGCAGCCCACCAGGGCCATGCCCCGCAAGGCGGCCGTGGTCCCCGTCGTGTCTGACCCGAGCGGCACCCATTCGGTTCACAGGTGGGCTCAGTCAACCACAGGTGGTTGCCACTCCGGCGCTCCCCTCGCCGAGGGCGTGCAGGTCGTCCATGACGCCGTGGCTGGCGGCGGAGTGGGCCAGCCGCAGGGCGCTGACCACCGAGAGGGCCCGGCTGCTGCCGTGACCGATGACGCAGATGCCATCGACCCCGAGCAGCAGGGCGCCGCCGTGCTCGGCATGGTCGAGGCGTTTCTTGATCCGCACCAGGTTGCTGCGCAGGAACGCCGAGCCCACCTTGCCCCGGCGTCCCCGGGGCAGCTCGGCCCGCAGCACGTCCAGAAGGACGCTGCCCACCGATTCGAGGAACTTGAGCAGCACGTTGCCGGTGAAGCCATCGCAGACCACCACGTCGAAGTCGCCGGAGAGGATGTCGCGCCCCTCGCAGTTGCCGGCGAACACGAAGCGCTCGTCGGCGGCCAGGAGCGGATGGGTGCGCAGGCAGAGGTCGTTGCCCTTGCACTCCTCCTCGCCGATGTTCACCAGGCCGATGCGGGGCCGCTTCACCTGCAG
Source organism: Synechococcus sp. CCAP 1479/9 (assembly GCF_019038535.1). Lineage (NCBI taxonomy): Bacteria > Bacillati > Cyanobacteriota > Cyanophyceae > Synechococcales > Synechococcaceae > Synechococcus > Synechococcus sp. CCAP 1479/9. The sequence goes on along the minus strand of NZ_JAFKRK010000028.1, from coordinate 10,258 downwards.
CACGTCGCGGCTGTAGATGTTCCCGAGCAGGGCGAACTGGTGCAGCCATTCGGGCTTGCAGTCCATGTTGGCCCCCACGTCGAGCACCAGCACCTGCTGGCTGGGGTCCTTGGTGGGGAACAGGGCGCCGATGGCCGGGCGGTCGATGCCGGCCAGCCGGCCGAGGCGGAAGATCGCGGCCGCCATCACGGCGCCGGAGTTGCCGGCGGAATAGACGGCGGTGGCCTCGCCCTTCTTGACCAGGTCCATGGCCACGTTGATGCTGGCGTCGCGCTTGCGGCGCACCACGGTGGCCTCCTCGTGCATGCCCACCGACGGGCCGCTGGGCACCAGCTGGATCAGGCCACGCTGCACCGCCTCCTCCAGCTCCTGGCCCAGGCCCATGGCCGCTACCGCCTGGCGCAGCGGCTCCGGCTCGGCCACAAAGCGGATGCGCAGGGGCAGCAGGGCCACGGCCCTCAGGCAGCCCTCCAGGATCGGCCCCGGGGCGTGGTCTCCGCCCATGCCGTCGACGGCCACCCAGAGGCGCTGCCGGTCATCGATGGCGGCGCCGGTGTGGCTGCCCTGCTGCAGACGCCGCAGGGGATCGAACACCAGGGGCTGGAGCACGGATCCCGCCACGTTGGTGGCGGCGCCGGCCATGCTGCCGGCCACGGACACCGCCCCCGAGGCGGCGCCGCTGGCCGTGGCGGTGGCGGTGCCCACGAGACTGGTGACGGCCGCGTTGCGGCGATACCAGATCACCAGGCGGCGGATCGTGCGGTTGGGTTTGGGGCGGTTGGAGGCGAAGCGACGGCCGTCGCGCCCTGCGCCTTCAGGATCCTTCGGTGGCAACGGGTTCAACGATGCGCTGGAACAGATAGCCGGTACCCCGCGCCGTGAGGATCAGCTCGGGGTTGGCCGGATCATCCTCCAGTTTGGAGCGCAGCCGTGAGATGTGGACATCCACCACGCGGGTGTCCACGTGACGCTCGGGCGTGTACCCCCACACCTCCTTGAGGATCTCGCCGCGGCTGAAGGGCTCGCCGGAGCGGCTCACCAGCAGCTCCAGCAGGCTGAACTCCATGCCGGTCAGGCGGATGCGCTCGTCGCCCCGGTACACCTGGCGCTTGTTGGTGTCGATGCGGAGATCGCCCACCTGGATCACGCCGGAGTTGGGGATCCCGGCGCCCGGGTCCTTCTCGACCCGCCGCAGCACGCAGCGGATGCGCGCCTCCAGCTCCTTGGGGCTGAAGGGTTTGACGACGTAGTCGTCGGCCCCGAGCTCGAGGCCGGTGATGCGGTCAGCCACGTCACCGAGGGCGGTGAGCATGACGATCGGCACGTCCGATTCCTTGCGCAGCTCCTGGCAGACGCCGTAGCCGTCGAGCTTGGGCATCATCACGTCGAGGACCACCAGGTCCGGCAGGACGCGGTGGAAGGCCTCGATGGCCTCCTCGCCGTCGCAGGCGGTGACCACCTGATAGCCGATCATCGAGAGGCGCGTCTCGAGGATCCGGCGAATGCTGGCCTCGTCATCGACGACGAGGATCGTTTCCTTGGCGGTGGGGGAGGCCGTCATTGCGCGGCGAGGAGAATGCAACACGGTTCCGACCCACTGAACCGGCCGGAAGGTCGGGAATTCACCGAACGCCACCTTTCTTCATACACACCGCCCGCTCCCCTTGGCCCGTCCCGGTTCCTCGTTCGTCTGCCAGGCCTGTGGGGCCAGGACGCGGCAGTTCTTCGGCCGCTGCTCCGGCTGCGGCGGCTGGAACACCCTGGTGGAGCAGAGCGAGCCGAGCGGCGACAGCCGCCGGCGCCGGCCGGTGGCGGCCGCTGCCGCTCCGGGGGCTGACGGGGCCGGGACGCCGGGGCGGCCGCGCCGCTCCGAACCGATCCAGGCGGTGGGGGACCGGCCCCTGCAGCGCCTGGCCAGCGGCTACGGCGAACTGGACCGGGTGCTGGGGGGTGGCCTGGTGCCCGGTTCCCTGGTGCTGCTGGGGGGCGACCCGGGGATCGGCAAGAGCACCCTGCTGCTGCAGAGCGCCCGGGCCATGGCCGCCCGGGCGGTGGTGCTCTACGTCAGCGCCGAGGAGTCGGCCCAGCAGGTGAAGCTGCGCTGGCGGCGCCTGGCCGAGGACGGCCCCGGCGCTGGACCCGGCGCCGTGCCGGAGGCGGGTGACGGCGAGGGCGCGGGCCTGCGCCTGCTGGCGGAGACCGACCTGGAGCTGGTGCTGCAGGAGCTGGAGACCCTGCGGCCCGAGGTGGCGATCATCGACAGCATCCAGGCCCTGCACGACGCCGAGCTGGGCAGTGCCCCCGGGTCGGTGTCCCAGGTGCGGGAATGTGCCGCCGCCCTGCAGCGCATCGCCAAGCGGCAGCACACCGCCCTGGTGCTGGTGGGGCACGTCACCAAGGAGGGGATGCTGGCGGGCCCCAAGGTGCTCGAGCATCTGGTGGATGCGGTGCTCACCTTCGAGGGGGATCGCTTCGCCAGCCACCGGCTGCTGCGGGCGGCCAAGAACCGCTTCGGCGCCACCCATGAACTGGGGGTGTTCGAGATGCGGGGGGCGGGGCTGGTGGAGGTGAGCAACCCCAGCGAGCTGTTCCTGGCCGGGGATGGCCCCAGCCCCGGCACCGCCACGATCGTGGCCTGCGAGGGCACCCGCCCGCTGCTGGTGGAGGTTCAGGCCCTGGTCAGCCCCACCAGCTATGCCAGCCCGCGGCGCACCGCCACCGGCATCGGCACCAACCGCCTGCACCAGATCCTGGCGGTGCTGGAGAAGCACATGGGCCTGCCCCTGTCCCGCTTCGACTGCTACCTGGCGGTGGCCGGCGGCCTCGAGGTGGAGGAGCCGGCGGCGGACCTGGGGGTGGCGGCCGCCGTGGTGGCCAGCTACCGCGACCTCACCCTGCCGGCGGGCACGGTGCTGCTGGGGGAACTGGGCCTGGGGGGGCAGCTGCGGCCCGTGGGCCAGCTGGAGCTGCGCCTGCAGGAGGCGGCCCGGCTGGGGTTCGCCCGGGCCGTGGTGCCCCGCGGCAGCGCCCTCGGGCCGGTGGCGGCCGGCCTGGGCCTGCAGTTGCTGGAGGCGGCCACGGTGGCCGAGGCCCTGGTGGCCGGCCTGGGGGTCAACCCCGCCGAGTGAGAGCGGCTCAGAAGTAGACGTCGACGTTGCTGCGGCCGGAGGACTTGAGCCAGTTCTCGATGTCCAGGTAGCCGCCCGGGTAGAGGCGCACCGCCTTGGTCCAGTAGGCGGCGGCCTCGTCGAACCAGCGGTCGGCCGCGTCCTGGTCGCCGGTCTCCTCCGCCAGCCGGCCCCACTTCTCGTAGATCAGGCCCATGTTTTTGAGGCAGGAGGGGGAGTTGCCGTTGGCGTCCAGGGACTGGCGGTAGAAGTCGAGGGCCTTTTCCTCCTCGCCGTTGCTCATGAAGATGATCGCCATGTTCTTGAGGATCTCGCCCCGGTCGATGCTGTTCTCCTCGAGCTTCAGGGCCTCCTCGTAGTTCTCCAGCGCCTCGGCGTAGTCGCCGTCGTTCTGGGCCGACAGGCCGTCGCGGTAATAGACGTAGGCCTCCTTCGCCTTGGGATCGATCGGCAGCAGCTTGACGATCAGGTCGGCCATGACCGTGAAGCTCTTGTCGATGAAGTTGTCGTTGCGCTGCGAGCGGGGCAAGGGTCCAGGTCCGGATCTTGCACCCATCCTGCCTTGGGCGGCCGGGGCAAGGGTGTGGCGGCTCCCTAGCCTGGGGCCCGGCCCCCCGCTCCGGCACCCAGCACCGGCACCCCCCGCTTGAGCGCCACCCCCCCTGCCAGCAGCCTCCGCGAGCCGTTGCTCCTCGATGTGGAGGGCATGAAATGCGGCGGCTGCGTCCGCGCCGTGGAGCAGCGCCTCCTCCAGACCGAAGGGGTGCGCCAGGCGAGCGTCAACCTGCTGACCCGCACGGCCTGGGTGGATCTGGAGCCCCGGGTGGACGGACCCGACGGCTCCGCCGCCGATCCGCTGCCCGCCCTGCTGGGCAGCCTCGAGGGCCTGGGCTTCCAGGCCCGCCTGCGCCCCCAGGAGCCGGAGCCGGCCAGCCAGCGGGAGCGGCGCCAGGCCGAGCAGTGGTGGCGCCACTGGCGCCAGCTGCTGGTGGCCCTGCTGCTGCTGCTTGTCTCCGGCCTGGGGCACCTGGCCGACGCTGGTCTGCTGGCCTGGCGCGGTCCCTGGCCGCTGCTGGGCAGCCCCTGGTTCCATGCCCTGGTGGCCACCCTGGCCCTGGCCTTCCCCGGCCGGCCGATCCTGGTCCGCGGCGTCCGTTCGGCCCTGGCCGGGATGCCCGGCATGGACACCCTGGTGGGACTGGGGGTGGCCAGCGCCTATCTCTCCAGCCTGGTGGGCTGGCTGTGGCCGGCCAGCGGCTGGCCCTGCTATTTCAACGAGCCGGTGATGCTGCTCGGCTTCGTCCTCACCGGCCGTTTCCTGGAGGAGCGGGCCCGCTACCGCACCGGCCGGGCCATCGAGGAGCTGGGCGCCCTCCAGCCCGACCATGCCCTGCTGCTCCTGGGCGACGGCCCCCCCCGCCAGGTCCGGGTGGGCGGGCTGCGGCCGGGGGACCGGCTGCGGCTGCTGCCGGGCGACCGGGTGCCCGTGGATGGGGTGGTGCTGGAGGGCTGCTCGCGCGTCGATGCCTCCAGCCTCACCGGGGAGCCCCTGCCCCAGTCCGTCGAGCCGGGCAGCGAGCTGGCCGCCGGTCTGCTCAACGTCGAGAGTTCCCTGGTGCTGGAGGTGCGCCGCCGTGGTGCCGACAGCGCCATCGCCCGCATCGTGCGCCTGGTGGAGCGGGCCCAGGCCCGCAAGGCGCCGATCCAGGGCCTGGCCGACAGGGTCGCCGGCCGCTTCACCCTCTTGGTGCTGCTGCTGGCGCTGGCCACCCTGCTGTTCTGGTGGCTGTGGGGATGCCGGCATTGGCCCGAGGTGCTCACCATGGCCGCGGCCGCGGGCCACGGGGCCCATGGGCATGGCGCCTTGGCCCACGGGGGCGTGGGAACCGGCACCCCCTTCAGCCTCGGGCTGCAGCTGGCCATCGCGGTGCTGGTGGTGGCCTGTCCCTGTGCCCTCGGCCTGGCCACGCCGACGGCGATCACCGTGGGCTCCGGGCTGGCGGCCCGTTCCGGCCTGCTGTTCCGGGGCGGCGATGCGATCGAGACCGCCTCCCGGCTGGAGGCGGTGCTGTTCGACAAGACCGGCACCCTCACCATCGGCCGTCCCCTGGTGACGGCCGTCCGGGTCGTGGGGGCGGCCCCGGGCAGTCCGGCGGAGGTGGCTGAGGCCGCCCGGCTGGTGCAGCTGGCGGCGAGCCTCGAGCAGCACAGCCGCCATCCCCTGGCCCACGCCGTGCTTCAGGAGGCCCAGGGCCGGGGGCTCCCGCTCCTGGGCGTCAGCGGGGCCCAGACCCTCCCCGGCGAAGGGGTGCAGGGGCTGGTGGAGGGCTCCGGCCTGGTGCGGGTGGGCCGGCTGGACTGGCTGGCCCGCCAGGGGGTGAGGGCGGAGCCCGCTGCCACGGCCCTGCAGCAGGATCTGGAATCGGGTGGTGCCACCTTGCTGGCGGTGGCCGCCGAGGGGCGGCTGCTGGGACTTCTGGCCGTGGAGGACCGGCCCCGGGCCGATGCCGCCGCCACCGTGGGCCGCCTGCGGCGGCTGGGGCTGCGGCTGGGCCTGCTCAGCGGTGATCGGCGCGCCAGTGTCGAGGGGCTGGGCCACCAAGTGGGCCTGCGGCCCGAGGAGCTGGCCTGGGAACTGCGACCCGAGGAGAAGCTGGAGCGGCTCCTGCTGGCCCATCGCCGGGGGGCCGTGGCGATGGTGGGTGACGGGATCAACGATGCCCCTGCCCTCGCCGCCGCCGACCTGGGCATCGCCGTCGGCACGGGCACCCAGATCGCCCAGGAGAGCGCGGCCCTGGTGGTGATGGGCGAGGGACTCGACGGCATCGTCCGGGCCCTGGAGATCGCCCGGCGCACCATGGCCAAGGTCCGCCAGAACCTGGCCTGGGCCTTTGGCTACAACCTGATCGTGCTGCCCATCGCCGCCGGTGCGCTCCTGCCGGGCTTCGGTCTGAGCCTCTCGCCCGAACTGGCGGCCCTGCTGATGGCCTTCAGCTCGATCACCGTGGTCGGCAACGCCCTGCTCCTGCAGGGTCTCCCGAGGGATGCCGCGCCATGAGCGGGCGCTTCCTGGTGCTGGAGGGCATCGACGGCTGCGGCAAGACCACCCAGATCGAGGCCCTGCGCGCCTGGCTGCCGCTCAGCGGCCTGATGGCGCCCGGCGCCCGGCTGGTGGTGACGCGGGAGCCGGGCGGGACGGCCCTGGGCCAGGCCCTGCGCGCCCTGCTGCTGCGGCCGCCGGAGGGGGCCGCCCCCTGCAGCCTCTGCGAGCTGATGCTCTATGCCGCCGACCGGGCCCAGCACGTCGAGGAGTGCCTGCGTCCGGCCCTGGCCGCCGGCGACTGGGTGCTGAGCGATCGCTTCAGCGGCTCCACCGCGGCCTACCAGGGCTATGGCCGCGGCCTGCCCCTGGCCACCATCCGGCAGCTCGAAGTGTTGGCCACCGGCGGCCTGGAGCCCGATCTCACCCTCTGGCTGGATCTCCCCCTGGCCGGATCCCTGCAGCGCCGGGGCGACCGGCCCGCCGACCGCATCGAGGCCGCGGGCGAGGCCTTCCTGCAGCGGGTCAGCGACGGCTTCGCCACCCTGGCCGCCGAGAGGGGCTGGCACCGCGTCGCGGCCGGAGGGCCGATCGAGCAGGTGACGGGCCGCTGCCGCAGCCTGATCACGGAACACCTGGGCGGCGCCGGCGCAGGCGGCCATGGCTGAGTTGCTCGCCGATGCTGGGCTGTTCGCCGATCTGGTGGGCCAGCCCCAGGCGGTGGCCCTGCTCACGGCTGCCCTCGAACGGCGGCGGCTGGCGCCCGCCTACCTGTTCGTCGGCCCCGACGGGGTGGGCCGGCGGCTGGCGGCCCTGCGCCTGCTCGAGGGGGTGCTCGCCGGTGGCACCGCCGGTTCGGTGCCGCTGCGGCGACGTCTGGCGGCGGGCAACCACCCCGATCTGCTCTGGGTCGAACCCACCTACCTGCACCAGGGCCGGCTGGTGAAGGCTTCCGAGGCCGAGGCCCAGGGCCTCAGCCGCCGCAGTCCCCCCCAGCTGCGCCTGGAGCAGGTGCGGGAGGTGACCCGGTTCCTGGCCCGCCGTCCGGTGGAGGGGGAGCGGTCCCTGGTGGTGCTGGAGACGGTCGAGGCGATGGCCGAAGCGGCCGCCAATGCCCTGCTCAAGACCCTCGAGGAACCGGGCCACGGCCTGCTGATCCTGCTCACGGCAACGCCGGACCGGCTGTTGAGCACCATCCGCTCCCGCTGCCAGGCCATCCCCTTCGCGCGGCTGTCCCCCGCCCTGGTGCGCCAGGTGCTGGGGCGGCTGCCGGTGGCCGAGGGGACACCGGAGCGGGCCTTAGCCGATCCCCCCGAACTGCTGGAGCTGGCCGCCGGATCTCCCGGGGCCCTGCTGCACCACCGGCGGGTCTGGCAGGGCTTGCCCGAGGGACTGGCGGAGCGGTTGCTGGCCCTGGGCCGGGAGCCGATGGAGGCCCTGGGCCTGGCCCGCGACCTCAGCGAGGCCCTCGATGGCGAGCAGCAGCTCTGGCTGCTCGACTGGTGGCAGCTGCACCTCTGGCGACGGCGCCAGGAACCGGCACCCCTGCGGCGCATCGAGCAGCTGCGCAGCCACCTGCTGGCCTACGTGCAGCCGCGGCTGGCCTGGGAGGTGGCCCTGCTGGACCTGGGCGGGTGAGGAATGGCGGCTGAGGGGTGCCCTCAGGCCACCGCGCCCTCGCCGGTCTTGGGAACCGCGGAGAGCCTGGCCTCCCTGGCGGAGCGGATGGCGGCGGCAAGGGATTCGATCTGATCGGTGGGGGGCAGCTCAAGGCAGTAGCCGGCGCCGTAGACGGTCTTGATGAAGCGGGGTTTGCGGGGATCGGGCTCGAGCTTGGTGCGCAGGTGGCGGATGTGGACCCGGATGGTCTCGATGTCGTCGTCCGGCTCGTAGCCCCAGACCTCCTTGAGGATCAGGGAGGGGGCGACGGTCTGGCCGTGGCGCTGCAGCAGGCAGTGGAGGAGTTCGAACTCGGTGTGGGTGAGGCGGACGGGGGCGTCGAACCAGATGGCCTCGAAGCGCTCGGGGACGAGGGTGAGGGAGCTGAAGCTGAGGATCTCGTTGTGCTTGGCGGAGAGGGGTGCGCGCTCGCTGCGCCGCAGGAGTGCCTTGACCCTGACCATGAGCTCCTCAAGATCGAAGGGCTTGGTGAGGTAGTCGTCGGCGCCGGAGTTGAAGCCGCTGACCTTGTCCTTGGTGCTGCCGAGGGCGGTGAGCATCAGGATGGGGATCTTGGCGGTGCGCTCGTCGCGGCGCAGGCGCTGACAGAGGGTGAGACCGTCGACCTTGGGGAGCATGAGGTCGAGCAGGATCACATCGGGGCAATACTGAACGGCAAGGGCTTGGCCCTTGATGCCGTCAGCGGCCCTCTGGACATCGAAGCCGCCGTGCTCAAGGTGTCCGGCGACGAGATCGAGCATGTCGCCGTCATCTTCGATGAGCAGGATGGAGGGCTTCATGGGTGTTCGAGGCGAGGCGAGTCGTCGTGGGTGCCTGGGTAGGGAGCACGGGGACGGGAGAGGACAGTGTCGCGGTTTTGTGTTGACACTGCAGGGATGAGGGTGCAGGTGCGCACCTGGCCGGGGGCTGAATCCGGCTCAGCGGACCACCATCACCGGCCGGTACCGGAGTGATGGGGCCCGGCAACGGGCGGAAGGAGAAACTCCCCGGGCGGGATTCGAACCTGCGACCAATCGGTTAACAGCCGACCGCTCTACCACTGAGCTACCGAGGAAGACACCCGGCGGACCGGGATTCGAAGACCTTACCTTTCGGCCCCGCCGGCGGGCAAGGGGGCCAGGGAGCGGCGCAGGCTTTCGCCGCTCTGCCAGGGGCCGATCGCGCCGGCTTCCATGCGGGCGGCCCCGTCACAGCACTCCAGTTCCTCGAGACGGTGGGTGATCCACAGCGCGGTGAGGGGGGATGGGCTGCGGTGGCAGAGCCGATGGATCAGCTCCAGCACCTCCTTCTGGCTGTCCGGATCCAGCAGGGCGGTGGGTTCATCGAGGAGCAGCAGCGTCGCGGCGCTGGCCAGGGCCCCGGCGATCGCCAGCCGCTGCTTCTGGCCGCCGCTCAGGGTGTGGATGGGGCGCTGCTGCAGGCCCTCCAGCCCCACCTGGGCCAGGGCTGAGGCCACCCGAGCGGCACGGGCCGCGTCGTCGAGTCCCTCGGGGAGGGCCAGCTGCAGGTCGCTGCCGCAACTGGGCAGCAGCAGCTGGTGGTCGGGGTTCTGGAACACCAGGGCCGGTCGGCCCTGGCAGGTGATGCGGCCGGCCGTCGGCGTGAGCAGGCCGGCGACCAGGCGCAGCAGGGTGCTCTTGCCGCTGCCGTTGCTGCCGACGAGCATCCACAGGCCCGGCCCCGGAATCCGCAGCCGGCAGTCCCGCAGGGCTGGAACGCCTTCGCCCCAGCCGAAGCGGAGCCCCTCGATCTCCAGGGGCGGCTCGACCGCCCCGGATGGAGCCGATGCGCTCAAGGCTCGAAGTTGAAGCCGGGACGCTTGCCGCCGCCGGCGACCGACGACTTCTCATAAATCTGCACGGCGACGATCTCGCCGCTCAGCAGACTGACGCGCTTCTGCTCGTCCTTCTCGCAGGTGAGCTCGAGCACCTTGGGGTGCCCGCTCTCGAGCGCCTGACGCACTTCCCCGTACAGGGCCCGGGCGGCCTCCAGCTCCTTGCGCTGGACGGCAACGGGCATGGGGCTGAGCCGGAGGGAGATCTCGACGACGTACATGGTGGAGGGGGCTGGGGGCCGGGACGGCGGGGAGGGCGAGCCAGGCCACTCTGGCGAATCGCCGGCCGTCCGGGAGAGGTGGGTACTTGTACTCATTCCCTGATGGCGACGGCCCCCTTGGCCGCACAGAAAGGGGCTCTTCTCTTACGATCGGGTTGTAACGCTTCGTGAAGCACATCCCATGACGATCGCCCTGGGGCGCGCCCCTGCCACGCGTGGATGGTTCGACGTCCTCGACGACTGGCTCAAGCGCGACCGCTTCGTTTTTGTGGGGTGGTCCGGTCTGCTGCTCTTCCCCACGGCCTATCTGGCCCTGGGCGGCTGGCTCACCGGCACCACCTTCGCCACCTCCTGG
>NZ_JAFKRK010000027.1:0-23028 GCF_019038535.1 Synechococcus sp. CCAP 1479/9 | reverse complement strand
ATGCTGCCGTCGGCCTCGGGATCGACCTGGCTGACGGCCTGGTTGATGGTCACTGCCGGCGGGTCGCCGTCGACCGGCACCGGGGCGATGTTCGTGATCGTGCCGGTCGCCGTGCCGCTGGCGGTGCTGACGCTGCCGCCGCCGGTGATCGCGCCCAAGGTCAGCGTCACCGTCTCGTCCGTCTCGGGCGTGGCATCGGTCAGCGTCGTGATGGTGATGGCCTTCGACGTCTCGCCGGCTGCGAAAGAGACGCTCAGCCCAGGTTCGGTGTAGTCGGCCCCGCTCGTCGCCGTGCCACCCACCGACAGGGCGACGGCCCCTGCCGCTGTCCCGATGTCGCGCGTCACGGTGAAGGTGAGCGTGCCGCCCTCGGCGGCCGTCGGCGTGCCGCTGATCGCGTAGGTCGGCGGCGGGAGGACATTGGGGGTCAGGGAGAAGTCGTCGACCGCCAGCCCGTCATCTGCGCCTGCGGCATCGGTGTCTGTCCAGCGGATGAAGAACATCGAACCCGCCTCGATGCTGAGGGCGTCAATGATGCTTGCGATGAAGATCCCATTCGAAGGACTGTTGCCGTCCCGCGCGCCGATCGTTCCAAGACTGTCGACGGTTCTGAAGTCGAGGGCAGCCACGGATTGCCAGGACCCGTTGTCGATGGCGGTTGCGTCCAAACTATATTCGAACTTCAGCGAATCCAGGCGGTTTGCCGTCCCGAGGCGCCATTGCTCTCCTCTGAATGCGATCTCCAGCTGCGTGATTGTCGCAGCCGTGTTGTTGACGAAGGAGGCGCCGAAGACCGAGGACAGCGTCCCGCTCTGAATGGAGCCCAAGGCGCGTTCGTCACTGGCCGTTGGCCCGAAGCTGTAGCTGTCTCCGGCGTTCGTCTGACCGGTGCTGGCGGTGTAATTGCCGTTGGCATTGACACCGGTTTCTTTCAGGATCCAGCCGAATGGCAAAGAAGCGGACGTGCCGAACGATTGCAGTGAGTTGAAGTCCTGCGTGTAGGCTAAACCGAGCTGGGTCAGGGAGATCTGGGAATCGGTGATCGTGCCGGTCGCCGTGCCATTGCTGGGGCTGACCGTGCCGCCGCCGGTGATCGCGCTGAGGGTGAGCGTGACCGTCTCGTTCGGGTCAGCGACTGCATCAGCAATCGTTGCGATCGTGACCGTCTTCAAGGTTTCGCCGGCCGCGAAGGAAACCGTTTGTATAGGCGCCGTGTAGTCGTCGCCGCTCGTCGCCGTGCCGCCCAGCGAGAAGTCGACCGTTCCGGCCGCCGCTCCGTTGTCGCGCGTCACCGTGAAGGTCAGCGTGCCGCCCTCGGCGGCCGTCGGCGTGCCGGCGATCTCGTAGGTCGGCGGCGGGAGGACATTGGTGATCGTGCCGGTTGCCGTGCCATTGCTGGGGCTGACCGTGCCGCCGCCGGTGATTGCGCCGAGGGTGAGGGTCAGGGTCTCGTTCCCCTCGGCGAGGGTATCGGTCAGCGTGGTGATGGCCACGGTTTTCGAGGTCTCGCCGGCCGCGAAGGACAGGGTCAGCCCGGGGGGCTGGTAGTCGGCATTGGCCGTCGCGGTGCCACCAAGCGCCAGGGCAACCGTCCCGGCCGCCGTGCCGATGTCACGCGTCACGGTGAAGGTCAGCGTGCCGCCTTCCGCCGTCGAGGGGGTGCCACTGATCGCATAGGTCGGGGCGGCGGGTGCTTCATCGCCAAGGACCGCAGAGGTGAACCGCCCGCCGGTATTGACAGAGCCGAGCGACCCGCTTGCGACGTCCTTGATCAGAACGGTTCCCGCTGGCGTGCCATCGGTGACCCAGTATTCGCGCCCGGTCGCGGTCGTGGCCTGGAAGAAAAGCTTGTCGCCCACGACGACGAAGTTAGAGGGCGAGGATGGCGCAGCGCCCGGGTTGATGTCCTTGAAAAGCACCGTCCCAGAGGGGGTGCCGTCGGTGACCCAAAGTTCTTTTCCGGTGGCAGAGCCGCCGATGGCGGTGAAGAAAAGCTTGCCTGCGAACGGGGTGAAGTTGCCAGCATCGGGGCTGTTGCCGCTGGTGGTCGGATTGCTCGCCAGCAGTTGCTGGGTTCCCGCTGCCGTCCCGTCCGAGATCCATGGCGCGAAGGAGCTTGTCACTCCACCGACGGTCGTCGTGGCGGTGAAGACGATGGAGTCACCGAACACCGTGAACTTGGGGCCGGTGATGTTGGTGAAGGTTTTCAGAAGCTGCGTCCCCCCGGTGGCGCCATCGATCACCCAAAGCTCGGTCGGGTTGCCTGAGGCCGGGATCTCGCGGGTGAAGAAAAGTTGGTTTCCCGCAATGGCGACCCGAGTCGAGTCCGGATTGATATTGCCGCTGCGAAAACCGGGGTCGAACTCCCGGAAGAGCTCAAGACTGGTGCCGGTGGAAACGTAAAGCTCAAGGCCAAGCGTCGTGCCATCCAGTTCCGTGACCTGCGCGACGAAATACGTCGTGCTGCCAAGGGTTCCAAGGGCTGCCACAACGCCCGCGTTCGTTTCAGGCCCAAGGTTCGAAATCTCCCTCGTTCCGCCGGGAGTGCCGTCGGTGACCCAAACCTCACCTCGCGGCCGTCCCACTGGATCGGAGGTAATCGCATTGAAATACACAAGCCCGTTAGCCTGAAAGAGGCTGTCGTTGAAAACGCCGGACGGTTGCCCGGGCGTGCTGGCGAAGTCGTAAAGCTTCACCGTTCCGGTCGGTGTCCCGTCGGTGGACCAGACGTCGCCATCGGCGGCGAAGATTGCCGTATTCCCCAGGATCGCCAAGGGTTTGGATTGGACCGCGCCGTTTCCGGAGCCCGGCACGATGTCGCGTAGAAGCTGGGTGCCAGCACTGGTCCCATCGGTGACCCAAAGCTCAATCCCCGTGGCCGGGTTGGTGGCCGTGAAGAGAAGTTTGTTCCCGAGAAGTGTGAAGTTCAGGGCGTTGACTCCCGCACTTCCGCTGCCGGGATTGATGTCGGCGAGAAGGGTCGTGCCGTCGGTCGTCCCGTCGGTCACCCATAGTTCCGACCCGTTAGCCGGGGTGGTCGCATAAAAGACGACCTTGCCGTTCACCGAGAAGAACGAGGTCGGATTGCTACCGGACGAACCGACAACAATGTCTTTCAGCAACAGGGTCCCAGCGGCTGTTCCATCCGTGATCCACGGCTCGATACCGTCGGTCGTGTTCGGCGGAGTGAAGCTGAACGCTCCGAAAACGAGTTTCTGAACCACGGTCAAATCCTCTGGTATGAGAAGGAACCGGCCAGCGCGGTCCTGACGCTTGTCACGCCGGTCGCGGCGTCGATGGTGAAGTGGCCCGCCTCGGCGCTATCTGAGATCGCAAGGGTCGGGGAACAGCCGTTGGCGTCGGTCGCGGTGACAGTGGTCACGGCCAGCCCGTTGTTGACCACCGACAGCGCCGAGTATCGCTACTGCCATTCTTGCGGGCGACCCTATCGCCGTGGAGCCCATTAAGTCAAGGTCATGCCTCTCGATCCCGATGCTTTTTCCCCTCGCGCCCGTCAGCAGGGTTCGTTCGGCAGGAATGAACGCTGTTGGCCACGAAGTCCCCATTTACAAGCGCTGTCGCTGCCGGGCTGCCCTGGGGGCCGGCCAAGCCTGCGTTGACGATGCGCGCGAGCCCCAGCTTTCGGCCGTGCACATTGAAGCCCTGCGCACAGAGGTCGGTCCGATCGCGGTTGGGGGTGCTGGTGTTGGAAGTCCCCACGCCATAGCGAAGGCGCCGTCTGCAAGACCCGCCATCTGCACGAGACCCTGGAACACGGTGGTCACTGTGTTGACAACGAATTTCGGACCAAGGCGCATAACGTCGACCATCCTCGGGTCCTCCGAAACGATGGGAAAATCGCCTAGGTGATTCGCCGGATTGCGCCCACGTTCAGTGACCGCGAGGCCCACCAGATCGTCAAGATGGCCCATGGCTCCATCGATGATCGGCTGTGGCTGAGCAATCTGTACGCGTGCTTGCCTGCCTGTACTAGGCACACCATTTTTCAGCGGAAAGCTGAGAGGTACCCGGCAGTTGCCATGACGTCCGCCATTTCCGTCCAGTGGATCCCCACCCCTGAGATGGCCGATCGTCTGGGGATTCACCCACAAACGCTCCTTCGGCTTCGTCGCCAGTCCTTCGAACCATTTCGGGAGGATCTGCACGACCGCCGTGGAGGCCTGACCACGGCAGCTCCGCTCCAGTGGCACCCAGAAGCCACTGAGTCGGCTTTCACCAGCTTTCGACGGATCGACTCGGCAGCGGTCGAAACCTTCTCAGGTTCGAGGTCTTGAACCATGTCCCTCGACACTTTGCGCCGCACCCACCCACCTGGAGGACCCATTCACCCGCAAGGGGTGCCGCCTGTTCTGCAGGTTTCTGGGCCGATCACGGCAAGCCGTTTCCTAGCTACCTGCTCCCCGATGCCTACACCAGCAGCCGCCCAGCCCTTGGGGTGATCTGGCGCAAGTTGAAGCGTTTTAGGCACCCAAATGACCCATGGGCCCTGGAAGGGCCCTTCCCATCATCCGGAGGCTCCTCCCGGCGGCTCAGGGCTCGGAGGCTCTGCGCTCGGCTCGCGGGCGCGCTCCACGATCAGATGGGGGAAGGGCAGCTCGATGCCCAGCGCCCGGAACCTCTCCATGGCCGCCGCAACGACGGCGCTGCAGATCCTCCGGTTGGCGAAGGGGCTGTGGATCCAGAACTTGACCACGTAATCGCCGCCGCGGTCCCCCACCCCCTGCAGGTAGGCCTTCGGAGGCGGATGGCTCTCCACGCCCGGCACGGCGGCGGCGATCTCCTCCAGCAGGGCCAGGATCGTGCCCGCGGGCTGGCCAGCATCGACGCTGATCGCGATCTGGGTGAGAAAGCGGGTGCGGCCGACGCTGAATTCCACCGTGCTGGAGTTGAAGAAGGTCTGATTGGGAATCACCAGCTCGGCGTTGTCACGGTCGCGCCAGAGCCGGGTGGCCCGCAGGCCGAGGCGGCGCACCTCGCAGAAGTCGCCGTCCAGGGCGATGATGTCGCCCGGCCGCAGGGAGCCTTCGAACAGCAGCCACAGGCCGCTGACGAAGTTGCCGAACACCTCCTTGACGCCGAAGCCGAGGCCCACCGACAGCCCCCCGGCGATGGCCAGCAGGGCGGTGCTGTTGAAGCCGATCGTTTCCAGCAGCGCCACGGTTCCGAGGCTGATCACCGCGTAGCGCACCATCAGGCCGATGGCGCGCGCGCTCACCCGCTCCAGGGCAAAGCACCGCTTCAGCAGCCAGGCCACCCCCAGTGACGGCGGCCCTGAGGCGACGAGCAGCAGGTAGAGCACCACCACCAGCCGCGTCATGTCGCCCACATTCACACTGGCGCCCATCCAGCGGCCCAGGGGGATCAGGGCCAGCTCGGCGCGGGTGTCCAGCTGCTCAATCAGGGTCCACAGCAGTCCGGCGAGCAGGAATGGCCGGATCAGCAGATGGCGCAGCGGCTGGATCTGATCCTCGGGAAGCCAGCGCTCGGCCCGATGCAGTACCAGCTCCGACCCCTGCAGACTGGCCACGAGGGTGATCAGCAGGACGGCGAGGGCCGTCGGCTGACGGGCGATGGTCAGCAGCCCCCAGCCCAGGACGCCCACCACCCCCGTGGCGGCAAGTTCCAGCCACCTTGAGCTGCCGGCCGGCCCGCAGCGGCGGCCCACCAGGCGACTGACCGCCACGGCCAGGGCCACCAGGGCGAGCTGGAGGAGGACCTGGGGCCGTCCCAGCATCGGCAGCCAGCCGACTATCTGGCCGAGCAGGTCGTTCATGGCCTGGGAGCCAGGGCCCTGAGCACATCCCCGGTGGCCTCCGCCGCCGTGATCTCGCCGAAGGCCACCGCCGTCACCAGGCGCGTGAGCTCGCGGTCGCGGGGATCGCCGGCGGGCAGCAGCCGGGCGATGGCGTCGCTGGCGTCGGCCTGCCGCACCGACCGCTGCATCGCCTTGAGCACGGGGGTGTGCAGCGCCGAGGGCGGGACGAAGCGATTGGTGGGCAGCATGTCCTGGTTGTCGGTGGTCAGGGTGCTCTGGATCCAGGGGTTCAGCGCAAACACGGCCAGGGCTTCCGCCACGCGCCGCTGCCGGGCGGTGGAGTCCGTGCCGAAGGCCAGCACCCGCAGCCGCGTGATCGGTGTCGGCGGCCCATAGGGTCCGGCGGGCAGGTCGCTCACCCCGAGGGCGGTCCCCAGGCTGCGGCGCAGCCGGCTGAGGCTGCCGCTGTTGCAGGGGATCCAGTCCAGGCGCCGCTCCAGCAGACCCTGCACCAGTGCTTCCTGGTCGGGCTCGATGAAGACCTGCTGGTTGAAGTTGGCGGCCGACAGCCAGGCCAGCCACCGCTGCAGCCCCTCCCGTTCGCCGGCCGCCAGGGGTCGCCCGGCGGCGGCGGCGAGGATCGCCCGATCCGCCCCCAGGGGACCCGTGCTCCAGAAGAGGCTGCGCGATTCCACCGCCAGCCCCACCCGCAGTCCCCCGCGGGCCTGGCTGAGCAGGTCGTCAGTGCTGGTCGGGCTGCTGGCCAGCCGGGTGCGGTTGTAGCAGGCGAGCTGCGGTCGCCTCAGAATCGGCAGGCCCGCCAGACCCCGGGGCGGCATCTCCAGCCGCTGCAGGGAATCGGCGTCCACCTGGCGGCGTGTGGCCTGGGGCAGCTGGAGGCCCCGGGCCAGATCGGCCTCCACCAGGGCGTGGGCGGTGGAGCCTGCCACCAGCATCAGATCGGGGCCGAAGCCTGCGGCCTGCCGGCGACGCACCTCCTCGATGAAGGCGCTCTCACGCAGGAGGTTGGTTTCGATCGCCACGTGGGGGTGCAGCTGGCGAAAGGCCGCCACGATCGCCTGCGCCTGCAGGACCTCTTCCTGCAGGATCGCCTTGGTCAGCGGCTGGTCGCCTTCGACGCTGATGGCGAGATAGGCCGTTCCGCTGAGCTCCTCCGGAGCGAGGCCGCAGCCCGACAGAAGGCTGAGCGGCAGCGCCAGCAGCAGGACCCGCAGGGCGCCGTTCATGGCCTGCAGGGCTGGGTTCATGGCCTGCAGGGACCGGGGCCCAAAGGACGACTCTAGGAGCCCCCGTTGGCCCCGCCCGTGCCTTCGGCGGCCTGGCGCGCCGACCTTGCTAGGACGAGGACTCCTGCGCATGACCGGCGATGAAACGCTGCCAGCTCCTCATCGTTCCGGCCGTCGCGGCGGTGGCCCTCGCCCTGGCCCTCCCCGGCGCCAGCCAGGCCCGGCCCAACCCGGGCGGGCTCGGCGGGCCGGCCTCCGGCGCGGGGGTGGCCCCCGGCGCCGGCTTCGGAGCGGCCGGGGCCGGCCTGGACCGGGAACCGGGCGTCGGTGCCGGTGGGGTGGGCGGGCCCGCCTCCGGCGCCGGGGTACGCCCCGGGCTCGGCTACGGGGCGCCCGGCGCCGGGATGTACCGGCGCTGATGAGGCGGGCGGCTCAGGCCGGGAGGCCTCAGTCGTCCAGCTCGATCTCCTTCGCGAAACGGGTGCCGCCTCGCTGGGAGTGCTCCACTTTCACCTGCATCCCCGGTTTCAGATCGGCGAAGGTCTTCAGGCCATCGTCGTAGTCCGTGGACGCATTGGTGAGCAGCGTCTGGCCGCCGACGACAAAGGAGCGTCGGCCGGCATCGACGGACTGGATCTTGCCTTTGAGGGAATCGGAGGAATCGGCCAGCACCGGCGTGGCGACCGTGCCGAGCAGGAGGCTGGCGGCGAGGGTGTGATGGAGCAGGTTCATGGCTGCTTGTCGTCAAGCGACGGGGACCACCGGATCGTATGGATTTCAGCGCTGTGGTTGCTGCGGGCTTCGATGACTGGATGTGACTCACCCCGGCGCCAGTCATGACTGGACATCCCTCCGCCCACGGAAGTTCAGACTCGCGGCGTCAGAGCTCCTCCGCCTTGATCAGCAGTCTGAGAAAAGTCTTGGAAATGTCGAAACCCTCTTCAAACCTGAGACCTGAGTAGTGGGCGCCCCTGAGCTGATTCATCCAGATCAGCTCGCCCCTGGCTTCAATGATCTCCTCGTCGCTGGGATCGTGGAAGCGAATCTGGGCGGGGGTTCCCATGGGAACCTCCTGAAAGCTGCGGATGCAGGCGCCGGAACGGCTCACATCCCAGAGATGGCCGGAATAACAATGATCCTGAAAATACACCTCGACTTTAATGAGAATCTGAAAAAAGGGCGCTGAAAACTTGGGTTCTCGAGCGGGAAGTCTTGACTCCTTCATGTCCCTGGGGAGAGGAGATTGGCTTCGAACGGGGTTCAGTGTTCTGCGGAACTGGTTTACGGACTCTACCAAATTCATTCATGCCGTCTACCTCGTGCCTCGACATCTGTGTGTCAGTGGACACGTGGTTTTCCGGGTGATTCGCTGCTCCGCTCCCGCCCTCAGGGGGTGCCCGTTCCCGGCGCCTTGGTGAAGCCGCTCCAGCGCTTCAGCTCCTCCAGTGTCTGCACGCCCTCCACCCGGCTGGTGCCCAGGACCCAGGTGGGGTAGGCCTTGATGCCCGCCGCCTGGCAGCGTTCCCGGCCCTCGCTGGTCTTGTCGCACTCGACGTAGGGCAGCCGGTCCCCCGCCTGCTGGCCGAAGAGGCTCTTCTGGCGGAAGCAGGCCGGGCACCACCAGGCGCCATAGAACACGGCCCCGATCCGCCGCAGATGCTCCGTCAGCGCCAGCTGCTCGCCGCCGGAGGGGGCCAGGGCCTCACCGAGGGTGGGGGTGGTGGAGCCGCCGGCCTGGCCGCCGTGGGCCGGGGGGCTGATGCTCAGCAGGCCCCCCGCCAGGGCGGACAGCCCGCCCAGCAGCAGCAGCGCCGGAGCCGAAGGCCGCCGGGGGGGCCGGGGTGGGGAAAGGGGGGGCATCGGCGGGTCGGCGAGGCCGGAAATCTAGGCCGCCCCCAGAGTCGTGCCCAGCTGCCGTACCCCTCTGCCGTACGGGCTTCCGCCCTGCCCGGGCCTGTGAATTCAGCGGCGGGACTGGGACAATTTCCAGGTTCGACGGTGACGGGCGCCCTGGCGACATGAGCGTGACGAGATGAGCGTGAATGGTTACCGCGACTATTTCAAGGTTCTGGGTCTCGAAAGGGGCACCGATGCCGATGGCATCAAGCGGGCCTTCCGCAAGCTCGCCCGCCAGTACCACCCGGATGTGAATCCCGGTGATGCGTCCGCCGAGGCCCGCTTCAAGGAGATCAGCGAGGCCTATGAAGTGCTCTCCGATCCCGAGAAGCGCCGCCGCTACGAGCAGTTCGGCCAGTACTGGAACCAGATGGGCGGCGGCGGTGGCGCCCCCGGCGTCGATGTCGATTTCGGCCGTTACGGCAACTTCGACGACTTCATCAACGATCTGCTGGGACGCTTCGGTGGCGGCGCCGCGGCCGGCGCCCCCGGCGGTTTCGGCTTCGGCAGCGGTTTCCCCGGTGGCTTCGGCTCCGGTTTCGGCGGTGCTGGCGCCGAGCGCTCCACCCAGGTGCAGCTCGATGCCGAGGCCACCATCAGCCTGCCGGTGGCCGATGCCTTCCGCGGCTGCGAGCGCACCCTCGCCGTCAACGAGGAGCGGGTGCAGGTGCGCATCCCCGCCGGCGTCAAGGACGGCAGCCGCCTGCGGCTGAAGGGCAAGGGCAACCTGCAGCCCGGCACGGGCCGCCGCGGCGATCTCTACCTCACCCTCAAGCTCCAGCCCCATCCCGTCTGGCGACTCGATGGCGACCAGCTGCGGGCCGAGCTCCCCCTCAGCCTCGACGAACTGGCCCTGGGGGGCGAGGTGCGCGTCGCCACCCCCGATGGCGAAGCCACCATCCAGGTGCCCCCCGGCATGACCCTCGGCCGCAGCCTGCGGCTCAAGGGCAAGGGCTGGCCGGTGAAGGACGGCCGGGGCGACCTGCTGTTCACCCCGACCCTGAAGCTGCCCGACAGCCTCAGCCCCCGGGAGCGGGACCTGCTCGAGCAGCTGCGCCAGGCCCGCAGCGTCGACCCCCGCCAGGACTGGATCAGCGCCGCCCTGCTCTGAGGGCCGCGCCCCTTCGCCCTCCAAGCGCCGGAAGGGCTTTCCGTAGGATCCGGCCAGTCAGATCTGCCCCATGGAGCTCACCTATCGGCCCCGCCGGCTGCGTCGCACGCCGGCCCTGAGGGCCATGGTGCGGGAATTCCAGCTCAGTGCCGCCGATTTCATCTATCCGCTGTTCGTCCACGAGGGCGCGTCCAACGAGCCCATCGGTGCCATGCCCGGCGCCCAGCGCTGGAGCCTGGAGGGGCTGGTGGCGGAGGTGGGCCGGGCCTGGGACCTGGGCATCCGCTGCGTGGTGCTGTTCCCCAAGGTGGCCGACGGCCTCAAGACCGAGGACGGCAGCGAGTGCTTCAACGAGGGCGGCCTGATCCCCCGGGCGATCCGGCGGCTCAAGCAGGAGCATCCGGCCATGGCGATCATGACCGACGTCGCCCTCGATCCCTATTCCTGCGACGGCCATGACGGCATCGTCAGTGCCGAGGGGGTGGTGCTCAACGACGAGACCATCAGCCTGCTCTGCCGCCAGGCGGTGGCCCAGGCCCGGGCGGGCGCGGATCTGATCGGCCCAAGCGACATGATGGACGGCCGGGTGGGGGCCATCCGCGAGGCCCTCGACGAGGAGGGTTTCGAGCACGTCGGGATCATCAGCTACACCGCCAAGTACGCCTCCGCCTACTACGGCCCCTTCCGCGAGGCGCTGGATTCGGCCCCCCGGGCCGTGAGCACCAAGCCCATCCCCAAGGACAAGAGCACCTACCAGATGGATCCGGCCAATGGCCGCGAAGCCCTCACCGAAGCCCTGCTCGATGAGCAGGAGGGGGCCGACATCCTGATGGTCAAGCCGGGCCTGGCCTACCTTGACGTCATCCATCGCCTGCGGGGCGAAAGCGAGCTGCCCATCGCCGCCTACAACGTCAGCGGCGAGTACGCCATGGTCAAGGCCGCCGCCGAGAGGGGCTGGATCGACGAGCGGGCCGTGGTGCTGGAAACCCTGCTCTGCTTCAAGCGGGCCGGCGCCGACCTGATCCTCACCTACCACGCCTGCGACGCCGCCCAGTGGCTGCGCGACGGCTGAGCCGCACCGCTTGAATGGTGCGATGAACCGTCGCTGCCCCCTCCCATGACGCGTCTCGGCCACGTGGCGGTGCGGGTCCAGGACATGGAGCGAGCCAAGCGCTTCTACGAGGGGCTGGGGCTGCGCCTCACCTGGGATGCCCAGGACTGGGCCTACATGCAGTCACCCGCCAACGGCGACGGCATCGCCCTGCTCAGCCCGAGCTACACCGCCGCCGGCCCCCACTTCGCCTTCCACTTCAGCGACCGCGCCGAGGTAGACGCGGTGCACGACCGGCTCGAGGCGGAGGGCCACCGGGTGGGGCCGGTGCACGACCACCGCGACGGCACCGCCTCCTTCTACCTGCAGGATCCTGAGGGCAACTGGCTGGAGATGCTCTACGAGCCCGTCGCCGGCATCCCCTCCAACGTGGGTGCCGCCGCCATCCCCGCCCCTGCCCCCGCCCCCACCTCCACCTCCACCTCCCTGGCACCGGCGGGGTGAGCGCAGCCCCTGTGAGCGAGATCCACCAGGACACCCTGGAGCTGCTGGAGTGGCCCCGGCTGGCCGAGCACCTGGCCGGTTTCGCCGGAACCGCCGCCGGCCGCCGCCACTGCGCCGGCCTCAGCCTGCCCGACCATCCGGCCGAAAGCCGTCGCCTGCTGCTGGAGACCACCGAGCTGCTGGCCCTCGATGGCCTCTGCGAGGGCGGCCTCAGCCTGCAGGGGGCCGGGGACATCGCCGCCACGGTGGCCCTCTGCGCCAAGGGCGGCTGTGCCGGCGGTGAGGAGCTGCTGGCGCTGGCCGCCACCCTGGCTACGGCGCGGCGGCTGCGGCGCCAGATCGAGGACCCGGAGCTGCGCCCCGTCACCACCGCCCTGGTGGCCGAACTGCGCACCCTGCCGGAGCTGGAGCAGCGGCTGCATTTCTGCCTGGAGGAGGGCGGCCGGGTGGCGGACCGGGCCAGCGGCCCCCTGGAGGCGGTGCGGCGCCAGCTGCTGGCCCTGCGCGGCGAGCGGCGCGACCGGCTGCAGGAGCTGGTGCGCCGCTACGGCTCCCTGCTCCAGGACACGGTGGTGAGTGAGCGGAGCGGGCGGCCGGTGCTGGCGGTGAAGGCCGGCGCCGCCGCCCAGGTGGGCGGCCTGGTGCACGACAGCTCCGCCTCCGGCAGCACGGTGTACGTGGAGCCCCAGGCGGTGATCCCCCTGGGCAACCGCATCCGCGATGCCGAGGGCCAGGAGCGGGAGCTGGAGCGCCAGGTGCGCAGCGAACTCAGCGCCCTGGTGGGCGAGCAGGCCGAACCCCTCGACCACCTCCAGCAGGTGCTGGTGCGGATCGATGCGGGCCTGGCCCGGGCCCGCTACGGCCAGTGGCTGGGGGCGGTGCGGCCCGAGCTGGCCGATTCGGCCGACGCCCCCTTCGAGCTCATCGACCTGCGCCACCCCCTGCTGCTCTGGCAGGAACGGCGCCAGGGCGGCCGGCCGGTGGTGCCCGTGACCATCCGGGTCGGCCCGGAGCTGCGGGTGGTGGCGATCACGGGCCCCAACACCGGCGGCAAGACGGTGACCCTCAAGAGCCTCGGTCTGGCGGCCCTGATGGCCCGCGCCGGCCTGTTCCTGCCCTGCGCCGGCACCCCCCGGCTGCCCTGGTGCGGCCAGGTGCTCGCCGACATCGGCGACGAGCAGTCGCTGCAGCAGAACCTCTCCACCTTCAGCGGCCACATCCGCCGCATCGCCCGCATCCTGGCGGCTCTGCCGGCAGGGGCAGCCGTACCGGAAGGCGCGGCCCTGCCCCAGGGTCCGGCATCCCTGGTGCTGCTCGATGAGGTGGGGGCCGGCACCGATCCCACCGAGGGCAGCGCCCTGGCGGCCGCCCTGCTGCGCCACCTGGCCGATCGCGCCCGCCTCACCGTCGCCACCACCCACTTCGGCGAACTCAAGGCGCTCAAGTACGCCGATCCCCGCTTCGAGAATGCCTCGGTGGCCTTCGACGTCGAGACCCTCTCGCCCACCTACCGGCTGCAGTGGGGCATCCCCGGCCGCAGCAACGCCCTGGCGATCGCCTCCCGCCTGGGGCTGGACCCCGCCGTGCTGGCGGTGGCCGCCGCCCAGCTGGAGCCCGGCGGCGAAGGTGATGTGAATCGGGTGATCGAGGGGCTGGAGCAGGAGCGCCAGCGCCAGCAGGAGGCGGCCGAGGCGGCGGCGGCCCTGCTGGCCCGCACTGAGCTGCTGCACGAGGAACTGCTGCAGCGCTGGTCGCAGCAGAAGGAGCAGTCGGCGGAACTGCAGGAGCAGCGCCGCCAGCGGTTGGAGCTGTCGATCCGGGAGGGGCAGGGGGAGGTGCGGCGCCTGATCCGGCGGCTGCGCTCGGTGGGCCAGGAGGTGCGCGTCGGCGGGCGGGTGGCCGGCGAGACGGCCCGCCAGGCCGGCCAGCGGCTGCGGCACCTCGAGCAGCAGCACCGGCCCCTGCCGGAGCGGCGCGACCACGGCGGCTGGCGGCCCAAGGCCGGCGACCGCATCCGGCTGCTGGCCCTGGGCAAGGCGGCCGAGGTGCTGGCGATCTCCGACGACGGCAGCGAGCTCAGCGTCCGCTGCGGCGTGCTGCGGCTGACGGTGGAACTGGCCGGCATCGAGGGGCTGCACGGCGAGAAGCCGGCGCCCCCCGAGCCGCCGCCCCAGGTGCGGATCCGCAGCCGCCGTTCCCCGGGCAGCCGCGGGCCTGAAGTGCGCACCGAGGGCAACACGGTGGACGTGCGCGGTCTGCGGGTGCACGAGGCCGAGGCGGCGGTGGAGGAACGCCTGCGGGGGGCCAACGGGCCGGTGTGGGTGATCCACGGCATCGGCACGGGCAAGCTGAAGCGTGGTCTGCGGGACTGGCTGTCCGGCCTGGCCTGGGTGGAGCGGGTCAGCGATGCCGAGCAGGGGGATGGGGGCCCCGGCTGCAGCGTCATCTGGGTGAAGTGAGGCCCTGCCCGCGGCTCAGTGGTTGATGGCGGGCAGCTGGGGTTCCTGCCGCGGCGGCGGCGTGGTGGCTTCGGGCGGCAGCAGGGCCGACCCGAGCCCGTCGAACAGACGCCAGCCCGTGGGCTCGACATCGAGATGCACGGTCTGGCCCACGGTCACGCCCTGGTCCGGGGTGGCCCGCACCAGCACCAGGTGGCTGCCCTCCAGCAGCCGGCAGGTGACCAGCTGCTCGTTGCCCAGGGCCTCGCAGTGGCTCACCTCCGCCGCCAGGTTGCGGTTGGTGGCGGGGGCCAGCCGCAGGTGCTCCGGCCGCAGGCCGCCGGTGAGCCGGTGGCCGATCCAGTCGCCCAGCAGGTCGGCCATCGGACCCTCCACCGGGAAGCGCCGCCCCCCCAGCAGCAGCTGGGCGGAGCCGGCCACCTCCACCGGCAGCAGGTTCATCGCCGGGCTGCCGATGAACTGGGCCACGAACAGGTTGGACGGCCACTGGTACAGCTGCATCGGGGTGCCCAGCTGCTGCAGCCGGCCCTCGTTGAGCACGGCGATGCGGTGGCCCATGGTCATGGCCTCCACCTGGTCGTGGGTGACATAGAGGGTGGTGGTGCCCAGGCGCCGCTGCAGCTCGACGATCTGGGTGCGGGTGCCGGTGCGCAGCTTGGCGTCCAGGTTGCTGAGGGGCTCATCCATCAGGAACACCGCCGGCTGGCGGGCGATGGCCCGACCCAGCGCCACCCGCTGCTTCTGGCCGCCGGAGAGCTCCTTGGGCCGGCGCTCCAGCAGCGGCCCCAGCTCCAGGGTGGCGGCCACCTCGTCGATGCGCGCCGCGATGCGGCGCTCCCGCTCGGAGTCGATCCGCAGGGGGGCCGGCAGGCCTCGGGTGGACCGGTGCAGGCTGTCCTGCAGCTGCTGGGGCAGGCTGCGGTGGCGGCTGCGCCGCAGGCCGAAGCCGATGTTGTCGGCCACGCTCAGGTGGGGATAGAGCGCGTAGCTCTGGAACACCATCGCCACGTCGCGCTGGGCCGGCCGCAGCCGGCTCACGGGGCGTTCCCCGACGTAGATCTCGCCCTCGGTGGTGGCCTCCAGCCCGGCCAGCAGCCGCAGCAGGGTGCTCTTGCCGCAGCCCGAGGGGCCCACCAGCACGAGGAATTCACCGTCCTGGATGTGCAGGTCGAGTTGGCGCAGCACCTCCACCGGGCTGCCGCCGCGACGGGGCGGGTAGGTCTTGCCGACCTTCTCGAAACGGACCTCGGCCAAACCAGGGGTGCAACCGGGGGATCCTAGGGTTGTTCCTCATCCGAGCCCCGGCCGAACCCCTTCCTTGCAGTTCATCGATCAGGCCCGCATCGCCGTGCGCGCCGGCCGCGGCGGCGACGGCATCGTGGCCTTCCGTCGTGAGAAGTACGTCCCCGCAGGCGGGCCCTCCGGTGGCGACGGGGGCCGCGGCGGTGACGTGCTCCTCGTCGCCGATGCCAACCTCCAGACCCTGCTGGATTTCAAGTACCGGCGCCTGTTCGCCGCCGACGATGGCCGCCGCGGCGGACCGAATCGCTCCAGCGGGGCCAGTGCCTCCACCCTGACGATCCGGGTGCCCTGCGGCACGGAGGTGCGCGACTGCCGCACCGGCATCCTGCTGGGGGATCTCACCAACGCCGGCGAGGAGCTGCTGGTGGCGGCCGGGGGCCGGGGGGGCCTGGGCAACGCCCACTACCTCAGCAACCGCAACCGGGCGCCGGAGAAGTTCACCGAGGGCAAGGAGGGGGAGGAATGGCTGCTGCAGCTGGAACTCAAGCTGCTGGCCGAGGTGGGGATCATCGGCCTGCCCAATGCCGGCAAGAGCACCCTGATCGCCGTGCTCTCGGCGGCCCGGCCCAAGATCGCCGACTACCCCTTCACCACCCTGGTGCCCAACCTGGGGGTGGTGCGGCGGCCGAGCGGAGACGGCACCGTGTTCGCCGACATCCCGGGTCTGATCGCGGGGGCGGCGCGCGGGGCCGGCCTGGGCCATGAGTTCCTGCGCCACATCGAGCGCACCCGGCTGCTGCTGCATCTGGTCGATGCGGGTGCGGAAGATGTGCTGGCGGATCTGCAGGTGGTGGAGGAGGAGCTGGCCGCCTACGGCCACGGCCTCAGCGATCGCCCGCGCCTGGTGGTGCTCAACAAGATGGAGCTCCGTGATGCCACCGAACTCGAGGAGCTGGTGGCGGCCATCGCGGCCCACACCGGCGAACCGCCCCTGGTGATCTCTGCGGCGGCATCCCAGGGCCTCGATGCCCTGCTGGCCGCCGTGTGGGCGCAGCTGGGCATCGCCTGAACCCTGATCAGGCCCGCGCCAGGAAAGCCCCTGTCAGCGTGGGCCGATCCGTGAGCGTCGCGTGATCAGTCGTCGTAGACGCGGCACTCGGGGGCTTCGGGGTTGAGGTCGCAGTAGACCTCCAGGGGGCTGGGGTCGTGGCTGTCCTCGGGGTGGTGCTCCTTGTACTCGTTGAGGGCCTTGAGCTCCTCTTCGAGGTGGCGCACCTTGCCGAGATTGCCGTCGGCCTTGGCCGATTCGATCTCGACTTTGTCCTTCTCGATGTGATCGTCGATCGTCTTCATGCAAAAACCGGCCGTCACGGGTCGGAACTCACCGCAGACACCATACGGTCGGGGCCGGGGTATCGCCGTCTCCTGTGGGTCTCCTCACACCCCCCGGCCGGGGTCTGAGCGTTGCAAACCCGGCGCCGGCGGCTGCGGTGGAGGCTTGTCCGTGGCTAGCAGCGGAATGGACAGTGCCCCGGTTGGCCCATGACACGCATCAGCAAGCGGCGGGAACGGCATTTCATCGACGAGCACGGCCGGCTCTTCTGGATCAACGGTCCCGAAACCCATTGCTACCTCTCGGAGCAGCGCCAGTGGCGCCGGGGCCTCGGCTTCGAGGAGGTGCTGGTCTGGAAACAGTGCGCTCCCAGCGGACTCGTCAGCCAGCGCTTCGCCAGCCTCCAGGCGGCCCTGGAGGCCTTCCAGGCCGACGCGGTGCAGTGGTACCAGGATCTCTACCTGCGCCGCATGGGGGACCAGATGGCGGCCCACCGCAGCGTGGACGACTACAAGCCCACGGCGATGCAGCAGGACGAAGCCCGGGGTGCCCGGGTGCAGCGCCAGCCCTGGCTGCTGCCGGAGCCCGCCGGGCCGGTCTGTGGCCTGCCCCCCCGGATCGCCGATGGGGCGGGGCTCCTGGAGGTGCCCCACCCGCACCGGCGCCGGCGCTCAGGCTGCCAGCTCGCTGAGCGTTAGCCAGCGCTCCTCGGCGGCGGCGATCCGCTCCACCAGGGCCGCCAGCTCGTGGGTCAGGGCCTCCAGTCGGGCGTAGTCCGGGCCGCTGGGGGCCGCCAGGTGCTGCTCCAGCTCCCGGCGGCGCTGCTCGAGCTCCGGCAGTTCGCTCTCCAGGCGCTCCAGCTCCCGGGCCTCCTTGAAGCTGCGTCGCCGGGGCCCGGCCGCCGCCTTGGCCGCTGGCGTTGCTCCCCTGGCGTCCTGCGGGGTGGCCCCAAGGACGGCGGCAGGACCGGGGGCCTGCCCAGGGGCGGTGGCCGGGGCCTGGGCCCGCCGCTCCAGCCAGCTGGTGTAGTTGCCCTCGAAGCGCTCCAGCCGGCCCGCCTCGAAGTGGAACAGGCGGTCGACGGTGCGGTCCAGGAACCAGCGGTCGTGGGAGACCACCACCACACAGCCGCGGAAATCCTCGAGGAAGTCCTCCAGCACGCTCAGGGTGTGCACGTCGAGGTCGTTGGTGGGCTCGTCCAGCAGCAGCACGTTGGGGGCCTCGATCAACAGCCGGCAGAGGTGCAAACGCCGGCGCTCGCCCCCGGAGAGCTTGGCCACCGGCTGGTGCTGCTGGGCGGGGGGAAACAGGAACCGCTCCAGCAGCTGGGAGGCCGTCAGCTCCACCCCGTCCACCTGCACCCGGCTGGCGGCCTCCTGCACCACCTCGATCACCTTGCGCTTGCCGTCCTTGGCCAGCAGCACGTCGCTGTGCTGGTCGAAGTAGGCCAGCTTCACCGTGGCCCCCAGCTCCAGCAGGCCCTCGCTGGGGGGGCGGCGGCCGGCGATCACCTCCAGCAGGCTGGATTTGCCGGCCCCGTTGGGCCCGATGATCCCCACCCGGTCCTCGGGGCTGAAGTCGTAGCTGAAATCTCGCAGCAGGGTGCGCTCGCCCACGGCCACCGCCAGGCCCTCGGCGGTGATCGCCCGCTTGCCGATGCGCCGGGCGGTGGCGGCCATCGCCAGGCTGGTCCGCCCCTGGCGGGTGGGGGCCTCCAGCAGGGCATCGATGCGCTGCAGCCGGGCCTTCTGCTTGGTGCTGCGGGCCTTGGGGCCCTGGCGCATCCAGGCCAGTTCCCGCCGCAGGGTCCCCTTGAGCTTGGCGGCGGTGGACGCTTCCGCCTCCTCCTCGGCCGCCTTCAGGGCCAGGTAGGTGCCGTAGTTGCCCTCATAGGGGCGGGCCTCGCCCCGATCCACCGCCACGATCCGCCGGGTGACCCGATCCAGCAGGTAGCGGTCGTGGGTGACGAGCACCAGGGCGCCGGCGAAGCGATCCAGGTAGCTCTGCAGCCACTCGACCCCCTCGGCATCGAGGTGGTTGGTGGGTTCATCAAGGAGCAGCACCTCGGGTTCGGCGACCAGGGCCGCCGCCAGGGCGACGCGGCGCCGGTTGCCGCCGGAGAGTTCGCCGATCGTCCGCTCCTGGTGGGCCGCGTCGATGCCCAGGCGCTCCAGCACCTCGCGGCAGCGGCGCTCCAGATCCCAGGCCTGGCAGCCGTCCATGCGGTGCTGCAGGGCGCTGAGGCGGGCCAGGAGCTGGTCGTCCTCTGGATGGAGGGCCAGCTGGTGGCTCACCCCGGCGTACTCCCGCAGCAGGGCCATGGCCTCCCCGTCACCGGCGAACACCTGTTCCAGCACGGTCAGGGCCGGATCCAGCCGGGGCTCCTGGTCGAGCAGCACCACCCGGGTGCGGGCATGGCAACGACGCTCGCCCCGATCCAGCGGTTCGAGGCCCGCCAGCACCCGCAGCAGGGTGCTCTTGCCGGCGCCGTTGGGGCCGATCAGCCCCAGCCGGTCCCGCTCGCCCACGTGCAGATCGAGGTCGGCGAACAGGCTGCGCAGGCCGAAGTCCTTGGCGGCCCCCACCAGGCTGATCAGGCTCATGGGGCTTCGACGGACGGGCCCTGCCCCTGGCGCTGCTGCTCCAGGTGGGCGAAGACGCTCTTGTCGCCCACATCCGCCGCCGCCGGCATTGGGAACTTGCGCAGGCAAAGCACCAGCAGCAGCAGGGCCTCGGCCGCCAGCAGGCTGGCGGTGGTGGCCGGGCTGAGCACGCCGGCCAGGCGGCCGAGCAGGGCCAGGGGCAGCAGCAGGGTGACCCCGATCGCCTCGGGGCGCTGGAAGCAGAAGAACTCCTTGAAGCCGATGCCGGCCAGGGCGGCGAAGTAGGGCCCCACCGCCAGGATCCACAGGGGTTGCTGGGCCAGGGCGGGGAGCATCTGGTCCGGTCCGGCCCGCAGGGCCAGCAGCACCCCGCCCAGGCAGCCCGCCAGCCAGAACAGCTGCAGGGCCCGGTGCAGGGGGCGCAGGTAGATGTGGATCCAGCGCAGGGCCAGGCCCAGCCCGGCCGCCATCACCAGCAACCAGGGCCAGAGCAGGTCGGGGCCCAGCTGGCGCCACTGGGCCAGCAGGGCCAGCTGGCCGAGGGCCACGGCCGTGAGGGCCAGCCGGTAGCCGAGCACCTCGCGGCGGTCGGTGGCGGTGATCGAAAAGGTGCCATACACCCCCTCGAAGACGGGGTCGGCGCCGTCCGGGGTGGCCAGGGTGCTGCTCATCGGATGGGGGTGCCGGGGGCGGCCGGGGGCGGGCTGCCTACCAGTGTGGCCAGGTCCGGTCCCGCCGGGACGATGCCGGAGGGGTGGAGGGGGAACAGGGCCCCGAAGTAGTCGGTCCGCCAGGCCGTCGGGAAGCAGGTGGCGGCCACCCCCTCCAGGGCGTGGAAGCGGCGCCGCCAGTCCCACAGCCGGGGCAGCTGCCAGAGGGGCTTGCGGCTGCAGCCGAACAGGGGCGCGTAAACCAGTTCCATGCGGATCAGGCTGGGGAACAGCACCACGTCCGCCAGGCTCGGGGCGGGGCCGCCACACAGCCAGCCGCCACCCTCACCACAGGAGGCGAGGCTGGCCTCGACGGCCTCCAGCGTCTCGAACAGGGCCGCCTCGGCCTCGTCGTAGGCCGCCTGGTTGCGGGCGAAGCCACAGCGGTACACCCCGTCGTTGACATCCCCCTGCAGGCGCTCCCGCCAGGCGCTGATCGCCGGCAGGTCCGCCGGCGGGGCCAGGTCCGGAGCTTCGGGCGCCGCGGGCCAGGCGTTGAGCAGCTCGATCAGGCGGGCGCTCTCGTTCACCAGGATCGTCCCCGTTCGCCGCGAATAGAGGGCCGGCACGGTGGCCCGGGCGCGGGGATCGGCGCCGCAGCGGCGGTAGAGCTCGAGCAGGGTGCCGCAGCCCTCGAAGGGCTCGCTGAACCGCCAGCGCCCGGCGTCCGGATCGGGAACCACCACCACCCTCTCGATCATCGGGGCCAGGCCCCGCAGGCTCCAGGTGATCCAGGCCCGATGGGCCCAGGGGCAGCTGCGGCCCACGATCAGCACGTGGCTGCGGGCTTCGGCGGCGTCCTCCGGCACCGGCGGCAGGGCGGTGAAGGCCCCGGCCGGCCGGCGGTAGCGGCCCTGGCCGTCGGCGGGGCCGAGCCCCCCCATCAGCAGGCGCCACTGGCACTGCCAGAGCTGCCGGGCGGAGCGCACCAGCGGAGCGGGCGGGGCCATGGACATCACGGTTCGCTGCCCTGACTCTGCGCCAGGCTGGGACCTGTGAGCGAGCAGGCGATGGTGTCGGGCCGGGTGATGGTGGTGGGGGGCACCCACGGCAACGAGCGCAACGCGCCCTGGCTGCTGGAGGCCTGGCGACGGCACCCGGCGCTGCTGCAGAGCCGTGGCCTTGCCCTGGAGCTGGTGCTGGGCAACCCCGCCGCCCATGCCGCCGGGGTGCGCTACCTCGACCAGGACCTCAACCGCAGCTTCGTGCCGGACCGCCTGGACGCCCCCGGGCCAGGGGACCGGGAACTGGAGCGGGCCCGGGAGCTGCTGGCCCGCCATGGGCCAGGGGGCAGCGCCCCCTGCCTGGTGGCCCTCGATCTGCACAGCACCACCGCCGCCATGGGCAGCAGCCTGGTGGTCTACGGCCGGCGGCCCGCCGATCTGGCCCTGGCGGCGGGCGTGCAGCGACGCCTGGGCCTGCCGATCTACCTGCATGAGCAGGACCGGGCCCAGACCGGTTACCTGGTGGAGCGCTGGCCCTGCGGGCTGGTGGTGGAGGTGGGCCCGGTGCCCCAGGGCGTGATCCAGGAACCGATCTGCCGGCAGAGCCAGCTGGCCCTGGAGGCGGCCCTGGAGGTGCTGGCGGAGGCCCGCAGCGGAACCCTGCGCCAGCCCGACGGGCTAGTGGTGCACCGGCACCTGGGCAGCCTCGATCTGCCCCGCCATGGCGACGGCACCCCGGCGGCGGTGGTGCATCCCCAGCGCCAGAACCGCGACTGGCAGCCGATCGCCGCCGGCGATCCCCTGTTCCTGACGGCCGAGGGCGCCACGATTCCCTACCACCCGCGGGAAGACCAGGAGGCCGGGCCCGTCTGGGCCGTGTTCATCAACGAGGCGGCCTACGGCGAGAAGGGCATCGCCCTCAGCCTCACCCGGCGGGAGTTCTGGCCGGTGGAGCCGGGCTGGGGCCAGGCCCTGGCTGATCTGGCCCGGGAGCTTCAGAGCCCGGGCTGAGCCTGGGGCTGGCCGGTGGCGGCGGGCTGGGAGCGGGGCACGCCGTTGTAGAGGACGTTCACGACGCTGCGTCCATCCGGGGCGACGAGGATCTCCGTTTCCACCGAGGGCGGCAGGCCGAGCTGGGCCCAGCCGGGGACGCCGCCGTAGAAGCGGAACAGGAAACCCTCGGCATCGGCGCGCACCAGGCAGTTGCCGCCGCTGCGCTCGTACATGCAGAGGGCGGGCCGGTAGACCCCGAGGCCGCCGTTGATCACCTCGGCCCGCATCCGGGCCAGGTTCGCGGCGCGGCCCCGCTGGAAGGCCTGTTCCTGGGTCATCTGGGCCCGGGCCGGGGAGGCCCCCACCAGGGGGACGGCCAGCAGCAGGGCCAGGCAGCCCAGCAGGGGCCGCAGGGAAGGGGAGGTCATGGTCATCCGCAGACGAGGGTGGTCTGTTCCTTGGTGCAGGGGAGGTCGGTCTTGCTGCCGTCGGCCCAGTAGATGCGCAGCCGGTCGTCCTCGGTGTCGGTGCGCAGGGTCAGGGACTTGACCACGCCGGCGGGGGGCTTGCCGGCCGGATCGGCGGTGTCGGGACGCAGGTCGGCCTTGTTGAGCCGCTGCTCGAGCTGCTGGATCTTGAGTTCGAGCTGGTCGATGCGGCGGCTCTCGGGATTGGGCAGGCCCTGGCAACCGGCCGCCAGCAGGGGGAGCAGCAGCAGGGTGGGCAACGGCCCGCGCAGGCGGCGACGCGGCGGCTGGGGAGGAAGCGACGAACGCGAGACCATCGGCGGCAGGGCGTTATGACCGGAGCACCTCACCTCCTAGCAGCGGCAGGGGGGCCAGGCCAGGCGGGAAGCTCATCTTTTCTTCATGAACGCCGCCTCACACGCCGCAATGGTCTGTTACATTGCCTTGAGGCGATCCGTCGCCCTTCCTTACGCCCACGGCCGGCGCGAAAGCGCTTCCGCCTGACGGCACTCTTTCATGCACTCATGACCGCCACTCTCCAGCAGCGCTCCGGCGCTTCGGTGTGGAACCAGTTCTGTGAGTGGGTCACCTCCACCAACAACCGCCTCTACGTCGGTTGGTTCGGTGTGCTGATGATCCCCACCCTGCTGGCCGCCACCATCTGCTTCATCGTCGCCTTCATCGCGGCGCCC